>DAIOVU010000056.1:0-26167 GCA_036758845.1 Sediminibacterium sp.
TACCTGCCGCAACTGTACCTGTTACTGATAGATTACTTAATTGACCCAGTGCAGTAATGCTTGTCTGTGTACCATTTGATAAAGCTCCACTAAACGTGCCGCCCTGGATCGTACCAGTTACAGACAGGTTACTTAACTGACCTACACTTGTAATATTAGGTTGTGCTACTGTGGTTAATGTACCCGACAGGTTCGCCGCATCGATTGTTCCGGTTACTGATAAGTTTGCCAATCCCGCAAGGTTCGTAACATTTACTGTAGTTGCACTTATGGTACCCGCTGCTACGGTACCTGTTACTGATAGATTACTTAATTGACCCAGTGTAGTTATGCTTGTCTGTGTACCATTTGATAATGCTCCACTAAACGTGCCGCCCTGGATCGTACCAGTTACAGACAGGTTACTTAACTGACCTACACTCGTAATATTAGGTTGCGCTACTGTTGTTAATGTACCTGATAAGCTTGTTGCCTGTACGGTGCCTGTTACTGATAAATTCGCAAGACCCGCAAGGTTCGTAATGTTTGCTGTTGTTGCACTTACTGTACCTGCTGCTACTGTGCCGCTTACTGACAGATTACTTAATTGACCAAGTGCTGTAATACTTGTTTGTGTACCATTTGATAAGGCTCCACTAAAGGTGCCCCCCTGGATCGTGCCACTCACTGACAAATTACTTAACTGACCAACACTTGTGATATTTGGTTGCGCTACCGTTGTTAAGGTACCTGACAGGTTCGCTGCATCTACTGTGCCTGTCACCGATAGATTTGATACCCCCCCCAGATTGGTGATCTTAGCAGTTGTAACACTTACCGTGTTTGCTTCAACTGTTCCGGTTACTGATAAATTATTTAACTGTCCAAGCGATGTAATATTCGGTTGTGCTGCAGTAGTCAAAGTGCCTGACAAACTGTTTGCCTGAACAGTACCTGCAACTGATAAATTATTTAACTGCCCTAACGATGTAATATTTGGTTGCGCCGCTGTTGTCAATGTACCAGACAATTTCGCCGCATCAACTGTTCCTGTCACCGATAGATTTGATACCCCCCCCAGATTGGTGATCTTAGCAGTTGTAACACTTACCGTGTTTGCTTCAACTGTTCCGGTTACTGATAAATTATTTAACTGTCCAAGCGATGTAATATTCGGTTGCACTGCGGTAGTCAAAGTGCCTGACAAACTGTTTGCCTGCACTGTTCCTGCAACTGATAAATTAGATAACTGTCCTAATGCTGTAATGCTTGTCTGTGTTCCATTCGATAAGGTTCCACTAAACACACCTCCTTCTATCGTACCACTTACTGATAAATTATTTAACTGCCCTAATGATGTAATATTTGGTTGCGCCGCTGTTGTCAATGTACCAGACAATTTCGCCGCATCAACTGTTCCTGTCACCGATAGATTTGATACCCCCCCCAGATTGGTGATCTTAGCAGTTGTAACACTTACCGTGTTTGCTTCAACTGTTCCGGTTACTGATAAATTATTTAACTGTCCAAGCGATGTAATATTCGGTTGCGCTGCAGTAGTCAAAGTGCCAGACAAACTGTTTGCCTGCACAGTACCTGCAACTGATAAATTATTTAACTGCCCTAACGATGTAATATTTGGTTGCGCCGCTGTTGTCAATGTACCAGACAATTTCGCCGCATCAACTGTTCCTGTCACCGATAGATTTGATACCCCCCCCAGATTGGTGATCTTAGCAGTAGTAACACTTACTGTGTTTGCTTCAACTGTTCCGGTTACTGATAAATTATTTAATTGGCCTAATGAAGTAATATTCGGTTGTGCTGCAGTAGTCAAAGTGCCAGACAAACTGTTTGCCTGAACAGTACCTGCAACTGATAAATTAGATAACTGTCCTAATGCTGTAATGCTTGTCTGTGTTCCATTCGATAAGGTTCCACTAAACACACCTCCTTCTATCGTACCACTTACTGATAAATTATTTAACTGCCCTAATGATGTAATATTTGGTTGCGCCGCTGTTGTCAATGTACCAGACAATTTCGCCGCATCAACTGTTCCTGTCACCGATAGATTTGATACCCCCCCCAGATTGGTGATCTTAGCAGTAGTAACACTTACTGTGTTTGCTTCAACTGTTCCGGTTACTGATAAATTATTTAATTGGCCTAATGAAGTAATATTCGGTTGTGCTGCAGTAGTCAAAGTGCCTGACAAACTGTTTGCCTGAACAGTACCTGCAACTGATAAATTACTCAACTGCCCCAAAGAAGTAATATTAGGCTGTGCCCCTGTTGTCAACGTACCACTGATCGTGTTCATGTTGGCAAATCCGGTAACCGTAATATTTGTAAACGTTGATAATCCCGTTATGCCGGCAATAGTACCGGGCGACAGTGTACCGCTGAAAGTTCCACCTTCAATCGTTCCTGTTACTGATAAATTAGATAATTGTCCGATGGAAGTAATATTGGGCTGTGCCGCCGTAACAATCTTACCGGAAATCGTTGAACCGGATATAGCACCTGATGCAGCAACAGAAATAGGAGTAATATTTCCTAAACTTAAGGAGATGGCCGGAGTAGTGGTAGGATTAGTAACCGTTCCTGAAATACCATTTGCATTTACAACCGATACAGTAGTAACACCCGTGGCAGGAACATTGCCCGAACGCACATAGCCTTTCAGCATTGTGGCTGTATCACTGATCTTTAAACGGTTACTCAGCATTGCAGCCGTATCACTCACACGCAATAATTTGCTAAGCATACTGGCCGTATCGGTAATAAATATGAAGTTGGAAGAAGGTATTTTCCGTAATTCCCCATTCAAGGTAGTTACAATCGAATCAGTACTCAATCCATCTGCAAGCACCAGGTTATTTAATGTGGCAATATTGGCTGGCTCCCATGCATTTTTTATAGCGCTATATTGTAAAACCTGCCCGGATTGAGGAGGCACTCCCGACAAAGCTTTTCCCGCCAGCTTACCTGCATTCCATATAGCCGCCGAAGTATTAGCAGTTACGGTAATGGTTCCTCCAGAACTAGACACAGTAATAGGCCCGTTATCTCCTTTTATAATAACACTGCCCACCTGCCCATTCAATGTAGTTACCCCACTATTGCCATTAACTGTTCCAAAAGTGATCCATATCCCCTCCTGCCTGAAATAAAACTTCTTGTCAAAATCACTGTACACCATCATACCATCTACAGGGGCAGCAATAGCACTTGTATCAAATACTCTCGATATCAAAAGCGCTTTATCAGCCGCATCTATCTGAATGGCAACGCTGCTATTAAAGAAGATACTGTTACCAACAATCAACCCCTGCGCATTAATGATCTTATTACTCTGCATATTGAGATCAGTAGTTGCTTTGTGATCTCCAAGATTATCTCCAAATTTCTGCGCATTGGCACTGTATACAAATGAGAAAAGCACACCAAGAACAAGCAGGGTGCGCTGGTAAAAAAACTTTCTCATATTAACAGTTATCACAATGTGTATTTCGTTAGTTCAAAATTAATAGATGAATAAATATTAGATTCATCCTATAACGTATTTATTCTATTTCTATTTTATAACCACAATTTTATATTGACTTCCAAAAACCGCCACCGGCTGGTTCGTAAAATTCGCGAACCTGATCTTTACTTCACCATTCTGGCTTACCCAGGCAGCATAAACAGCCCAGTTCTGATAATCATCCTGCGGAGTTACTAAAATAGGATCCCCTTTTTTCACACTTGGAAGAGATATAATAGCAACAGCCGTTGTATTTGCAGGAATAAATACGTTTTGCCCCTGCAGGATTGTTAAGTTCAGATTAGTAATTGTTGTCACACTCGCATTCGCCGCCTGCGGCCTTTGCCAGTTCACATTACCAAGACTATCAGTAATAAGAAACGTGTTTGGCGGACCCGCAGAAATACTCGTATTTACGTTGGTTACACTGGCATTACCGGCAAATAGTGCAAAAGGCACACTCTGCATTTGCACAGTACCCATATCTAAGTAATTATCAGCCGCCACCCACCAGGTAGACGGGATAGAAGGCGCTACCGCAACTTTAGTGTTTAAGAAATAAATATCATGCCCCCAGTCTATTTTACCTATATCAGTAGTTGTAGCCGGAATGGAAGGAGACTTAACTCCCTGCCCTAAAACAATTGTGTATATCCCATCATTATCTGTCTGCACCACATGGGTTTCTTCCCATACTTTGGTACCGTTAGGAGAAGTTTGGATAATAGCATCTTTTATATAAACCGACCTGTTTTTGGCCGGATTCCCCAGCGGATCCTTTGCCAAAGCCTGAAAATTGATGCCGGGAGGCGGTTGCGCAATAGCGCTACCGGCCAGAAATACCAGCGTAACAACCAATACCTCCCTGATGAATGTAATTTTCATTGATTCAAAGATTTATATATAGATATAACGCTCAATAATAGACAGGTATTACAGATTAATGGTTTTTCATAGGATACGACTTCTAAAAATCGGTTTTTCATAGGACATGTGGTTAAAAAATAGTTTTTCATAGGATATGTGAACCATTTATTTAACCACAAATTCAGTCGAAAAACATCTACAAACAATAGAAAGTACCTTTGAAAACCAGTAGATGAACAACTACAAAGATACCAACTATCCCCTCAGTGCTTTCCGTCTATTCTTATAATTTTATCAACTTCATCGTGTAGTGCTGGTTCATGAAATCAACGCTTACTACATACGTACCGTTTGCATAAGCATTGGCGTTGATCGTATAACCAGCCTGCACATCTTTCATCTGAACCATTTGGTTCAATACCACTCTTCCATCCATTCCAATTACCCTAACCATGCATGATAAATTAACATCAAATTTTCCTTCACATTTCAGGGTACTGATACTGTGTGTAGGGTTAGGATAAACATTAATAGAAGTAAGCTCCATCAATACAGTAGCAACGGGTGGTGTTTCCACACATGCTGCACCAAAAACCCCTTTATTGCTTGAAGCTATGCTCGACATAGAACCCAAACCATTTGAAACATTCAGGCATTTACCGTTACCATTCATTACAATCGGATTACCGCCATTGGAAGTCATTCTTGCAGAAGAACTGGCAATTGGCGACATGCTAAAAGGCATCGACATCTGCGCCATACCTGTGGTGCAGGCAAGCAACATGATGATGAAAAAATATGTGCCTTTATTAATACGCATAGTAAACTTTCCTGACTGTAGTTAAAGTGGGGTTGTTGGTAGATTCAATGTCCAGCTTGGTTTCATTGATTCCATTGATGTAAATGATACTTTCTGCATTGCCTGACGGGTTGTTTGTAATTACCTCACGCAGTACGTATTCACCAAGCATTTTCCAGGTGCCTTTATAACCGTCAGAGTCTGTGAAAGTGCCGGAATAAGCAACAGCAGGATTGATGGTGTAGGTTAGAGTATACTTCATCTGTGCATCTGTCAGCGTTTGCTGGGTGCCATTTACGTGTACCTCTCTTAAATGCCATAATTTGTTACCATCTCCAACCAGGTACTTCATGTTTTGATCACGGACACTGATTGGCTCAGGAGTGGTTTTGCTGCATCCTGTAAAGAGGATGGCACCGGTGATTATGAGTAAGAGACTGAGTACTTTTTTCATTTTTTGCAAAAGCTTTGTAAGGCCTTAAACTTGAGATGTTCTCGGTTACTTTTCAGAGATGCTTTTGGCTGCTTTGGCAGTTTGTTAAAGCGAACTGAGGTAAACGGGCCAGACAGAGGATGAACGATTTTTTGAGAATGAGAAAAACACGATCCGGATATTATTTCGAAAGCTTTTTCGAAGAATCCTGGTGGATTTTGTGTTGAATTTCCATTTGAATCAAAGAATCGTGAATAAGTTGGATTTAAAACCAGCTTTTGCATGGACATTGGATTGGATCGAATCACCAACCAGTAAAAACTCTATACTTAGTAGTGATTGTACTACAAATGTAGTGCGAATACACCACATGTATATAATATATAGTCTACTTTTTTAGGAAATAGAGGGCACAAAAAAATAAGGCCCTGAAAATCAGGGCCTTATGAAAAAACTTTAAGGAGATTTTAAACTTTGAAGTGAGAGAAGGCTTTGTTAGCCTCTGCCATACGGTGGGTATCTTCTTTCTTTTTGAAAGCGGCACCTTCACCTTTAGCGGCTGCGATGATCTCGTTAGCCAGCTTATCGGCCATGGTACGGCCATTCCTTTCGCGGCTATAGCGGATCAGCCACTTCATGCTTAAGGAGATTTTACGGTCGGCACGAACCTCAGCAGGGATCTGGAAAGTGGCACCACCAATCCTGCGGCTACGCACCTCTACAGAAGGGGTAACATTAGCGATGGCTTTCTTCCACACTTCATATCCGTCTTCATTGGTTGTTTTGCTAACCTTATCTACCGCATCATAGAAAATATTGATAGCGGTACTCTTTTTACCCTGCCACATCAGGTTATTGATAAAACGGGTAACCAGTTTATCGTTAAAACGTCCATCTGGAGCGAGAGGTAATTTTTTGGCTTGTGCTTTACGCATGTTCTAATTTTTACTTTCGGCTGAATTTCTTCAAGTATTAAAACTTTACTCAGCCTTTTATTGAGAAATTATTTTTTCGCTTTTTCTTTTTTTGTACCGTATTTAGAACGGCTTTTCTTACGGTCTTTCACGCCGGCAGTATCTAAGCTACCACGAACAATGTGGTAACGTACACCCGGCAAGTCCTTTACACGGCCTCCACGGATCAATACGATGGAGTGTTCCTGCAAATTGTGGCCCTCACCCGGGATATAGGCGATCACCTCGATCTTATTGGTCAAACGCACTTTCGCTACTTTACGCAGGGCTGAGTTTGGCTTTTTAGGCGTTGTAGTGTACACACGTGTACATACTCCACGGCGCTGTGGACATGCATCCAAAGCCCTGGACTTACTTTTAGCCCTGATAATTTCGCGTCCTTTTCTTACTAATTGTTGTATTGTAGGCATTCTAAACCGTTTAAAATTTCGGACGGCAAAGGTAATGGCTGAAACTGAAAAACCAAAATGTTTTCAAAAGTTTTCCTGCTATTCATCCAAAACCCTTTACCGGCACAGGAAATCAACTACCCATCGGTTCCCGGCAAATGATTTCCGGCATAAGGGCCGGGCTGGCAAAATTACGCCTAAAAAGGGGGCTTCCCCACTTAAAAAAGCGAAGAAATACGCTTTTCAGGCACCGTTTTATCACCTGATTTGCTTTCAGGGCATTGAAATCCGGCTTAGCCACACTATTTTGATCCCGTAACCTCCTCATAAACCCAAACAGTTGATTTATTCAAATCCGGTTTCATGAGAAGTATCGCTTTTTACTTATTGTGCATAGCCACTTGTGGTTACCAGCTTAGTCTGGCTCAACCCACGGTTACACCCGTTTCATACACCACACCGGGAGCAGTCTATGCACAAAATTTTGATGGACTACCCTCAACCGGGAGTTTTACCCTAACGGGGAAAGGCCCCATCAATCTCAGCAGCAATCCCATTAATGCAACCGGCCTGGCCGGCTGGCAGGTGATGATGATTACCGGCAGCAATACCAACGCTTCATTTGGAGTTAGTACAGGCTCATCCACGGGAAGCGGAGTTTACAGTCTTGGCGGTTCTGGCTCTACTGAAAGAGCATTGGGCACTCTCGCGTCGGGCACCGCTGTTTATGCCATAGGAATTGTTCTTACCAATCATACCGGGAGCGTGCTAAACCGGGTTACTGTAAGTTTTACTGCCGAACAATGGAGAAAAGGAGGATCAACAAATAAAAACACCTGGTATTGCCGGTACAAAACAGGAAACCTGTTACATATTGACCAACAGGATTTGCTAAACGCATCTCAACTCAGTTTCAATTCAGTCATCAACACCTCTTCCGGCGGCAGTCTGAACGGCAACCTGCCGGAGAATCAGCAAAACATTTCATTTATCATCAACAACATTGCCTGGAAACCCGGTGAGCAATTATTGCTAAGATGGGATGATGCAGATGAAGCGGGCAGTGATGATATATGCGGCATTGATAACTTTCGCTTTTCAGCAACACTGGCCAGCACGATGCCTGATGCGGTTACACATGCAATAACGGATATCACAACAAACTCCGCAATATTGAATGGATTGGTTAATGATAATAATGCTATCACTTCGGTTGTTTTTGAATATGATAGTCTGAATTCATTCCTGCACCCATCAACTATTCATGCAGTACCTGATACAATTATCGCAACAACCGGCAATACCAATGTATCGGCATCACTTACCGGTCTTTCACCCGGCACAAAATATTATTACCGCATAAAAGCCATCAATCTAAATGGAAGTACCACTGGTGATACACTTAATTTCACAACAGGTATTAACCTGGCAACTATTATTACCAGTAATGCTTTTTCAGTAACCCAAAGCACAGCATGGCTGGGTGGAGAAGTATCAAACGATGGGGGCGCACCGGTAACCGAAAGAGGGATTGTATGGTCTGCAACCCCCAATCCTGTTTTAACAAACAACAAAACCATCATTGGCAGCGGCACAGGAACTTTTTCACAGCTAATCACTGGCTTACCGGAAGGCACAACAGTATATGCAAGAGCCTATGCAACAACGGCTGGAGGTACAGCCTATGGCGATGATAGAACATTCACTACTTCAACAGGTATTGTTTCATTAAAAGCAATAGCACCGGGTAAAACAAATTTGCAGGTTGTTACTTTTCGTTTAGAAACAGCAAAAAATATCACAGGTTTAAGTGCATCTAATTTTATTCTGCAAACACCCGGCATTAGTGGCGCTGCAATAACAAATATTGTCGGCTCAGAAAATGTTTACCTGATAACTGTAAACACAGGAACGGGTGATGGTTTGATCAGATTAACTTTTGCAAACAGCAGCGGCCTGTCACCTGCAATTGATTCTTTGCCATTTACTTCCACTGGTTCTTATGCGATTGATAAAACACCACCGCAGATCAATGCCGTTAGCATTCCTGACAGGGCTATGAAAATTGGCGATACCATGAACATAACTATTTCGGTATTGCCGGATAAGGACACATGCCGGATAATTTCAGCAAATATCAATGGCATAGCCTTATCGGGATTGCTTAAAAAGAACGACAGCACTTATACCTCGCAATCTGTGATACCAAATGGCGGAACAGATATTGATGCAACAGCAGATATTCCTGTTACCATTACATTAGCTGATTCAATCGGGAATCTCAGCAATCCATATCAATTGCCTGTTCATCAATCATCAGACGGGATTGATGCAAACAGGCCTTTTATTCTATCACTCAAAATTCCTCCTGACAATTATTACAAAACAGGCGATACGCTTGATTTTATTTTTCATTTCAACGAAAAAATAAATTTGATCAAAAATGACAGCACACCCTCTTTTTCTTTAACCATAGGCACCAAAACAAGATCAGCTTTGTATGCGGCTGGAGGCGGATCAGACAGTATGGTATTCAGATACGTTATTCAAAGCGGCGAACTCGACAAAAATGGAATTAAGATCGGCAATTCAATAGCGCTGAACAATTGCGTGATCGAGGACCTGACCGGGAATATCGCCTCTCTTTCTTTCAGCAATACCGGCAATACTAAAAATATTTTGGTTGATGCAGTTGCTCCATCTGTAACCAAAGTCCTTGTTCCTGTAGCATCGGTATATAAAACAGGAAACATTCTTGATTTTATTGTGAACTACACCAAAAAACTAATCGTTACAACTACTGGAGAACTACCTTATTTGCAGCTAACAATAGGCGCCAAAACAAGAAATGCCATTTACCTGAACGGTAGTGGAACTAATGCACTATTGTTCAGGTATATGATAGAATCAGACGATTCGGATGGAGATGGAATCAAAATTTCATCCGGCATTCATTTAAACAATGCAAGCATGACAGATGAAGTGGGCAATCATGCTTCCCTAACATTAAACAATATTGGCAGCATGTCGGGGATTGTAATTAACCCTGTAACTGCAGCAGTAAACAAAGTAATTGTTCCCGGCAACGGAACATACAAATCCGGCGACACACTCGAATTTATTGTGGGCTACAACGAAAAAGTTTTAGTTGCCACCACCAATGGTATTCCTTCCATAAAACTCACGGTTGGAAAATCAATAAAACAGGCTTTATACAGGAACGGTTCAGGCAGTAATGCATTATTATTTACGTATGTGATACAACCGGGTGATGAAGACACCAACGGCATCAAACTAAATACGAATATCTCACTCAACAATGGTACTATCACAGATGCCATGAATAATCCTGCGCCGATACTGCTGAATAATACTGAAAGTACAAAGCTGATTTTAATTGATGCAGTGGCTCCGGTAATCACAGGTGTTAGCTTTCCTGATAACCAAACCTACAGGATATCAGATACACTTAATTTTTCTTTCCGGTTTTCAAAGAGAGTTATTGTAAACCTGGTTTCAGACACACCAACCATTAAACTTACAATTGGAACAATTTTAAAAAACCTGTTTTATATTTCAGGAACAGGTACTGAAAGTTTGTTATTCAGGTATGTTGTTCAACAAGGCGACCTTGATAAGGACGGCATCCGTTTAGGCAGTTCTATATTATTAAACAACAGCACCATCACCGATAGCATTGGCAATAATGCATCGGTTGCAATTAAAAATTCCGGCGTACAGGCGGGTGTTCGTATAGATGGCATAGCGCCGGTTTTTGTAACGAAAAACGCCGAAACAATTATCATGTGTGAAAACAGTTCGGCAATAGCTGTTAACACGGCATTGTCTGTATCAGACCATGAATCCGGAGAATTGATCAACTGGAAAATTATTCGTAGCGGTTATCATGGCAACTGGGAAACGATCAGTAATACCATCCTCTCAAACGGGAAAACAGTAACCCCTGATGGATTCGTTTATCATCCCTTACAAAATCATAATGGCACCGACACTATTACCGTTCAGGTGTCTGACGGAAACAATATATCAGAAAAAATATTACTCATCCAACTTTTACCTGCCATCAAAAACAATAGTATCGGATCTCCGCAGATCATTTGTATAAACAGCGCGCCTGCAGTTCTTTCCGGCGCATCCCCTTCAGGCGGTGATGGCATTTATACGTATGCCTGGGAAACAGCAACTATCAATGATAGCAGCAGTTTCAGCAAAGCCACGGGAATAAACAATCAGCAGAATTACGCTTCAGACAAATTAAATATCAGCACATTTTTCAGAAGAAAAACTATATCAAATGTATGTGCAGACACCTCATCCCCCATTTTAATCACAGTACTAAAAAACGGGCTGTGGATAGGCAACACGGATAATAACTGGAACAATGCAAAAAACTGGTGCAACAATATTGTTCCAGACAGCACAACAGATATAATGGTATACCGAAATTCAAATTATGACCCGTTAATTAAAGATTCCGCATGGTGCCGGCAGATTATATTGTTTGATAAAGCTTCGCTAACAATTACAGGTGTTTTGGAAATAAGCAGAAATATCATAAGCACATCCACATCAATAATAGCCGACAAAGGAACCATTATTTGCGCTGGTAACGCACAACAAAGTATTTCGGGCAGTTCATTCATGGATCACAAATTGCAACATCTTATCATCAATAATCCGGCCGGCGTTGTACTATCCGATCCATTAATACTTACCGGAACTTTATTGCTTAACAGTGGATCTTTATATACCAATAATCTACTCCGGTTACAAAACAAATCAGTCATCGGCCCTTCTGCTGCGGGAACATATATCAGGGGCAATGTATCTATTGAACACCTGATCAAAGGCGGCAGAAGATGTTTCTGGCTATTAGGTCACCCGTTCAGCAACGATACAGGTTTGCAGATGCTGAAAGACAGCCTGGATATTACCGGCGATGGCGGAAGCACCAATGGCTTTACCAATTCGGCTACCAACCAGCCTTCTGCATTCCGCCACAACCCCAACGATGGCAATGATTCCTTAGGTGTTGATGCGGGCTGGGTACCCTTTACGCGCACCAACGGCAGTAATGATAATGCCTGGAAAAAACATACTGGCATACGATTATTGATGAGAGGAAAACCCGGTCAGGGCTTAGACGGAATACCCGCCGGTAACGGCAGGAACGGAACCTATTTGCCACAGCCGGTAATGCTCAATGTTTCAGGAGAGGTGCAAACCGGCGACCAGGAGATCCTCGTTAGAAAAGATAAATATGCAGGGTATAATGTAATAGCCAATCCTTATGCATCGCCGGTTGATCTTTCGCTTTCTGCAAGAGCCGGTAATATTGGAACAAATTTCTGGATCTGGAACCCGATGCAGGGAACGAACGGTGGTTATAGCAGTGCACCGTTCACCAATAAATATATCCTCCCTCCTTTTGGTTCTTTTATTGCGAAAGCAAACAGTAATATCGGTAACACCATCCTCTTTACAGAAAACTGCAAAACATCAGAGGCTGCTTCAGATGGTTTGCCAGTGATTGACATGGATGATGCATATCATGTTGAACTAAGATTAGAAACCGACAGCATTTTTTGGGACAGGATCATCGTGCTGGCCATAGACAGCGCCAGAACGGGATTTGATAAAATTGATGCTGAAAAATTTCAGAACAGTGAAGTGAATTTTTACAGCCGCAGCAAAGAACAGAAACAATTGTCAATAGATGCACGGCCCATCAACAATGAAACTGTTATTCCACTGGGTATTCAAACAAACATAACAGGAACGTTTACTATCAGGATAGCAAAAGCCATGTTTCCATCATCAAACAAACTGATGCTGCACGATAGGTATCTTGATAAATGGATGCACCTTGAAACAGATAGTAGCTATTCATTTAACATCAGTACCGATAGCATGAGTAAAGGTGATAAACGTTTTGAAATTACAGGACCCAAAAAAGTTGTTGGTCCTGTATTATCAGCTTCAACTATTCTTATGCATTTATCGCCGGTTCCTGCAAAAGACAAGATCATTGTTCAGTTTAACTGCGGCGAAGCAGGTAATACCCATATCCGGATTTTAAATCTTTCAGGGATGCCGGTAAAAAGCTTGTCGTTTGGTATGCAAAAAGATGGACAGGTTACCATTCCGGTGGGCGAATTGAATAGAGGTATTTATCTGCTGGAACTGAATTGCGGGAAGCTGCGCAGTACCCGGAAATTGATCAAGGATTGATCGAAAAAAAATCGCCACAGATTCTCAGATTAGTGCTGAGAATTTGTAGAAACAGGAAAGTTTTTCAGTAGTATTTAATGTTATTCTTTTATATGGCAGTAAGTAAAACAAAATACAACGAACTCCTTGCCAATATCGGCTTAACCATTGAGCAGGCAAGGCAAAATGCTTATAAAGTTGTTAACACAGAATTGGTTAAAGCCAATTGGGAAATTGGCAGGCACATAGTAGAATACGAACAGTACGGGCAGGAAAGAGCTGAATACGGGAGTGAGCTATTATCAAGGCTTTCCAAAGATTTATGTCAGCGATATGGCAAAGGATTTGGCAGGCGGAACATCCTTGATATGCGGAGATTTTACCTTGTTTATCAAAAATGGCAGGCACTGCCTGCCAAATTAAGTTGGACACATTTTGTAACCCTGCTTGGCGTTTCTGACAATACCACACGAAAGTTTTACGAGAAGCAGGCTATCCTTGAAAATTGGGGTTATCGTGAACTTGAAAGACAAATTGATTCTTCTTTGTTTGAACGGCTTGCATTGAGTAAAGACAAAAAAGGAGTTTTGCAACTTGCCGAAAAAGGACATATTGCTTCTGAACCGACAGAAGCTATCAAAGACCCTTATGTTTTGGACTTTCTCAGAATACCACAAAGCCACCGAATGACAGAGAAAGGTCTTGAGCAAAAAATAATAGACAACTTACAGTTATTCTTGCTTGAGCTGGGGAAAGGCTTTGCTTTTGTAGCCAGACAATACAAAATGTCACTTCGCAACAAACATCATTACATTGATCTTGTATTTTATCACCGTATTTTGAAATGCTTTGTATTGATAGACCTCAAAATAAGAAAAGTTGGCCATGGCGATATCGGACAAATGAACCTGTATCTGAACTATTTCAGGACTGAAGAAAGTGTTGAAGGAGATAATGAACCAATCGGTATTATTCTTTCAGCAGAGAAAGACGAAGTATTGGTTGAATTTGCCACAGGCGGGATCTCCAACAAGATCTTTGTCTCAAAGTATCAACTTTACTTGCCCGACAAAAAGCAACTGCAAAAGAAAGTAAAAGCAACCTTAGAAGACAGGTGACCCAACACGCATAGTCAGGCACATTTGCAAGGCACGCAAAGCCAATACAATAATTGCACCAATTGCACCATGAATATCTCATAATTGAATCATCGGGTGGATAGACTCAAACAGTCGGTACACCAAGCCAGGCTCATTTGCGAGTCACATCAAATCCAATCTTTCAAAAGAACCTGCCTTGTTTCAACTTTTGCTGTAAACTATATAACAGGATTATTAACCATGCCATTGGCAAGCAATAATATCTCAGAGATACAAATGAGATCTCAGACACACCTTTTAACAGAAGCATCCTTTAGCAACCAACAACTCAGCCAACGGATGAACTTAGATCTTATACATCCACCCATGCTTATCCGGAGCTATTCCATCGCGGATGGCATTTAAACGGGTTTTCAGTTCCTGTGCAACCGCAGATTTATCGGTATCAAAATGCATTACATAATCTTTATAACGCAGTTCTTTGATCATGGAGATCGTAGCCGCAGTACCGGTACCAAACACTTCGCGTAACTGACCTGATTTATGTGCATCCATCAGCTCATCAATGCTGATCTTTGTTTCTACTACTTCCAGTCCCATTTCTTTCAACACCACCATGGCGCTATCACGTGTTACACCGGCAAGGATGGTTCCATCTTCCAGAGATGGTGTTACAGCTTTATTACCAATGATGAAGAATACATTCATTGTTCCAACTTCCTGCAGGTATTTGTGTTCAAAAGCATCGGTCCATAAAACCTGGTCGTAACCCTGTTTCTTGGCCAATGCAGTGGCCAGCATACTGCCGCCATAATTGCCTGCATTCTTGGCAAAGCCAACACCACCGGGAGCTGCACGGGTATATTTCTCTTCCACATAGATCTTCATTGGTGCGGCGTAATATGGCCCGGTAGGACTTAACAGGATCATAAACTTATAGCTCTCAGAAGGCTTCACCCCGATCACCGGATCGGAAGAAAACAGGAAGGGACGGATATAAAGAGAGTGTTCAGGTAAAGACGGGATCCAGTTCTTATCCAGCTCAATCAGCTTACGCATTCCTTCTATAAAAATTTCTTCAGGAACCGTAGGCATACACATACGTTCTGCAGAAATATTAAATCTTTTGAAATTATCAAACGGGCGGAATATGAAAGCATCTCCATCAGCATTTTTATAGGCTTTAATACCTTCAAAAATAGCCTGCCCGTAATGCAAAGCAGCAGTAGAGGGTTCTAACAAAAGTGGCTGGTAAGGTTTGATCTCCACATTTTTCCATTCACCATTCTCATAATCAGCCTCCAGCATATGATCTGTAAAATAACGGCCGAAAGGAAGGTTTTCAAGAGCCATTCCCTGTAACTTGCTTGTTTCAACTTTAGTGACGTTTATGCCCGGTGCTGCTACCATAGTTTTATATTTGACGCAAATAAACAAAAAAAATAAAAGCTAACAATCGTTAATATTTACCAACGGAAATGAATTCAGAAAATAGCCCTTTACCCGGATTTATATTGGCAGATCTGTTCAGGAACAGCCTGGTTATCATGGATAATGAGCAGAAAGCTGTAAAGGAAAAACCTCAAAAAGCTATAGTATCTACTGATCGTCAGTGGTATTTGGGCAGCAATTTACGAAATATTACCCTGATAGTGTATGAAAAGGACGCAGTTTACCTTCCTGATGACGCATTGCAATTTTTATCATCTATCCTGGGCGCCTGCAAATTAAACCTCGGAGACGTGGCCATTGTAAACCACCATAACGACCCGGTTAACTACAATTTCCTCAAAGAAAAGCTGCAGCCAACGTTTCTGATACTGTTTGGGGTTAGTGCCCAACAGATAGAATTGCCTTTTACGGTTCCGAATTTCCAGGTACAGAAATATGATAACTGTTCCTTTTTACTGGCCCCGCCATTAGCTGCCATGCTGGGCAATGGCCCGGAAGCCAAATTAGAAAAAAGTAAACTCTGGTTGTGCCTGAAAAATATGTTCTCTATTTAAAAATGATTGAAACTGTGCACTGAAAAGCCAATCAAACTGATCACCGTTGAAAACTGTTTCTTAAATAATTTCGCACGCTAAGTAAGATGAAACCGAAACTGATCTTTGCCACCAACAATCAACACAAGGTAGACGAGATCCGCGCTGTTATTGGTGATCAATTTGAGATCATCACTTTACAGGAAGCCGGTATTGATATAGATATTCCCGAGCCTCACGATACACTCGAAGCCAATGCCACAGAAAAATCGCAAACCATTTACCGCCTCACACATCAAAATTGTTTTAGTGAAGATACCGGCCTGGAAGTGGAAGCGCTCAACGGTGAGCCCGGTGTAAAAAGTGCACGGTATGCCGGTGATGGAAAAGATTTTCAGAAAAATATTGATAAGCTTTTACAAAAACTGGAAGGTAAACCTAACCGCAATGCACGTTTCAAAACAGTGATCTCTTTACTGCTTCATGGAAAAGAACATTTGTTTGAAGGTATCTGCGAAGGAAAGATCATGGAAAAGCAATTGGGAACCGGCGGCTTTGGCTACGATCCAGTATTTACCCCAACAGGTTCTGATAAAAATTTTGCAGAGATGCGTTTGGAAGAAAAAAACAGTTTCAGTCACAGGCAAAAAGCAGTAACCCAATTACTCAATTTTTTAACCCGTCAAAAAATATGAACCGCATTAAAATAAACCTGCCGGAGACATTCAGGTTTTCTACAACCCTTACCATCCGTGTAACCGATCTTAATTATGGCGGACATGTGGGCAACGACAGTTTTCTTTCGCTGATACAGGAAGCCCGACAGCAATTTCTAAAATCGCATGGCTATGAAGAACTCTCTATTGCAGGTGTTGGACTCATCATGGCCGATGTGGCCATTGAGTTTAAAAGAGAATTGAACTATGGCGACATGGTGAAGATATCAGTTGCTGCTGCAGACTTTGATAAACTTGGTTTTGATCTTTTTTACCAACTCGAAGTAATAACCGGTGAAGAAAGCATCCTTGCAGGAAAAGCCAAAACAGGAATGTTATGTTTTGATTATGCGAATAAAAAGAAAGTAACTGTTCCGGAAGAAGTTATCAAAAAATTATCAGGAGAATAAAATATAGCATTTTGTGCTATTGAAATTTACATGCTGCTGTATTCTACTTGAAAAGTATCAGAAGCTGGATACTTTTATTGAACCCCATCTCTGTGAAACTCCAAATCTCTGCGCCCTCCGTGTTGAAAAAAAACCGATGCAGTATAGCGTGTTTTTTTTCAACACAGAGAACTCAGAGGAAGAGAGTTGCACAGAGGATTATAGGCACAAACCCTGCGTAAACTCCATGTTCGCAGAGATGCAAGCAATTTGTGTTAATTAACTCAAACAGCTTCTTAAAGGATGCAATTATTCTTTATTTTAAGTCTTTTTAAAACACATAGACAGATAGGGAAAACAAAAAAGACACAGCGTTTTTAAACTATCTGCCCTGTTTCCCTACCTATATAACTATGTGTTTAATAGCACAGCACGTTAAAATATAAACCGTGCCTTAATGCAAATTTCCTAATCGTTCCATATCCGCCAACTCTCTTCTGCCTGCAGTATCAGCATCTCCTGCCCATTCTGCGTAGTAGCGCCCTGTAACCTCCCCTTCTCTAAAAATTTTGTTTCTGCAGGATTATAGATCAGGTCGTACAAATGATGTTGCGAACTGAGGTATTGATAAGGTATATCCGGGTACTGATCAATATTGGGATACATCCCCACCGGCGTGGTATTAATGATGAGCTGATGCGAACCGATCATTGCTTCATCAACCTCATTATATGAAACAGAAATATCAGAAGCTGTTCTTGAAACATATTGAAACGGGATCCCCAGTTTTTCCAAAACATAAACCACCGCAGCAGAAGCACCTCCTGTTCCCAGCACCAGCGCTTTTTTATGATGCGGTTTCAGAAAAGGGCGTAGCGACTGTTCAAAGCCTGCCACATCGGTGTTATACCCCGTTCGTTTGCCATCTTTGATGTTGATACAATTACAGGCACCAATCTTTGCCACTACATCGTTGGCATCGGTCAGAAATTCCAGAACCTGTTTTTTATAAGGGATGGTAACATTCAGTCCGCGAAGGTCTGTCCGGGTATCCAGCACACCCTGCAGTTCACTGATATCTTTGAGAGAGTAATTTTCGTACACACAATCGTTCAGCCCAAGCTTCGCAAATTTTTCTGAGAAATATTTTTGCGAGAATGAATGGGTTAAAGGATAACCTAAGAGGCCAAAACGGCGCATGGCTTATTTTTTATCTAAATAAAGATCGAAGGTATCTCCCCGCAGGCCAATACGCATAGCTTCTAAGGGAATCACTTCATTGGGCGCAATATTGCCGAGGTTTACATTACAGCCGATCAGTTCGAGAAAGTATAATTGTTGGGCTTTCTGCGGTGCTTCCCATATAATTTTTTCTGCGGGTATTTGCGTAAGTATTTCCTGTACCAGTCCTTCCCTTACTTCACCGCTTCCGCGATAGATCCCTACATTACCGGCCTCGCGGGCTTCGGCAATTACATAAGATGCGCCGGCTTCCAGTTCAGAACGCATCAGTTCAATCCATTTATACGGAGGGATAATATGCTCGGCATCCTTGCTGCCCACTTCACTCAACACCGTTGCATGTTGGGTTAATTTTTCAATATATCCGCATTTTTCTGCATGTGGTATACTGATTGAACCATCACTCACCTCTACATAGCTGATACCATAATCTTTGCAAACAGCAACATAATCATCAAACTGGTTACGTATCAGGAATGCTTCAAACAAAGTGCCGCCAAAATAAATAGGCATATTGTATGAGTGATAGGCTTCTATCTTTTCGCGCAGGTTAGGTGTTACAAACGAGGTACCAAACCCCAGTTTCACAATATCTACATGAGGACCCGCCACACTCATAAAATTATGCACCTCGTTAATGCTAAGTCCTTTATCCATTACCATGGTTAACCCCGAAGTTCTTGGCTTCGCAGTTCTGGCAGGTATCTGCGTTAGATTAAAATTCATCTTATTATTTTTTCCTTGTCCGCTGCAAAAATAAGTTAATCGGCCGACTTGTAATGTTCTGATTTTGAGAGGAGTAAGGGAATATTTTTTTAAATCTTTTTTCCCTTTTTATAACGGGCCACAATATCCACCACCTGGTTATTCTGAAGTATGGATGGATTCAGTTCTATAAATTTCTTCAACAGTTTTGGTGCTTTATCCATAGCCATTTCCAGCTTCAGCAATGCATCCTTTGATTTTCCCATAGCAAATAAAACGGTGCTGTAATAAAACAGGAATACGGGTTTGCCATCTGTGGCTTTCATAGCAGCTACACATTGCTCAATAGCTTCTTCATACAATCCGGCTTTGAGTAAACAACGTATCAGCGCTTCCCAGCCAGCCACATTCTTTGTTTTATGCGCCACTACTGTACTGAAATACTGGATAGCATCTTTAAACTGGTTCAGGTTCATCTTACATTCACCCATAGCTAAGTTATACTCCGGAATAGTTCTGTGAATGCGCATGGCATTTTCCAATTGTTTTACAGCGCTCTGCCATTGTTCTTCCAGCATATACGTAACGGCGATCTTATAATGCAGCTTGCTGTCATCCGGATTTAAGTGAACCGCTTTTTTATAATGAAACCTTGCCTGGGCATAATTTCCCATGCGGTGATAGCAGTGGCCGATAGCCTCATAGATCACATCTTCCGGACGGGTAAGCTCCAGCACTTTTTCCAGTACTTCAATGGCTTCTTTATATTTTCTCAACCGCAAATAAGCATCGCCCATATTGCGGTACGCATAATCAAATTTTTCATCTATCGCAACAGCGTACTGGTAAGCGTCAATTGATTTTTCGTACAGTTTCAAACCCTGGTAAGCAGCAGCCAGATTAAACCATGCCAGTTCACTGAAAGGGAAATCTTCAATAATCCGCTGGTGCAGGCGTATGCTTTCTTCGTTGCGGCCGGTAAAATCGGTCCAGAAACAAATTTTATACAGCGCCTCTTCATTATTGGGCTCTTCTTCAAGTATCAGCTTCAAACAATCAAATACCTTATCAAACTCTTCATAATCATCATATACATCGGCCAACTCAAACAGTAGATCAAGTCTCTCCTCTCCCTCAAACAACTGCAAGGCAGCTTCCAGCAACTCTACTGCCTGGGGCTGTTGGTCGAGAGCCAGGTATGCATCAGTTTTTAATATATACAGGTTCACATCGCTGCTATCGTATAATTCAGCTTTTTCCAGAATATCCAAAGCTTCTCTGTACTTGCGGCCGGCCAGCAATAAATCGGCCTTTTTGATCATTAACTGGGAAGAATAGGGAAATTGCGATAACCCGATCTCAGATGCTTCCAGGGCCTCAGCCAGATCGTCTTTCTCGTCAAAATGGTCAATAATGCGCTCAAACGCGTCTTCCTCAAGAAAAGAATGGGATCGCCCGGTTTTGAGGTTCTGGTATTGTTTAAGTAGTTCTTTTAGCTCTTCGCGGTCTTCGCGGTACGGATTCTCTCGCATGGGCTATTAGGTTTATACAATTTAGGACAAAAAAGTTATTTTTTTTTCGATTTTGGCAACTTTTTTGTGTTATTAACGTATAGTTAATAAAATGCGAATTGTGATTTTAGTAATAAACATGTAATTTTGAATCAAATGAAAACTAAGCAAAATATAAAAAAAGCCTCCATTGTTGCCCTTCTGCTGATGGGTATTCAGGTAGCTTATGCAGCATTTTCATTCACAGGTACCACTGATGAAAAAAACAGAAGCAGCAAATATTCATTAAAAAACCTGAGTTCTTTATCACACAAAGGTTTGTCGTTTGGTGCCCTGAAATCAAGTCTTCAATACAAGGGTTCCATCTCTTCCAAAGAAAATAAAAACAGTTCTGAAGTAAACTCCCTGTTGCGATATGATAATGGCAACACCACTTATATCTATCCCTATACTTTTAAAGTAAAGGCACCCAAGTTTAAAACACCGGCTCCTCCTCAGCACTAATTCAACATTCTGTAACCACTTGTTGGTATATCAAATTTAGAAGCCGGAACAGGGCTGATATTTATTTTTGTGGCTGTATACTTTATTTTCCTGTGCTGCGCCTCCTGTGCTTCAAACTCCAATACAAAGCCCGGAATATCTTTAAACTGGTATTCAAATTCCCTAACAGAAGGTACAATAGCAGTAGCATAAAATATATCGAAAGAACTGCCATCCTTTAATGAGATCACTGCTTTTTTGCACGTATAACCCAAAATGGTTTTCGTTTCATTACCGGCAAACGATACCGTCATGCCTTCATAGCGTTTGTTCTCGGCGGCCAATGCTTTATTATCGAGCCTCGTCATAAACTTATTATTCCCGAATTCTCTCAGTATTACGGCACTCCCTGTACTCCTGTTGTACAAAAGCGACTGGGTGAAAGAAGGACTAACCAGGTCGGTTCTGCTTTCATTACCCCTGATGTACACCGTTTTGATACTGGATTTTAAAGACTCGGTTACATCTTTATCCGCAGTACCATCACTTGTACTGATGGCATAAGTAATAGTGCAATCAGCAACAATTCTTTCCTGCACACCTCCGGGCAGCAACCCGCTTAAAAAAGAAACCATCACAAAAATAAAAGTCTTCATACGCTTTTTTTTAATACCCTGTCAAATTGGTCATCAAGATAAACAAAAGCCCTGTAATCATACTTACAGGGCTTTTAAAATAACAGATAATTGGCACTATCTTTTTATTTCTTTTTTGCAGTTTTATCTTTCAGGTCCTGCAATTTTTTCTGGCTATCCATCATCTGGTCGTAACGCTCCTGCCATTTACTTTTTGTTTTAGGCGTTTTACGTTTTATTTCAATCTTGGCCAATATCTTATCATGGTCGATAATGTAATTCTGTATCACAAACTGCAGTCCTAAAGTGATGATATTAGAAACAGTATAATACCAGGTTAAAGCCGAAGGCAGTTTGTTAAAGATGAATAACAACATGAACGGGAAAATATAAGGCATATACTTTAACGCAGGGTTATCCTGTGTAGGAGTCATGCTCATATTGTAGATAGATATCAGGAAGCTGGTAATAACCGCTGTAATAGTGAACAGGCTTATATGATCTCCAAATGCCGGAATATTAAATGGCAGATGTGCGATTGAATCGTAAGAAGACAGATCGGGGCTCCATAAAAATGCCTGACCTCTCAGTCCGATATTTGAATTAAAGAAACTATACAACGCAAAGAAGATAGGGATCTGTAATAATGCCGGAATACAGCCACCCAGCGGGTTCACGCCTGCTTCCCTGAACAGCTTCATCTGCTCCATCGCAAATCCCTGCTGATCGGTACCGAATTTTTTCTTTAAGATATCAAGCTCAGGACGCAACACTTTCATTTTAGCACCACTCAGGTATGAGCTGTACGTTAAAGGCGCTGTTACCAAACGGATAAATAAAGTAAGCAATAATACCACCCAGCCATAATTCTTTACAAACCCGGCAAAAAAATCAAACACATTCATGATGATGTATTTGTTGATGGGACGTACAAAAGAATACATGTCCCTGCCAAGGTTTACAATCTTGTCCATCTCCGGCGCCTGTTTCTTCAAAATATTAAAATCACTCGGGCCAAAATATAACTGGAACGGCACACTTACTGAAGCCGAAACAGGCAGTTTGATCTGCAAGGCAGCATCTGCGGTAGCCAGTGAATTGCTGGAGTCTGTTTTACGCGCCCACTGAACCTGGCCGCTGTTAAAACTATTCTTTGCAATCAATGTACTATTAAAGAATTGCTGCACTACACTTACCCATTGTACAGGTTTCTCAAATTTTCTTTCTGATTTGGCCGAGATATAATCAAACTCATTGCCTTCTGAAAAACAGATATTCGACATCTGTCTTTCATAAGCCGCCGTTTTCTCTTTCTGAAAAGTTTCGGTCTTCCACTGAACATTCAATAGTCCCTGGCTTAATAATTTATCAGCCCCGCTAAGATTCACATTCCAGTCTATCATATACCCATCTTCTTTGATGATATACTGGTGCGTAATGTTCTGACCGTTTGCGGCAGCCAATGTAAAACTAACCACCTGCGAGCCATCGGCCTGGGTTGCAGGCGGGGCGGCAGCAAAAAATAAACTGGAAGATTGTGTGGCCTGGTTTGCAGAAGTATTAACACCATAGCCTACCTGGTTATTTTCAGAAAGTATCACCTGTTTGCCATCAACAGCCGATTTGTAATTTTTTAGCACTACGCTTTTTACCTGTGCACCTTTATTGGTGAAGGTTATTTTCATCACCTTATTCTCAACTGTGATCAATTGCTCGGTACCTATGGCGGCAGTAGTAAAATCGCCGGCGGCAGAAATACGAACGGCAGAATCTCTCTTTAAAGAGTCTACACGTGCCGCAATGGTATCCTGCGGTTTAATCTTCGCTGCATTTACCCTGCGCAATGAATCTTCCTGTCTTTGTTTAACAACCAGCAATTCATTTTGCTGTTTATTGCTGTACCAGAAATACAGGAAAAACAAAAGCCCCAGTAACACAAACCCAATGACCGTATTCTTATCCGTCTTCATAAAAGATTTTATTGAGCGGCAAAGGTAGTATTTGGAACGAAGATTAGAGCCTGAAAAGGGGAAGGCGTTAAAATAGCCCTAAAACACCCTTTTCGCACTGAAATACCGGTTTTTCGTCGTTTCTTTATGATTCCTCACTTCAACCAGGGCTATTTCCAACTTCTACCATTTTACTGGCACTTAAAACCTTGTTATGCAGGAAAATACAAGCCCTATTTCCCGGAGAGAACAATATGCACCCACCGGATGGATCCGTTTTTTGTGGTGGCTATCAACCGCAGAACCCGAATTAATGGCCGATTGTGTGATAGACCGGAACCGGTATGCGATTGTGGGAATGACGGTACTGGGAACCTGGGCCTTTGCCTCCTTAGCATGGACCTATTTTTTCAGTACAGTGGTTGGAAACCTTTTTGTAGCGGTTGCGCTTGGATTATTTATGGGGGGCATCATCCTTACCATTGACCGGGCGCTGATTAAAGGCATTAACCGGGCAAATAAACGTAAATGGCTGCCCTTGTTGTTCCGTGGCCTGCTGGCGGGTGTAATTGGCTTATTCATGGCCCAACCGGCATTGCTGTATCTGTTCGACAAGGAAATACATGTTCAGATATCTCTTGATAATGAACAAAGAAAAAAAGACAAACGGCAGAAACAGGATTCGGCATACTATTCTCAACGGACACCTTTACTGCAAAAGAAAAAAGAGCTTCAACTGCAATTAACCAATAAATATACAGAAGTGGCCGTGGCAAGAGATGCTTTTATTAAAGAAAGCGATGGTACAGGAGGCAGCGGAAAAATCGGGTTGAAAGATATTGCACAGGCAAAACAAAAAGAATACCAGCAACTGGATGCAGATTACCGGCAAACACAAACCGACCTTTTACCGCAGATCAAGCAAACGGATAGTTTACTTGCACTAATTGATGCTTCTGCCCATAAAGAGCAATTGGCATTTGACACATTATTAAATGATGGTTTTATTACGCGGATAGAAGCGCTTAATAATCTTGTGAAAGACAATGGCTCTGTGGCTTTTCGTTATTATTTGCTGGTTGCCATTTTATTATTGATCGAACTCATGCCGGTAATTGCCAAAAGTTTATTGCCGGAAGGCAGTTATGATGAAAAAGTTTTATTACGCGAGCAGATAGAAAAAGAGCTCACCCGCAATAACCACCAGAGAGAACTGGCCCTGCAGGAATTGTATAATCAGACCGCATTTGAGCAGGACGCAGGTTTTATCAAAGATTTTTTTGCGGGGATTTCTCCTGAGCGAAAAGAGAAAATGCTTAACCAGATCAAATCATGGAAAGCGGATGAAAGCAAAAGTTTTGATTCGATGTGGGATGATATGAAGAAGGGAATGCTGACAAAACAGGAGAATTAAGGCCACTTGTTTTTCGCCACAGATTCACAGATTTTTAATCTGTGGCGGATCTTTTTTTTGCAATCACGCAGAGCGTTATATATTTGCATAATCATTGATTAATCAAGTATTATGCAAACAATTTCAGACGCCCTCAGTTTTTTTATACAGCTCTCAAAACTAGAAGCTACCGTAACCCGGCGTTTTGACAGCGGCCTGGGTGGACTTAGCTTTAACGAGTTTATCATTCTCTGGCACCTTAAGCAGGCGGGTAAAGAAACCGTGCGCCCAACAGATCTTGCAGCTAAGCTGGGACTTACAGCATCAGGTGTTACCAGGTTATTAATACCGATGGAAAAAACAGGCTTACTCAGGCGCAAGCGCGATGAAACCGATGCCCGTGCAAGCCATATTATACTTGCCCCGGGTGGAAAAATGAGACTGGAAGAAGCCATGGAAAGAGCAGAATATCTGGCCGATGAGCTGATTCCAAAAGGGAAAGACAGAAAGGTAGCCGAGCTGGCGGCACTGTTATCAGTGATAGGGAGATAGCCATTGTAATCTTCATTATTCTGTTCTAATTTTTTTGTACAAAATGGTTGCCATCATTAACATGTTGTGCTATCAAATACATCAGATATTTCTGTTGCAATAAGAGAAAAACAAAGAAAAAGAGTGTGTCTGAATTTCAAAGACGGTTTAATTATTATGTAATGTGTTGTGCTATTAAAATCAATATGTATTAATGCATTTTATTTTTTAAATATTTAATAATGCGGCTATTCTTTATTTCAAATCACTTTTGAAACACATAGATTCTGTGTTAAAAACCAAGGGTTTTAATTATTTTTTTTA
>DAIOVU010000057.1:0-25852 GCA_036758845.1 Sediminibacterium sp.
TATTTTTTGCGCCTCCTGCAAATTATCTATGTAAGCAAAATTTCCATTTCCTTTTTTTGACAGGGCTTCCAGTTTACTGTCTTTATAATTACCCCGGCCTACACCTAAACAGGTAAGATAAATGCCCGTTTGTTTAAAGTTGCTGATCATATCTTCCAGATCTTTCTCAGAGGTTTGGCCGATATTAAAATCACCGTCTGTTGCAAGTATCACACGGTTATTCCCTTTTGGAATGAATGATCTTTTTGCGATGTTATAAGCAATACGTATGGCTTCTTCGCCGGGTGTGTCGCCACTGGCTTCCAATGAGTCGATGGCGTCTTTTATTTTCTTTTTATCTTTTCCGCTGGTGGGCTGTAATGCAATACCCACACCACCTCCATACGTTACCAGTGTGATGGTGTCTTTCTCCCGCAGATTTTCTACCAACAGTTTAAATGCAGATTGCAGCAATGGTAAACGATTGGGTTTCTCCATTGACCCCGAAACATCTATCAGGAAAACGAGGTTGGAAGGAGGGATGCTGTCCAGATTGAGTTTTGGCGCCTGCAGATGCAGAAACAATAGTTTGTTTTCTTCGTTCCATGGACAAGTGGTAAGCTTGGTTTTGCAGGTAAAATGCGCGGACGGATTTGATGGGTACTGTTCCGAAAAATTAAAATAGTTCAGCATCTCTTCAATGCGGATAGCATCTCTTGGTACCACCATTTCATTGCTGAGAAAACGCCGGATATTACTGTATGATGCTTTATCAACGTTTAATGCAAACCCTGTTTCAGGATATTGTTTTGCTTCAATAAAATCATTTTCTACCAGGTTACTGTAACTCTCTCCTAAAACAGAAAACACAGTAGCAGCTTTTGCTTTGCGGTTGGTAGTAGCTGATGAAAGTTTGCCCGTATACAAATGCGCAGTGGAAGGAAGCATTATAAGCACAAACGACTGGAACTTTCTTGGATCGATCGCTTTTCGGATTATTTCGTATCCATCCAATGAGAGGTTGATGGTATCGGTTGTAAGCGAAACAGGTATACCAAATGTGCCACCATTACCGCTATAATACGGAAAAGCACCTTTTGAAGAAAGATTGATCTTCACCCCTTCAAGCAACCGGCCCCTGTTGTCTTTAATTTCACCGCGAAGATAAAACTGGCTTCGCGCTGTGAGAGTTAGTAAAGACAATAACAGAGCCCCAATGACTTTATTCATTTGTCAACGGGATTTGTATCAAGATAACGAAGAAAGGCGGAAATTAATATATCAGCGCCGCGTATTAGCACAATTTTAAGTACCTGTTATTCCTCCAAACGGTATAATTCGCGGATGTTCCGGCCCAGCCCGTCGTAATCAAGTCCGTAGCCAAGCACGAATTTGTTGGGGATAGAAAAAAGGCAGTAATCAATTTTTACCGGGAACTGTGTGGCTTCAGGTTTATGCAGCAGTATGGCTACTTTAAGAGAAGCGGGTTGCTGGTTTCGTAATTGCGGTAAAAACTCGTTCATGGTTTTACCGGTATCAATAATATCTTCCAGGATCACTACATGCCTGTTGGTGATGTCTGTATCCAACCCAATGGCCGTAATTACCTGCCCGGTTGATTTGGTTCCTTTGTAAGAAGCGAGTTTGATAAAACAGATCTCAGCATCAATAGTAAGGTACTTAAAAAGATCTGCCGCAAACATGAATGAGCCATTCAGGATAGCAATAAAGAGCGGCTTCTTGCCCGCATAGTCTGCATCAAGTATTGCTGCCAGTTCTTTTACTTTTTCAAGAATAATTTCTTCTGATATATAAGGAACAAACCGTTTGTCGTGTACTGTGATAACTGACATGTAGTTAAGGTATTATTTACAATGACTAAACTAATGAAATATTATTTAGGTAACCTTGTTGGTTGTGTGACTGTAGCCGATAAAGAATGCAGGTATATTTTTTCTCCTGCCGATACGGTTGCTCCTTTAGCCAGGTGGTTGTATTCCAAAATACTTTCAAGCCTTACACCTTCCTGCTGGCTTATTGCATGCAGGGTCTCGCCCTGTTGTACCAAATGAAAATCTGTAGCGCCTTTTTTCAGTTTTCTTTCTATAAAAATCAGCCTGTCGGTATCCAGTATATCCATTTCAGGAAGATCATTGTATTCCAGTAACTTGCTTAATGGAATATCAAATTGGTTGGCCAGCGATAATAGGGAAGTGCCTTCAGTACCGTAGATCACTTTTGAATGATTGATCGTAAAAATTCCCTGCGGATAGGTAACAATTTTATTTACCGGTTCAACTGTTGTTGTGTTTGTTGTATTTTCTGTTACAACTGTTTCTTCTTTCGGATCTTCAACACGTGGGGCAGTGTTTACGCGGCTTTCAGAAGTTTGGGTAGCTGTTGCAGGCGGGTTTGTAATTACTGATACAACACTGTTCGAACCTGTGCCATTCCTTTTTCTTTCAAGAGCAAGCAGGCTGTATTGCTGCAGGTTATAGTCGCTGATTACTTTCAATAATTTTTGCGGATAGGTTGGGCTTGTTGCATAACCGGCTTTCTTCAATCCTTTTGCCCATCCTTCATAATCGGCAGGATCGAGCTGGAAAAGAAATGCATAATGGGGCCTGGTTCTTAAAAAATCGGAATGGTCTTTATAAGAGTCTTCAACTGATGGGTACACCCGGAAACATTCTCCTTTTTCATCATCATCATGATATGTTTTAGCACCTGTCCATTCTGTTTTGCATTTGATGCCGAAATGATTGTTTGATTTTTTGGCAAGTTCACTTTCGCCGGATTGTGATTCTAAAATACCCTGCGCCAGTTTAATAGCTGCAGGTACACCGGTGCGCAGCATTTCTGAAATAGCCAATTCTTTGTATTGGTTGATATACGCTTCTGCCACCTGCCTTTGCGCCTGTGCCGCCACACAAATAAACAGGCAGGAAAATAAAACCAGTTTTTTTATCATGATCTTTTTTTAATCAGTAGAACGCCGTCCCTGATGGTTAATAATACCTGTTCTGTTCTTGGGTCGTTCATCACGTGCTCATTAAAAGCATGGATAGCTTTTGCATTTTTCCCGCTTACCGGCTTTTGCAACACTTCTCCGTGAAACAGTACATTGTCTGCCAGTATTATCCCTTTAGTACTTAACCTCGGAACAACTAATTCGTAATAATCTATATACGAGGTCTTATCCGCATCTATAAAAACAAGGTCCCACTGGCAGTTAAGCTGTGGAATAATATCCCGGGCATTGCCAGGGTGCAAATGTATTTGCTTATTCTTATTGGTTTTGCTAAAATTTTCTTTGGCTGTAGCTGCATCCTCCTCTCTTAATTCAATGGTATGCAGCTCTCCATCACCGGTTAAGCCTTCTGCCAGGCAGATGGCACTATAGCCGGTAAATGTTCCTATTTCTAAAACGTATTTTGGAGCCAGTATTGTACTGATGAATGAAAGAAATTTTCCCTGCACATGGCCGCTCAGCATATGGGCGTGCGGGTGGTTTTGCATGGTTTCCCGGTTTACCTCAGCCAGTAATGGATCTTCCGGCGAAGTAAAACGGGCCGCATAAGCTTCCGCCAATTGATGTATCAATTCCATCTGCAAATATAAGAAGCATGGCTTAAGTTTATTGATCCCAGTCCCGGGAAACGCTCCTAAACTGCAAAACGTTCCCCCCAGAACATCAATAAATTTCCCAATTTCCCTCCCGCTCGAGCGGGATCCCAATTCCCCAATGCCTACAGTCTCGCAGCATCAGACGGCTTCGAGATCAGCCATAAACCAATAAAAGTGATCAGTCCGTTGATGATCAGTAATTCCAGGCCGAGTTCAAATGAACCGAACAACTGTTTCTGAAATTTATCCAGTATAAAGCAAATAACAGGCGATGCAATACACACCACAGGAACCCATTTGTCTTTAACGGAACGTTTTAATAGTATACCAAAAGTAAATAAGCCCAATAAAGGCCCGTAGGTAAACGTGGCTACTTTTAAGATCAGTCCAATCATGCTTGAATCATTGATCCATTTGAATACCATCACAAACACAAGAAAAAGGGCTGCAAAAGAAAGATGCACCCTCTGCCTCATTTTTTTCTTTTGCGTATCTGTCAGGTCGTTTCTTCTCTGCATGCCGATGATATCAATACAGAAAGTAGAAGTTAGTGCGGTAATGGCACCGTCTGCACTTGGGAACAAAGCCGATATTAATGCGATAATAAAGATCACAGACACAAACGGCGGCATATGCTGTAATGCAATAGCAGGGAACAATTTATCTCCGGTTACGGGCAGGTTTAATTGCGTTGCATAGAGGTATAACAAGCCTCCCAGGAAGAGGAATATCAGGATCACTGCAGACAATACAATGGACATTGAGATCACATTCTTCTGCGAATTTTTTAATGTTTTTACGGAGATGTTTTTCTGCATCATCTCCTGATCCATACCCGTCATGGTAATGGTAATGAATGCGCCGGCAAGAACCTGTTTTACAAAAAACAATTTACTGTCGGGATTGGTAAAGAAGATCCTGGAATAACCTTTCTCATGCATGGCCTGTAAGCTGTCGCCAAAGCCCATGTGCAGGTTACTAAGTATGTAAACCACACAGATCACCAAACCCAGCAACATACAGGTGGTTTGCAGGGTATCGGTCCATACAATTGTTTTTACACCGCCTTCAAAAGTATAGAGCAATATCATCACAAGGATGATCAGTGTAGTTGCCCAGAATGGAATATTAAAACTGTTTAGAATGGCATCCTGCAGAATATTTACAACAAGGTATAACCGTGCTGTTGCACCAAGTGTTCTTGACAGGATAAAAAATCCTGCACCTGTTTTATATGAGGTAAACCCCAACCGTTTATGAAGGTAATTGTAAATAGAGGTCAGGTTAAGCCTGTAGTAAAGCGGCAATAAAACATAGGCAATAACAACATACCCGATGAGGTAGCCCAGTGTAACCTGAAAATAGGCAAAGGATTCTTTTGCCACTGCACCCGGCACGCTTACAAAAGTAACACCGCTTAAAGAAGTGCCCACCATGCCAAAAGCAACCAGCATCCAGTTACTACTTTTATTGCCGATGAAGAACGATTCATTATTACTGTTTCTTCCGGTATACCAGGCAACAAGCAGGAGAATAAGAAAATAAGCAACAACAAATGAAAACAGGAACACTGGAGACATATATGCAATGATTAAATCGTTAACAAAACGAATTTGTAAAGTAGTAAAAATATTTCACCTATTTTGCCCCGTATAAAACAGTTTTATGCAGGTTAAAAGTATTGCGGTTTTTTGTGGATCAAAAAGTGGTGCCAATAGTATGTATGAAGCACATGCCAATGCTTTAGGGAAGCTGCTGGCAGAACAAAATATTGCGATGGTTTATGGCGGTGGCAATAAGGGTTTGATGGCAGCAGTGGCAAACTCGGCTATGCAATACGGCGGAAAAGTAATTGGTGTTATACCAAAAGTGCTGCTTGAATGGGAAGCACAACACCATGGCATTACCGAGTTAAGGGTAGTGGATGATATGCATGTAAGAAAGAAAATGATGTATGAGTTATGCGATGCCGCTATTGTACTGCCCGGCGGAAACGGTACATTAGATGAATTGTTTGAAATGCTTACCTGGAACACATTGAACATCCACGATAAAAAAATAATCCTGCTTAATTCAGCAGGATATTATCAGCACCTGATAGCCCATATTCAAACAATGACCGATCAGGGCTTTTTATATGACAACTGGCAGGAGCGGCTGATTGTTTGCGATGATCCTGCTGCAGCTATCGCCGCTTTGGTTTAAGATACATGCCAAAACCAGCCCTGAATACAGGCAGCGGATCATTGTACTGGTCGCGGTAAGGCGAGTTCCTGTTTTGTAATACATCCAGCATTAGTGTAACATAGGAATATTGCCTGCCTATTATTCTTGTTCCGTAGCCCACGCCCACCAGCAAACTTCCTGCATTGTATTTGAAGTTGCCTGTTTGTCCGCTGATCACATCTTTCTGGTTTGAGTTGATCCAGTTAAACTCCGGCTGAATCTGTATATGAAGAAAGTTTAATGGCCAGATGCGTAAAAAAGTTCCGCCACCGTAATTGAAGTTTCTTAACCGGATACTGCTGAACTCAGACGAGTTCTGCGAAAAATAATTGATATTGAGTGATACACCTGCATCTAACCATTTGGTAACACTGTAACCGATCTCAGGATTCAAACCAAGGTTAAATGACCGGTTGGTAAAGCCCAGATTAAGTCCCGTGCCCAGGAAAATATTTTCCTGTTTAAATTTACCTTTTCCATCATCTCCCTCATTATCCTGCGCAAAACTGCTTACAGATAGAGACAGGAATACACAAGGGATAAGGATTTTCAGGTATTTCATATTAAAGATTTATGCAAACCTACTTATTTAGTCAGGTCGAATATCTTTCCGGCATTTAAAATATTGTTAGGATCGAAAACTTTTTTGATCCCGCGCATTAAATGGAGGTTGGCTTCAGTAAAAACAGTATCCAGGTAAGGCTTCTGTATCAACCCAATACCATGCTCTCCGCTAATGGTTCCGCCCAGTTTTTTTACAAGGATGAATAATTCGGTAAGTGCATCAGTCATTTCTTTATTGCCATGACTGTTTTTAATAGTTGGGTGATTAATACGGATATGCAGGTTGCCATCGCCGGCATGACCATAGCAAACTACTTCAAAACCATGTTTCTTACCCAGTTCTTTAACGCCTCTTATTAAGGCAGGTAGTTCTGCACGCGGTACAACAGTATCTTCTTCAATTGTATAACCACTGTTCTTGGCGGCTTCTGCAACGCGGCGCCTTAACTTCCATAATTCATCTTTCTGTTGTGCATTATCTGCAAAGAATATTTCACCTGCATCAAATTGTGTAAGCAGGTCGGCAATGGCTTCCATCTCGCCCATCAGGATGTCCATATTATTGCCATCTACTTCAATAATGAGGTGGGCCTCGATGGCATCATTTACAGGAACAGCGCTGCTGTCAACCATTTTACTAACAATCTTCAATGCATCAATCTCTACCAGCTCCAATGCACTGGGCACAAAGCCTGCGCGAAAAATAGCGCTAACCGCTTCACTGGCTTTTTCGAGTGATGCAAATGGCGCCAGCATCAGCAGGTCGTATGTAGGCAGGGGAATGAGTCGTAGAACTATTTTAGTAACAATACCCAACGTTCCCTCACTGCCCACTATCAGTTGTGTAAGATTGTAACCGGTTGAATTTTTTAACACGTTGGCGCCTGTCCAGATAATTTCTCCCGAAGGCAATACTACTTCCAGGTTCAGCACATAATCCCTCACCACACCATATTTAACCGCTTTGGGGCCACCGCTGTTCTCCGCAATATTTCCCCCAATAAAACAACTGCCGCGGCTGCTGGGATCGGGTGGATAAAAGAGCCCTTTTTCTTTTACTGCATTCTGCAATACTTCCGTAATTACACCCGGCTCGGTGGTTACCTGCAAATTGCGTTCATCGATCTCAATGATCCTGTTCATCCTTTCGCTGGATAGTAACACGCCGCCCAGGTGAGGTAATGCACCGCCACTTAAACCGGTACCGGCACCACGAGGGGTAACGGGAATTTTAGCTGCGTTACAGATTTTCATAATAGCAGCTATTTCTGCTGTTGTTTGCGGTTTAAGCACCACTTCGGGAAGGTAGAGGAGGTGCTCGGTCTCGTCGTGGCCGTAGTGCTGTAAATTATCTTCATCGGCTAAAACATAGCTATCGCCAAGTATTTTTTTAAATTGTTCAAGATAATCTTTACTGATCAGACCCCTGGCTGCAACATCGGGCATACACGTAAATTTTGGTAAAAATACTTGCTTGGGGGGAGATGTCTGCAATTAAAGGATAAGTGCGCTATATTTTTTATGAATCATCCAACAGAAAGCCGATATGCCGGGAGTCCTTTCGAAAAGGCGTTTTGATTTTTTGAAATCATCCAAGAGATCAGGGATTTGGTTGAGAAAATCCAAAGTGTACCAGCCACACATCATATTATAAGAAACATTTAAACGATTACATTTGCCAAATTAACTAACGTTTGTTCGTTTATGATGACATCAGACTTGCATTTTACAACCAAACCATTGTCCATATCGGGCCTTTCAGAAAACACAGGTATCCACTACCAGCTATCACCTTCAGAACTTGTTGAACAGACCATCGTTCGGGGACAGGGTGTGAAAAACGATACCGGCGCTTTGTGTATTCAAACGGGTGAGTTTACAGGGCGCTGCCCTAAAGACAAGTTTATTGTGCGGGATGCGATCACGGAAGACGCGATAGACTGGAACAATTTCAATATCCCGATAGAAGAAAAATATTTCCATCAGCTCAAAAAGAAATTGCTCAATTACCTGGGCAGTAAAGATGAAGTATGGGTACGCGATGCCTATGCCTGCGCTGATCCTGCTCACCGCTTAAATGTGCGGGTAATTAATGAGAACCCATGGAGCAATTTGTTTGTGTCGAACATGTTTCTACGTCCCGATGAAACGGAGCTGGAAAATTTTGAAGCCGAATGGCATATCATACAGGCGCCCGGTTTTAAAGCAAACCCTGCAGAAGATGGAACAAGGCAACACAATTTTGCTATCATTTCCTTCACACATAAGGCCATATTAATTGGCGGCACCGGCTATACCGGAGAAATAAAAAAAGGAATATTCAGCGTGCTTAATTTTTTGTTGCCCCATGAAAAGCAGGTGTTGAGCATGCACTGCAGCGCCAATATGGGCAGCAATGGAGATGTGGCTGTTTTCTTTGGATTGAGCGGCACCGGCAAAACAACATTAAGTGCAGACCCTGAACGTAAATTGATTGGTGATGATGAACATGGCTGGACCGATGATTCTGTGTTCAATTTTGAAGGCGGTTGTTATGCCAAAACAATAGATCTGAGCGAAGAGAAGGAACCCGAAATTTATAGGGCCATACGCCCTGGAGCGCTGGTAGAAAATATTGCTTTTCATCCCGCATCGCACAGCATTGACTTTAGCAGTAAAGCCATTACGGAAAATACACGGGTGAGTTATCCGTTGCATTATATCAGCAATGCACTGGAGCCAAGTATTGGCGGCTTGCCCAAAAACATTTTCTTTTTAACCTGCGATGCGTATGGCGTGTTGCCGCCAATTAGTAAGCTTACCCCCGGCCAGGCCATGTACCAGTTTATCAGTGGTTACACAGCAAAAGTAGCCGGTACAGAAGCTGGCGTTACCGAACCAAAATCTACTTTCAGCACCTGTTTTGGAGCACCTTTTATGCCCCTGCACCCAGGCAAATATGCGCAGATGCTGGGCGAAAAGATGCGTAGGCACGAAGTAAATGTGTGGATGATTAATACAGGCTGGAGCGGTGGCCCTTATGGTATTGGTAACAGGATGAAACTGGGCTATACCCGTGCTATGATTACCGCTTCTTTAAAAGGTGAGTTGGATCATGTAGGTTATGAGCCACACCCCGTTTTTGGGATGCTGATGCCGGATAGTTGCCCCGGTGTACCCTCAGAAATTTTAAACCCACGCAGCACCTGGGCAGATAAAGTTGCCTATGACTCCAAATCGAAGGAACTCGCCACTGCATTCGTAAAGAATTTTGAAAAATATGCTTCAGGTGTAAATGACGAGATCCTGCAGGCCGCGCCCAAAATCTAACTGCTTACTGTTACGCCAATAGCGTAACAAAAATTGGTCTCTTCGATTGCTTGTTTGTTACATGAAACGCTATCTGAAAAGATGGCGTTTTCTATTTGTCTGCCTGTTCAGCAGAAAAACAAATCGCCACAGATTCACAGATTACCACAGATTTGTTCTGTGCTAATCTGTGAATCTGTGGCGATAAAAAGCAGTAATGAGTTGGTTTGTCAAACACATCATCCAGAAACAGGGTAGATAGTTCAAAACCATTACTCCTTTTTAGCTCTTCTATGCAACTATGTATTTAAAAAATGTTGCTTATTCAGAAGGAGTTATAGCCACAGAAGGCACAGATTTTCACAGATGGTTTCTGTGTTATTCTGTGCCATCTGTGGCAAAAAAAAATAAACACGGAACACTAAATTCTGAAGCATTAAAAACTTCATCATTCAACATTCCGTGCTCAATATTCATTATTCAAACGGCGCTAAAAAAGCCCGAACAAAGTACTATCCACTTTACTGATAATGTCCCCAAAATGTTCATCATTTTCCGCAAATTTATTCTTGTCGCAGTCAACAACCAACAGCGGCCCTTCTTTGTAGCTATCTATCCATTTATTATAATGTTCATTCAGGCGTTTCAGATAATCGAGGCGGATATTTTCTTCATACTCTCTTCCCCGTTTCTGTATCTGCGATACAAGGGTTGGTACCGATGCTTTCAGATAGATCAGCAGATCGGGCGGCTGAACCATGGTTTTTAAAGTCTGGAAAAACAGGTAGTAGTTATCAAAATCCCTTTTGCTCATCAAACCCATCTCGTGCAGGTTGGGGGCAAAAATATTGGCGTCTTCATAAATGGTTCGGTCCTGTATCACGGTTTCGGTTCCGTGGTGAATTTCGAGTAACTGGTTCAGTCTGCTGTTCAGGAAAAATATCTGCAGGTTAAAGCTCCAGCGCGGCATATCCTCATAAAAATCCATGAGGTAGGGGTTATGGTCCACATCTTCAAATTGCGGGATCCAGCGATAATGCTTGCTCAGCATTTCTGTTAAAGTGGTTTTTCCCGCGCCGATATTACCGGCTACGGCTATGTGTTTTGGTTTCTTTGCTTTTGCCATAAACTTGAAAGTACGAAATACGAAGTACGAAGTATGAGGTTACTGGATTTTTTTTTACGGAGTCTGTGGTCTGTAGTCTGTGGTTTATGGGGGTGGATTAAATATAATTCATTCCGATGGCCTGTCTAACTAATTTCAGGGTTTCGGAGGCGCTTGCCCTTGCCTTGTCGGCACCCTGGCGGATGATTTTTGCCAGCAATGGTTTATTATGCTGGATATCGGCCGCTTTTTCGCGGATAGGCTGGATGAACTTTGCCATATCCTCTGCCAGTTGCTTCTTCATATCGCCATACCGGATAATGCAGTTGCCGGTACTGCTGGCATTAAAATCGTCTTCAAATTTTTTATAGGTATCCGGTGTACTTACAAGCTTCATTAAGGTGAAGAGGTTTTCGATATAATCAGGTTTTACTGAAAAAGTTTCTGCCGGCCCCTGGTCGGTTTTGGCTTTCATAATTTTTTTACGGATGCTTTCATCATCATCAGCCAGGTAAATAGTAGCCAATTGGTTTTCGCTTTTGCTCATCTTACCCGTGCCATCCAGGCTCATAATACGCACCAGTTCTCCGCCATAATTAAAAGCATAAGGCATAGGGAACACCTCGCCATAGCGATAATTAAATCGTTCAGCAAAATTGCGGGCCATTTCCAGGTGCTGTTCCTGGTCTTTACCAACAGGTACTTTTACTGCGCGGTGAATTAAAATATCAGCAGCCTGTAAAACAGGGTAGGTTAATAAGCCTGCGTTTACGTTCTGCGGCTGTAAACGCACTTTCTCTTTAAAAGTAACCGTTTTCTCCAGCTCGCCTTTGTAGGCAAGCATATTGAGGTAAAGATATAATTCGGCAATCTCCGGAACATCGCTTTGTATGTACAATGCCACTTTCTCCGGATCAAGTCCGCTTGCAATATTTTCAGCAATCACCCGGTGTACGCTGTTCTGCAATTCTTTGGTATCAGGATGGGTGGTTAAACTATGCCAGTTAGCCACAAAAAAATAACAGTTAAAGGCATCCTGCATACGAACATAATTCCGCATGGCGCCAAAATAATTACCCAGGTGCAGGAAACCCGTTGGGCGTATCCCGCTAAGAACAACCTCTTTTTCCATAAGTGACGAAGGTAATATTAGTACATGGTCCATCATTCATCCTTTGCAGCTTTTTTTAAATCCTGGTATATTCTTAATGGATATACAGCAGATAAATGCATAATATGAATTTGAGTAAGGATATTTGTTGGGGATTAGCGGATTGGCGCATTGGCTGATAAATGTTAGCCCATAACCCGTTAATCCGTAATTCGCTAATCCGTCAATCCGTCAATCCGTAATCCGTAATCCGCTAATCAATAAAGCTATTAACACAACCGCCTCCATATTATCCTCTCCCATCGAATACCTGAAAGGTGTTGGTCCGCTTCGTGGCGATATGCTGAGGAAGGAGTTGGAAATATTTACTTTTTCCGATCTCCTCCATCATTTCCCCAACAGGCATATCGATAAAACCAAAGTGAGTAAGATAATAGAGATCACCCCTCAAACAGATTTTATACAGGTTGCCGGAACTTTATTGAATTATGAGATGGTTGGCGCCGGAAGAGCTAAGCGTTTGGTAGCACAATTAAAAGATTCATCGGGCATACTGGAACTGGCCTGGTTTCAGGGTATTAACTGGGTAGTAAAGAACCTGCATGTGGGAAGCAGTTACCTGGTATTTGGAAAAACAGGTTTTTTTAATGGCAAGCCGCAAATGGTGCATCCTGAGATTGAAGTGTTTGTACCGGCCAAAGCAGATGGCAGCAATTTTTTAGAACCCGTATATCCCAGCACAGAAAAACTAAAAGCAAGGGCGCTTAATGGCAGACAGATAGGTAAATTAACCTACGCGTTATTAGCACAGATACAGCCAAAAGATCTTGTTGAAAATATCCCGCAGGAATTGCTTACCCGGCTCAGACTGATGAACCGTTATGATGCTTATTGCAACATACATTTTCCTGCCTCTCCGGCTAAGTACGCGGAAGCCATGCGGCGTTTAAAATTTGAAGAACTGTTTATTGCACAGATCAGGATGAATCTTGTTCGCCTGCAAAGACATAAAGTAAGCAGGGGCGTAATATTTGAGAAAGTAGGTGCGTACTTCAATACATTATATTCAACCTACCTGCCGTTTGAATTAACCGGTGCGCAAAAAAGGGTGATCAAAGAAATCCGTGCCGATACGGCGCGCGGGCACCAGATGAACCGCCTTTTACAGGGCGATGTGGGCAGCGGTAAAACCATTGTAGCATTATTAAGTATGCTGCTTGCCGCAGATAACGGTTACCAGAGTTGTTTGATGGCACCTACCGAAATACTGGCACAGCAACACTACATAGGGTTGGGCAGTTTACTGAAAGAAATGCCTGTTGAGATCGCTTTACTAACCGGCAGTACCAAAACAAAAGAGCGGAAAAGAATTTTAGAGGGGTTACTCGATGATACCATTCACATGGTAGTAGGTACCCATGCCGTGATAGAAGATGTGGTTCAGTTTAAAAATCTTGGTTTGGTGATAGTGGATGAACAGCACCGCTTTGGTGTGGCACAAAGGGCCAAACTATGGGAGAAAGCAGCCGTGCCGCCTCATGTATTGGTAATGACCGCCACACCCATACCCAGAACATTGGCCATGACAGCTTATGGCGATCTGGATTATAGTGTGATGGATGAACTGCCGCCGGGCAGGCAACCCATCACCACCGTTCACCGTTACGAAACCGCCAGGGCGAAAGTGATGGATTTTGTGCGAACAGAAATTGACAAGGGCAGGCAGGCTTATTTTATCTATCCATTGATAGAAGAAAGTGAAAAACTGAGCTATGAAGACCTGATGCAGGGCTATGAGCAGGTAAAAAGTTTCTTTCCCGAACCCAAATTCTGGATCAGTATGGTGCATGGGCGGCAGCCGGCCGAACAAAAGGAAACCAATATGCAACGGTTTGTGAGCGGCGATACGCACATCATGGTGAGTACCACGGTTATAGAAGTGGGTGTTAACGTACCCAATGCCTCTGTAATGGTGATAGAAAGTGCCGAAAAGTTCGGATTATCCCAACTGCACCAGCTACGCGGAAGGGTGGGCAGGGGCAGCGAAAAGAGTTTTTGCATTTTATTAACGGGGACCTCAGCCAGCAAAGAGGCCAGAGAACGTATCAAGATAATGTGTGCCACCAATGACGGATTCCTGATTGCGGAGAAGGACCTCGAATTACGGGGTCCCGGCGACATTGAGGGTACCCGCCAAAGCGGAGCATTGAACTTTAAGATAGCCAGTATTGTTAATGATAAAGAGCTGCTGGAATTGGCCAGGAATGAAGCCGAAAAATTAGTAGAAGAAGATGTAGAACTGAACCTGGCAAAGAATTTGCTGTTAAAGAACTTTTTGCAGGGACAGAAACATAAGAATGGTTGGGGGAAGATATCGTGAGGCGTGAATCGTCAGACGTGAGTAGTGAGTGGTGAGTAGTGAGTGGTGAAAAAATACTTTCCCTACGACTCACGACTCACGTCTGACGATTCACGACTGACGAAGAAAATTTAACGTAACTATTCAATCATCCTGTCGGAACTTTACTATTGGCACAGACTCATAAAAATCGTAACTTTTAAAAAAATAGTTTGACGATCATAAAAACGATAGGAAGGATTGCTGTATGGGTGTTGATGTGTACCAATGCATTCTCGCAGAATTATCTTGAGTTTATTGAAAACAAGGGACAGTGGGATCCGCAGGTAAAATTTAAAGGTAGCCTGAGTGCCGGTTCCTTTATGCTGCAGTCTGACGGGTATCGCATGTTATTATATAACCATGATGAGCTTAGCAGGGTCTCAAACGCTATCCACCACGGGGGCATCACTACAGGAGGTCCTGATATACAGCGACAGGTCAATTCTGCGGTTGAACACGTTCCTGAGCAAGGAGAGTCGGGCACTGCATTAGTTTTACATGGGCATGTGTATGAGATGCGTTTTCTTAACGCGAATAAAAACCCTCTCATTGTACCTGATAAACCGCAGAATACTTACTCCAATTATTTTATCGGGAACGATTCTACCAAATGGGCCAGTAATTGCAAAACATTTCAGGGAGTTACTTACAAAAATGTGTACCCGGATATTGATGTACGGTATTATACTTCCAACGGGGTGCTGAAATATGATTTCATCATTCATCCCGGGGGTGAGGTTTCCAATATCGCCATGTATTTTGATGGGGCCGAAAGTTTGAAACTGAAAGAAGGTGCCTTACACATCAAAACATCTGTTGATGAAGTAAAAGAAATGGCGCCTTATACTTACCAGTTACTTAACAACAGCCGTACCGAGGTTCCCTGCAGTTACGAATTGAAAGGGAATATTGTTCGGTTTAAACTGGAAGCCGCCTATTCAGAAACAGCAACATTGGTGATCGATCCATCTATTATTTTCTCCACGTTTACCGGCAGTGTTGCCGATAACTGGGGCTATACTGCTACCTATGATGGCAAAGGAAATTTTTATGCAGGCGGAATTGTTTTTGGTAGTCCAGCCACAGGCTTTCCAACAAGTAACGGCGCCTTTCAGCAAACATACCAGGGTGGTAATAATAATACCGGTGAACAAAGCGGATTCGATATAGGTATCATGAAATTTGATCCTACAGGTGCAAACAGAATTTATGCTACTTATATAGGCGGCGGTGGCAACGAGCAGCCACACAGCCTGGTGGTTGATGCGGCAGGTAACCTGGTACTGGCAGGGAGAACAACTTCGCCTGATTATCCAACCAAAGGATCATTAAAAACATATGGACCTTTGGGTGGACTTTGGGATATTGTTGTAACTAAATTAAATGCAACCGGCACCGCGCTGGTGGCTTCTGTTAAAATAGGTGGTAAGAGTGATGATGGCGTGAATATCCGTCATAAATATTCAAAACCCGGTCCTGAATCGATTGACAGAAATTACGGCGATGATGCCCGTAGTGAAGTAATTCTTGATGCTGCAGGCAATATATACTTTGCATCCTGTACACAATCGACCGACTTTCCTGTAACCGCAGTTTCCAATCAGACAACGGTTGCCGGAGACCCTGCCAATGGAAGGGTGCAGGATGCCGTGATACTGAAATTAACGCCGGATCTTTCTTCGGTACTTTTTAGTGTAATTATTGGTGGGCAGGGTGATGATGCTGCTTTTGTTTTGGCAATTAACCCCAGTACTAATAATTTATTTGTAGCCGGTGCCACCAGCAGTTCAGATTTTCCTGGCAATAAGACCGGTACAAAATATCCGGCCTTTCAGGGTGGTGTATGCGATGGATTTGTAGCAGAATTTACCAGTGACGGCACATTTGTAAGAGACGGTTTTTTTGGAACATCAGGCGCTGATATTATTTATGGTATTCAGTTTGATAAATTTGGTATGCTGTATATCTCCGGAACTACCACAGGAACATGGCCCGTAATTAATGCCAAATTCTCACAGGCATCGGGCAAACAATTTATTGCTAAACTAAAACCTGATCTTTCTGATTTTATATACTCAACCGTTTTTGGGTCGGGCGCTATCAATCCTAATATATCGCCCACCGCTTTTTTAGTAGACAGGTGCGAGAACGTGTATGTTTCTGGCTGGGGTGGCGGTGTAAATATTCAGGAAGGTTTTCCAAATAGCGGAACCAAGGGACTTTCTGTTACCCCTGATAGATATCAGGAGTTAACAGATAATGATGATTTCTATTTTTTTGTTTTAGAGAAAAATGCCCAGTCGCAATTATACGGAAGTTTCTTCGGACAAACCGGTGGTTTTGGAGAGCATGTTGATGGTGGTACCAGCCGCTTTGACCGTAATGGGGTGATCTATCAGGCAATATGTGCCAATTGCAGTTCGCCCAAACCAACCTTTCCTACAACGCCGGGCGTATGGTCGCCGTACAATGGTTCACAAGGCTGTAACCTGGCTGCCGTTAAGATAGCCTTTAACCTGGCCGGTATTGGTGCCGGAGTACAGGCATCGATAGATGGTGTGCCGCATGATACATCCGGTTGTGTGCCATTAACAGTTAATTTTGTTGATACCCTTGCCATGGGGCAAAAATATATCTGGGATTTTAATGATGGTTCTCCGTTGGTTACCACCACTACACCTTCTGTATCGCATACTTTTGGTACCATTGGTTTATACCGTGTAAAATTAGTGTCGGTTGATTCCAATTCCTGTAATATAGCAGACACATCAATGGTAACCATGCGTGTTAGGGATGATAAAGTGGGGTTGGCGTTTACCAGCGTTAAATTACCCCCATGTGCTTCGCTTACTTACCAGTTCACCAATACCTCAGTGGCTGTAAAACCCTTTACTGCTGCCAGTTTCCGTTGGGATTTTGGTGATGGCAGTACCCAGCTTGCCGGTTCAGGTTCTGTAACACACACGTATGCTGCACCCGGTACTTATAATGTGCGGCTGGTTTTAATTGACACCAATTATTGTAATGAGCCGGATAGCATTGCAAAGCTGATACGCTTATCACCCAATGTTAAAGCGCAGTTTCAAACACCTGCATCAGGCTGTGTGCCCTATACGGCAGTGTTCACCAATACTTCTTTGGGTGGCGCACAATTTTTATGGGATTTTGGTGACGGCAGCACATCAACCGCTGAAGATCCTGTGCATGTTTACAATACAGTGGGAACGTATGCTGTAAGATTGATCGCTACTGATACATCAACCTGTAATAAAACAGATACATCCGCATTGTTTAATATTATAGTCAGCCCAAATCCAACTTCATCATTCACTTATTCGCCGCAACCTACCGAAGCAAATAAGCCGGTTAACTATTTTAACAATGCTGTAGGAGGCACATCTTATAAATGGTTATTTGGAGACAGAGACACTTTATTCACCATTCAGCAGGATACAACTGTCAGCCACTTATTTAATGTAACCAATACCTATAATACCTGTCTGGTTGCTTATAATAACTACGGTTGTGCAGATACCAGTTGCCAGGCGATAACAGTAACTATTAACAGCCTGCTGGATGTTCCGAATGCATTTTCTCCAAACGGCGACGGGCATAACGATAAAATATATGTGCGCGGTTTTGGTATTGCGCAAATGACATGGCGTATTTATAACCGTTGGGGGATACTGGTGTTTGAGAGCACTGATCCGAACCAGGGATGGGACGGAACCTATAAAGGTAAACTGCAAATACAGGATGTATATCATTATACGCTGGTTGTTCAGTTCAGCAGTAAAGAACGGGTTACAAAAAAAGGAGACATAACTTTGTTACGATAAAGAAGCGATGCGGAACAGTAAAAAGACCATATGGATAGTGTTGTTGCTTATGCCGTTTTTTTATGGCCGCGCACAGAACCTGCATTTCTCGCAATACTTCAATACACCGTTGTTGATCAATCCCGCCAATACAGGTTTTAATCCCGACTACGATTTCAGAATAGGAGGTAATTACCGGAACCAATGGGCCAATTTTGATAATAACCCGTATAAAACAATGGCATTATGGGGCGATACTAAATTATTTACAGATCGTTTTGAAAACGGATGGGTGGGAGCAGGACTTACGATTATTAAAGATGCAACCGGCAGGGGAACTTTGTCTTCCACTGGGGCGGTTGCTTCAGTTGCTTACCACCAGATGCTTGGATATAATAGTTTATTAAGCGGCGGATTTGGTTTAGGCTATATGAGTAAACGGATAGATATTTCCAAACTCACATTTGATGACCAGTGGAACGGGCGTTTCTTTGATGCAACTATTCCCGCCAATGAACCTTTTTCTTATAGCCAGGCCTCTTACCTTGATCTGCAGATGGGATTGAACTATGCTTATTTCGCATCCGAGAATGTATATTTTAATGCGGGTGTAAGTGTAATGCATATCAACACGCCCCGGGAAAGTTTTTTTGACCCCACCATTTCCAATAACCGTGTGCCAAGAAGGTATACCGCTTTTTTGAACAGCAGCATCAAAATACAGAATATCTGGATTGTGAACCCGAATGTCTATGTAACCAAAATGGGTAATGTATGGGAAACCGTGCTTGGTTTTAATGCAAACCGCGACCTTAGCGGGGATGGCTATCAACAACTGATCCTCGGTTTGTATTACCGGAATAAAGAAGCTTTAATACCGATGGTTGGGTACCAGGTAAATGACCTGAAGATCACTGTAAATTATGATGCCACTGTTTCCAGCCTTAGCAGCTTTAATGGCACAAGAGGCGCTTATGAATTGTCTATTGTAAAAACGGGCGTATTTCCTTCAGGGGCGAACAGGTTGGTGAGGTGTTCAACGGTGAAATTCTAGTAATTGGGAAATTCTGATAATTGGTAAATTTTGGAATTGGGAAATTGGGAAATTGAGTAGAATATTTTAAGCCGCAGTTTTCGCAGATTTTGTCAATAAAAATCTGCGAAAACTGCGGCTTTCTTTTTTCAATTTCCCAATTTCCCAATTTCCCAATTCCAAAATCCTATATATGTGAAACCTCATCCCCATCACTCCTGATAGTATAGTTCTGCTCATCCTTGAAATACTTGCGGTATTTGCCGTTTACCTCTTTGGATTGTTTGGTGCCGTTGATATACATTTCACCATCCCTGATCTCGATCTTATAGCCTTTCTTGCGGTTGATCAATCCATCGCTTTCAAGGCCTTCCGTAAATTCTTTCAGCAGGGCGATCTCTTTCTTTGCTTTTTCTATCCCTTTTTTTGCCTGTGCCAGGCCTTCTTCTATATGTTTTTTTATCTTGTCTACATCAATATGTTCTCTGAGCTTTTCTGCGTTTATGCTGGCTTTGGCTTTTTGAATTTCTGTCTGAATTTTTTGCTTATCTACTTCTTTCATTTGTATCTCAACTTCGCGCATGGCCTTATCAATTTCTGCGCGTGTTTTTGACCAATCCATTTTCTTTAATTCAAGCGCTACTTCATTGCCTATTTTGTCGAAATCAATTTTTTTGACCTCGTCCAGGGCAGCTTTTATTTCTTTATCCATTTTGCCAAAATCTAACTTCATGTTCCTGTCCATGTCTATTGTGGCTTTGTCCAGATCTTTCAGGGCCTTGTCAAGATCCCCAACACGATACTCTTTGTGCTCTTTTTTATGGCGAATGGTTGTATCGTTCTGGTAGTTGATAGAAAATGGTTTTACCGGCAGGGCAGAGCCTCCGTTTTTCCATGAGCTGAATGTGATTGTGGCAAAGGCAAGAACAGCCAGTGCGTACCATTTTGTGTGATTTTTCTTCATAAAGTAATGTTTGCAGTTTAATAAACGAATAATTTCGTAGTAAATATACGAGTAGTTTCGTATTATGTTGTTTTGAACCGGTATTTTTTTAAATTTTAACAAATCAGGCGGTTGAAAGGGGCCTGAGAAAGCAGCTCATATATATTATGTATAATCCTCCCGCTTAATTTTTATCTTGCAACCAATCAATTGTTTGTTATGAAATATTTGCCGCTTAATCCTGATATATTTATCAATAACAGAAAGCGTTTTACAAAAGAAATGTTGCCCAACAGCATTGCTGTTTTTGTAAGCAACGATGAATGGCCAGCCAATGGCGATGCATTGCATCCCTTTAAACAGAACACCGATCTTTTCTGGCTCAGCGGCATTAACCAGGAAGATTCGATGGTGATCCTCTTTCCCGATAATCCCGATCCTAAATACAGGGAAGTATTGGTGCTGGTTCGTCCCAACGAATTAAAAGAGAAATGGGACGGAAAAAGATTGCGTGCCAAAGAAGCTGCCGCCATATCGGGCATCAACACCATTGTATGGCTCGATACACTTGATGCGGCACTGCAAACATGGATACATCTGGCCGATCATATTTATCTTGATACCAATGAGAACGACCGGAAAGCTTCGCATGTACGCAGCAGGCAATACCGTTTTGTTGATGAAATGAAAGCCGCGTATCCTTTGCATTCTTACCAGCGTGCTGCAAAGATCATGAAGGAACTGCGGAGTATTAAAACAAAAGAAGAGATAGAAGTTGTTCAGACAGCTATTGATATTACAGATAATACTTTCCGCAGGTTATTGCAGTTTATTAAACCGGGCGTAAACGAATATGAAATTGAAGCAGAGATCTGGCATAGCTTTTTAAGTCAGCGTGCAAGTGGTCCTGCCTACGGAAGCATCATTGCCAGCGGCGATAATGCCCGCACTTTGCATTATGTTTCCAACAACGGCGAGTGTAAAGATGGTGAACTGATTTTGATGGATTTTGGCGCAGAATACGGCAACTACTGCGCAGATCTCACACGCACCATTCCCGTTAACGGCAAATTCAGCCGCAGGCAAAAAACAGTGTATAATGCCTGTTTGTATTTACACAATTATGCCAAAAGCATTTTAAAACCCGGCATCTCTATTCTTGACTACACTGAAAAAGTAGGGGAGGAAGCTACCCAGCAGTTTTTAAAGATTGGCCTTTTGCGTAAATCGGATGTGAAGAATGAAGACAGGGAAAACCGTGCGTACCGCAAATACCTGTATCACGGCATCTCACATCATTTGGGTATTGATGTGCATGACCTTGGAACAAGAACTGAACCCGTTAAAGCCGGCATGTTGTTTACAATAGAACCGGGCATCTACATTGAAGAAGAGCAGATGGGCATCCGTATTGAGAATAATTTCTGGATCACCAAAAATGGTAATATTGATTTAATGAAGAATATCCCGATTACAGTGGAGGAGATTGAAGCTTTGATGAAAAAAAGCAGTTAATATTTTAAGTGTGCATTTAGATTGGAATATGACTGTTGCACTCTTTTATCTTGTAGTAATCTTCATTTATTGCCATGTTCTTTAGAGCGTGGATAATTGAATCTCATTGAAATTCTTTTGGGACTTTAGTCCCGATTGAGGTGGTGAATTTTGAATAGGTAACTTTGATAAAATAATTGTTGGCACACTCAGGACTAAAGTTCCGAAACGAAAAAACATATCACATCCATACTCTGAAGAGCATGGTAAAAAGATAAAAAAGCATCAACTCACTTAAAGACTAAATTCATGGTCTGTGGATCATGGATCGTTGACTAATAACCCATGAAACAAATACCAAATATTTTTACCCTTCTCAACCTGCTTTTTGGCTGTCTTGCAATTGTGAGTATTATGCAAACAGGGCTGTCGTTTACTGTTGATGCGAACGGGGATAATCTTGTTGTAATTCCTGAAAAAATATATCTCGCAAGTATATTTATTGGCCTGGCAGCAGTGATCGATTTTCTGGATGGTTTTGTAGCAAGGCTTTTAAATGCTTATTCAGAACTTGGCAAACAATTAGATTCATTGGCCGATACGGTAAGTTTTGGTGTGGCGCCGGGGCTGATCGCGTATCAATTTCTGCGGCTGAGTTTTGCACAGCAGCCCGATGGATTGGATGTGAGTATGCTATGGTTATTACCTGCTTTAATTTTGCCATGTGCAGGCGCTTACCGGTTGGCAAGGTTTAATATAGACCCGGCCCAGAGCCACAGTTTTAAAGGAGTGCCCATTCCTGCGGTCGGTTTGTTGTTTGCATCGTTTCCACTTGTTTACTGGTATTCAAACAATGATGCAATTATTAGGATATTACTTAATAAATGGTTTTGGTATGCCGCAGTGCTGGTTGTAAGCTACCTTATGGTATCGCGCCTGCCTATGCTGGCTTTGAAGTTTAATGGGGTGTCCTTTAAAAAGCTGCTTCCCTTCCTGATATTGGCGCTGGTTACACTGGCTGCCGCAATAAGTTTTGGATGGCTGGCAGTTCCTGTCGCATTTATTGCTTACGTAATTCTATCTTTGTCGTTCAAACAACAAGAATCATGACCTATAATGTTCAGATCAAAGTAATGCCGTTAAAAGATTTATTGGATCCGCAGGGTAAGGCCGTAATGGGTGGTTTAAAAAACCTGGGACTGGGTGCCGTAACTGATGTACGGGTAGGTAAACATATCACTTTACAGATAGAAGCCGACAGTGAAACCCAGGCCAAACAAATAGCAGAAGATGCAAGTAAAAAATTACTCGCCAATCCTGTGATGGAGTTTTATGAAATTGAAATGATCAACTAATTTTCATTGGTCTGTAGTCTATAGTTTGTGGTCTGTGGTTTTCTGCTATTGACACAACTACAGACCATAGACTACAAACCACAGACTTCTTGCTTTACCTCATCCCTACACCACTCGGTAACTTAAAGGATATCACGCTTCGTTCCCTGGAAGTGTTGCAGCAGGTGGATGTGATTTTGTGTGAAGACACACGCACCTCTTCCAAATTGCTGAATCATTACCAGATTCAGAAACCGCTTTCTCCGTATCACCAGCATAACGAACATAAAATTGTTCCGCATATTGTAGACCAGTTGCGTTCAGGTAAAACAATGGCCCTGATCACCGATGCCGGTACGCCGGGTATTTCTGATCCTGCTTTTCTGCTGGTAAGAGAATGTATAAAACAGGATGTAAAAGTAGAATGCCTGCCCGGAGCCAATGCATTTGTGCCGGCATTGGTAAACAGCGGCATACCAACCAACCGTTTTGTGTTTGAAGGATTTCTTCCCTTAAAGAAAGGCCGTCAAACGATGATGAAACAACTGGCTGCAGAAGAAAGAACAATGGTTTTTTACGAAAGCCCGATGCGCCTGGTAAAAACACTGGAAGAATTCATTATTTATTTTGGTGCAGCGCGTGACTGCAGCGTTAGCCGTGAACTAACCAAACTGTTTGAAGAAAACAAACGCGGCACCCTGCGCGAAGTGACCGATTACTTCAAAGCCAAAACTGTAAAAGGCGAGATCGTAATTGTGGTTGCAGGCAAGGAATAACAGCTTTTTGGGCCATTCTGCTCTATTCTTCCATTGGTCAATTATCTGCAGTTTATTTAGGTATTTTCCTGAAATTTACCCCTCTAATAATCCCCACTGTACCATGAGAAAAAAATTGCTCCAACTATTATTCCTGTCATCTGCTATCTGCCAACTGTTATCTGTTTCTGCCCAGCCCGACCGCTGGCAGCAACGCATCAAATACAATATCAATGTAGCCATGGATGTTGTTACTAACCGTTTTGCCGGAACAGAGAAATTAGATTACACCAACAACTCGCCCGATACTTTATCGAAAGTATATTTTCATTTATACTGGAACGCATTTCAACCGGGCAGCAGTATGGATACAAGAAGTATTGAACTGGGCAAGATAAGAGTGATGGAGCCAAGAAAAGAAACAGATGGGCTTGATTGGGATTCGAGAGTGAAAGACCGTATCAGTAAACTAACTCCTGAGGAGATCGGTTACCAGCGTGTAAAAAGTATTAAGATTAATGGTGTGGAACAGCAATTGAAAGAGCACGAAACAATACTGGAAGTGTTGCTCACTAAACCTATCCTTCCAAAATCAAAAGTGCAGATGGAGCTGGTGTTTGAAGCACAGGTTCCAAAGCAGGTACGCAGAAGCGGACGGGATAATGCAGAAGGTATTCGTTACAGCATGAGCCAATGGTACCCTAAAATGGTAGAATACGATTACCAGGGATGGAACGCCAATCCGTATATAGCACGTGAGTTTTATGGCGTGTGGGGCGATTTTGATGTGAGCATCACTATTGATAAAAACTATATGGTTACTGCGGGTGGCGATCTGCAGAATGCAAACGAACTGGGTTTCGGATATGAAGCGCCAGGCATAAAAGTGAAACCTGCTACAGGCGCAACAAACACATGGAAATGGCAGGCCAATAACGTGCACGATTTTATGTGGGCAGCAGATCCAACCTATAAAATGATCACCCGCACTGTGAAGAATGGTCCGTTGATCCGCGTGGTATATAAGGCTGTTGATTCTTTAGAAGCGAGATGGCAGAAAGTGGCTGATACAGCAGCTTTGGCTTATCCCATCATTGCAAAAACCTTTGGTGCGTATCCATACAAGACCTACACTTTTGTTCAGGGTGGAGACGGCGGAATGGAATACCCTATGGCAACCCTGCTTAAATCGGCCAGCGTAGGAACCGCATTGCATGAGTGGATGCATAGCTGGTACCAGATGATGCTGGGCACTAATGAATCTTTATACCCATGGATGGATGAAGGATTTACAGATTATTCCAGCACACGCGTATTGGCAACACTGCGTAAATCTCCTGGCTTCTGGTATACAGGTTCGTATCGCGGCTATTTTAATCTGGCTAAAAGTGGCCTGGAAGAGCCTGCCAGCACCCATGCGGATCATTACAATACAAACTATGCATACGGCCAGGCGGCCTATAGCAAAGGCGCTGTTTTTATTGCCCAGTTAGGATATATTGTGAGTGATAGTATCCGCGATAAAATACTGCTTGCCTATTACGACCAATGGCGTTTTAAACACCCCAACCCGAATGATTTTATCCGCGTGGCTGAGAAGCTGAGTAATATGGAGCTCGACTGGTATAAAGAATACTGGATCAACAGCACCAAAACAATTGATTATGGTGTAGGAGATATTGATGTACAGGATGGCAAAAGGCTTATTACCTTAAAACGTATTGGCAAAATGCCAATGCCGGTTGATGTGTTGGTTACTTACAAAGATGGCACGCAGGAACTGCATTATATTCCGTTAAACCTGATGTATGGAGAGAAACCTGCTGAGAATAAAATACAACGGATCGTACACCCTGAATGGAGGTGGACACACCCTGAGTATTCTTTTGAAATCTCTAAAAACATTGGCAATATCAAATCCATCGAAATAGACCCCAGCCAGCGGATGGCGGATGTGAACAGGAATAATAATAAACTTGTAATTCCGGATTAATCAATTAGCGGATTGGCGGATTACGGATTAACGTATTGTATATTAAAAAAGCAGCCAAAGGCTGCTTTTTTAATCCGCTAATCCGCTAATCCGCTAATCCGCTAATCCGCTAATCCGCTAATCCGCTAATCCGCTAATCCGCTAATCCGCTAATCCGCTAATCCGCTAATCCGCTAATCCG
>DAIOVU010000058.1:0-7089 GCA_036758845.1 Sediminibacterium sp.
AAAGAGCAAGATGATAATCAATTGAAAATGTTCGACTTATAACGCAACGCTAGTGTTAGTACATATAGATTTCAATAGGAGTACAATACGTTTTTATACTAATCAGGTAAGTTCCTCAAAAAGAAATCCCTGATATTGCCGCCCATTATTTTTTCAATGTCCACCCTGGTAAAGCCCAGCTTCAATAATTCAGTAACGATCAGTGGGGCACCGGTTACATCAAAATGCATTTCAAAAGCGCCGTCCCAGTCAGAACCAAGGGCCACTTTATCAACCCCAATCTTATCTGCCACATACTTAATGGTTTTGGCGGTAGCGGCAGCATCTTTGCCGCAAACGGCGGTTTCCCAAAGCCCTACTCCTACCAACCCATTTCTTTTTCCTATCTCTATCAAATGTTCGTCTGACAGGTTGCGCTGGTTATCGCAAATGCCTTTTACACCTGTATGCGAAACGATCACCGGACCATTATAATATTTAAACACATCATTAATGGTGTTTTGAGAAGCATGTGCCAGGTCGATAGTGATGTGCAGGCTATCCATTTTTTTGATCAGTTCTATGCCTTTTGCTGTTAGGCCTGTTTTATTCATACCATGTGCTGAGCCTGCCCATTCATTATCAAAAAAGTGCGCAAGACCAATATAGCGTACGCCTGCTTCAAATAATTCATCCAGGTTGGAAAGGTCGTTCTCAAGCGGCTGTGCACCCTCAAGTCCCAGCATACCGGATGTAAGTTTGTGATTTTTTTCTCTGTCAGAAATAAACTGTTGCAATTCTTTTTTACTGGTGATCACCCTGAATTGCCCCTGTGATTTTTCGGCATATTCATGCAATTCTTTGCACTGGCGCAGGGCTCTTACTTTAATGCTGAACCAGTTGCGTGGAGCCTGCAGTTGCACAAAATTGAGTAAACCAATCTGGTCTGAATTAGCGGGGTTCTTTTCAATATTAATACCCCTTGGCACTTTGCTTACAATAGTAAATACCTGCATAGCCATATTGGCCTGTTGCATTCGGGGTATATCAACATGTCCGTAATCGTGCTGTTTTAACAGGTTCCTGTCCCATAGCAATGCATCGCAATGCAGGTCGGCAATAAAGGGGATGGAATCGTACCAGGTGTTTTTGGCAAAAGGGCCTTTACTGGTGGATTTGTTTTTAGACTTATCTATGTATTGCGGGCCAAAAGCAAAAAAAAGAACAACCAGTACCAGGATAATGAACAGAATGATGTTTACAATTTTTTTCATGTGCAGGCTTGTATTGGGCTGCCTGAAAGTATTAAAAAAAAGAAATACCTTATCTTATTTCTATGCACAACAATTTTTGCCATCCTGTTTAGGTGGGCAAACCGTAGTTCCATAACTGCAAAACACGCAACAGTCTCCATTTTTTGGCTTCAGAACCGTATGGCAGTTGGTACAGGTATAAAAATACTGGCAGGCATTTACCGGCATTGTTTCTGTTCTTTTATGCCCGCATTCGGGGCAGGTTATGGTTGATTCCAAAATCATTGTTGCTGATTATTTAATGACTATGTGTTTAATATCACAACACGTTAAAAGATATTTCAATAAGAGTGTTCATATAATCTGAAGCGTTATGTTTCGATTAATAGAACCTTCATTTTTTATCGGTTTAATTGTTAGTCACAAAAATCAAATTCCGAGAAGTTTGTGCCTATAACCCTCTGTGAAACCCTTTTCCCCTGAGCTCTCTGTGTTGAAAAAAAGCACGCGATAACATCATTTTTTTTCAACACAGAGAGCTAAGAGATTTGGAGTTTCACAGAGATGGGTTTCAATAAAAATGTCCATATAAACCTAAAGTGTTGTGTTTCTATTAATAGAACCTTCGATTTCTTCGGTTTGATTATCAACGACAAAGAATCAAGTTCTATAGTAGAAAGACAGCAGAAAAAGAGCGTCTCTGAAATCAGGGAACACTCTTTTTCTTCGTTTAACTCTTTATTGAAACCAACAGGTAATTATGTGTTTAATTGTACAACCCGTTTATAAATATGCAACTATTTTCTTAATGTATCATTGCGCAATGGGATCATGATCGATATTTTGCAGCCATTGCCCGGTGATGAGTCTATGTCTATTTTGCCCGAATACAGCTCTACCCGTCTTTTGATATTGGTAAAGCCAATTCCATCAATCGCGTCTTTAATAACAAACCCATAGCCATTATCCCCGATCAGCATACCCAGCATATTGTTCTCAATAGTTACATCTATCTCAATCGAACTGGCATGTGCATGGTGGGCAATGTTCTTTAATTGCTCCTGTAATATCCTGTACAGGTTTTGCTGTAGCTCAAAGCTTAATGGGTAGCTCTTTACATTCTCACTGCATTGAAGCTGCGTTTCATATTGGTGGTCTGTGTTAAAGCTGTTAAGCATCCTTCCGAACGCTTCGGGCAGGTTTGAATCTTTTAAGAATGCCGGAGCCAGGTCGTTTGAAAGATTCCTGATATCATCAGACGCCATTTTTATATAATCGTTACACTGGTTGTAATAGGGTGTCTTGGCTGCTGGTATGGCATCCTTCAGCATTCCAAGGCTCATCTGGCAGGCGGCCAGTATCTGGCAAACATTGTTGTGCAGTTCTCCGCCAATCTCATACCGTTCGTCTTCCTGGGCTTTAATAATGGCTTTGGTGATATTGTATTCATATTGTTTTCTCTCTGTAACATCAATAGCTATCACAGATCTTAACATGGTTTCATTGATAACGATCGGGCTGTTATAAATTTCCACATCAATGATTTCTCCATTCTTTTTATGATGGCGGGATGACCTGCTGAATCCGTCAGGTGAATCAGGTTCCATTTTATCTTTCATGATGAGTTCCCGGGTTTTTACGATCTGGTCTTCTGTCATGATGTCCATTATCCGCATATTCAGGAACTCAGTTTCTGTATAACCATATTGTTTGATGGCAGCTTTATTGGCATGCACAAATTTTAATGTTCTGGGATTATAGAGCCACATGGGTTGCGGACTCAGATTAAACAGGTCGCTGTATCTTTTTTCAGATTTTTCAAGTTCCTGTGTATGTTTTTTCAGTGTTTCTTCCGCTTTTCTTCTTTGGGTGATATCCTCGATCATGCATAGATGTCTCGGATGATCGTTGCTAACAGATTTAATAGGAACAACCGTCATGTTGATCCAAACAACTGTACGATCCGGATGCAGGTATCGTTTCACTAATTGGAAACCGTTTATTTTCCCTTCATTCATCTGAACCATTTTGTCAACATCGGCCTGCACATCATCCGGGTGCGTTATTTTCATCCAGTTAATGGTTGCCATTTCTTCAACAGTTCTTCCGGCTATTTCAGCAAAACGTGGGTTTACTTCGTAGATATGCCCGGATAAAGAATCAATCAGCGCAATACCCATCGGCGCCTGCATAAACATGGTTTTAAATCGTTCTTCGCTCTCGCGAAGTGCTTCCTCCGCTTTCTTTCGTTCGGTAATATCGGTTATATAACCATGCCAGAGTATTGAGCCATCTTCTTCTTTTTGCGGAGTAGCATCGCCCAGTAATGTTCTGATCGTACCATCACTGTATTTTGTCCGGTACTCATGTTTCCATGGGGCTAATTTTTGGGCAGACTCCTGGATAGAAGCTGCCACCGCTTCCAGATCATCCGGGTGAATGACAGAAAATACTTTTGACGCATCCCTCATCACTTCTTCGGGACTTACCCTGTAAATTGACTGAATGCCTTCACTGGCATAGGGGAAACAGGAATTTCCATCCGCATGCAGGCGATATTGATACACAACACCCGGAACCCGGCTGGCAATTTTTGTAAGACGATCCAGCGCATCCTGTTTGGTTTTTTCTGCTATGATCCTGTCGGTGATATTTCTCGACATAGAGGTGGCCCCGATGATCTCATTGTTTTCATTCCATATCGGATTAAAAAAACTTTCGAAATAGATAGGATGATGTGCATCTCCGAATTTTTGAATATTCGAATGAGATTCACCTTTTAAAGTACGATCGAAATTGAGTTTTGCTACACTCCTGTCGCGTTTTGAAGTGATACAGTCCAGGATATTCATCCCCGGTTCAATAGTCACTTTATAGGCCGATATCATTGAATCGCGGTGCGCTTTGTTAAAATGTAAATACCGGTATTCCCGATCAAAGAAAAAGATAGCCGTATCTTTCTGGCTCTCCACACTGGATTGCAAAAGGAGCTGTGATTTTTTGATTTTTTCTTCTGCCTGCTTCTGTTCGGTAATATCACGTGCAGCTGCAAAAACACCGGCTGTTTTTCCTTCCGCATTTTCATAAACCGACGCGTTATACACTACGTCAGTGGTATGTCCATTTGCATGGCGAATGGTGAGCGGATAGTCTCTTACCTGGCCATCAGCCAATGCTTTCAGGTAGCCGTTTCTTGCCTGCTGCGGTTCAGTGAAATAATCTGAAAAATCACTTCCGATCAAACTTTCGCGCAGCATGCCGGTTACTGCTTCAGTTGCCTTGTTAACATCAGTTATCTTGCCATCAGGGCCGATGGTTACCAATGGATCAATACTCGCTTCTATCAGACGGCGGTTGTAAGCATTGGCGTTGCGTAATCCTTCTTCCGCCTGTTTTCGTATGGTAATATCGTGTGCTGCCGCAAAAACACCGGCTACTTTCCCTTCGGCATTTTCATAAACCGACGCGTTGTAAAGTACATCAGTTGTTTTGCCATTTGTATGACGGATAGTGAGTGGATAATCTCTTACAAAACCTTTAGACAATACCTGCAGATAGCCATTTCTTGCCTGCTGTGGCTCAGTGAAGTAATCCGAAAAATCAGTTCCTATTAAACCCACACGCGGTATACCGGTTACTTCTTCTGTTGCTTTGTTAACATCGTTTATCTTTCCGTCGGGTCCAATGGTTACCAAAGGATCAATACTGGCTTCAATGAGGCGGCGGTTATAAGTATTGGCATTGCGTAATGCTTCGGCGGCCTGTTCACGTTCTGCAATGTCCTGAACAAAAGCAGTTACGCCAATAATTTCGCCTCCCAATAAAATGGGATTCCATGAAAACTCGTAATACACATTATTTTCGGGTCTGATGTGAGTTTCAGTAAAATGTTCTCCCTTTAATGCGCGGTCAATACTATGCTTTGCATGGGCTGCTACTTCCGGATTCTTAATATAGTTCAGTTGGTTCTGGCCGATCTCAATATCCTTATTCCAAACCCTTTTCATTTCATGGGCGTGAATTTCATTGAAACTGGTATAGCAATAATTTTTATCCAATGAAAAGATCGCAATCTTGCCCGGACTGTTGATGATGGATGAAAGCAGGGTGTATTGCGACTGTAATTCCTGCTTAGCACTTTTCATATCTGTGATATCAACGCAGGAGCCGATATAGCCCAGAAAAGTTCGATCGTGCGCAAACCTGGGTGCCCCATTATCTACTATCCAGCGATACTCGCCTTTTGCATTGCGCAAACGGTATTCCATTTTGAACGACTTGTGCGCATTGAATGAATTGAGGTAAACATCGAGGCAGCCCTGAAAGTCGGCGGGGTGAACACCTTCTGCCCATCCGTTGCCTATTTCCTGTTCCAGTGTGCGACCGGTAAAATCTAACCACGGTTTATTAAAGTAATAGCATAGTGTATCGGTGCCAGACTGCCACAACAGTACAGGTGCCGCATCAGCCATAAGCCGGAACTCTTCTTCACTCTCACTCAGTTCGGCTACTTTTTGAGAAAGGAGTTTTATTTTTTTATCGGCAATATCTGAGCCGGCAGGTGTAACTACTTCGCATTTGCCCAGTGTTTTTAATAATGCCTGTGCCTCATCCAGGTTTTGCCGCAATACCTCAATCTCCTGTTGAAGCTGTTCTTTTGTTTGGGGGGATGATTTCATTTTCTTCAAATTCGGGTCCAAAAAAGATAAGATCACTGTTTTTTACATTGCAGGTCTAATCAATCCATTCCTGCCGTTTATTGGTTTTTCTTCGCGTCTGGATAAAAATATTCATGAGTATTCAGCGTTAGACCACCACATTTTTACATAGCGAGTTTTTATGATTTTTAGATGTGATGAACACAGGGATATTGGGCTTGTTTTACACAACATTAAATTAAGAACAAATCCAGAGAGATAATGTAATATTTGTTACATAATAGTATGATGTAAATCAGTTTATTTACCGGTGTAACTGAGTATAATAAAAAACCCGCCTGAAATAAGCGGGTTAAGAATAAGCAATTGGTTCGGTATAAGCTAAGACGATTACGGCGTAATGCCTTAAAGTGGTGCTAAATTACATAAATCTTTTATTCATAAATGCCCTGCCAGACCCTGATTTCAGGTATTTTTCAAAAGCAAATGCCCGGAATTGTTCTTTAAACGCACAATAAAACAGCAGTTGCACAGGTAATTTAGATTGAGTTGATCGTACATAGCCGGCATTATGCCTTCTAAACCTATCCCTTAAATCGGCTGTACACCCCGTATAAGTAGAGCCATCATTGCACCGCAGGATATACACGTATTGCATAGAAATCTTTTACATGCAATATCATTAACAAGGCCAAATGGTTAATGGGTAATAATTACAGGTATTTACCGCAGGTTGCACTGTATGTGTATAATCACTTCCTAAAAAGCCTTTGCTGAATATACTTCGCGGATTTATCGGACTCCGTCCACCTGCGCTAAAGCTTCGGTGGACAGGGCCCACCAGGTAGATGATCGTTTCCTAAAAAAAATCTTTGCTGAATACACTTCGCGGATTTATCCGTTGAAGTCTACCTGCGCCGAAGCTTCGGTGAACGGGGCCCACCAGGCAGATGATCGTTTCCTAAAAAAGTGTTTGCTGAATACTCTTCGCGGATTTATCCGACTCCGTCCACCTGCGCTGAAGCTTCGGTGGACGAGGCCCACCAGGTAGATGATTGTTTCCTAAAAAAGTGTTTGCTGAATACTCTTCGCGGATTTATCCGCCGTAGCCCACCGGAAAATCGGCTGTCTATTACAAAAAAAAGTCCACCTGCGCTGAAGCTTCGGTGGACGAGGCCCACCAGGTAGATGATTGTTTC
>DAIOVU010000058.1:7189-24402 GCA_036758845.1 Sediminibacterium sp.
GCGGATTTATCCGCCGTAGCCCACCGGAAAATCGGCTGTCTATTACAAAAAAAAGCCCACCGTCGCTAAAGCTTTGGTGGGCGGAGGCGGAGAGAGAGGGATTCGAACCCCCGGACCTTTGACAGTCAACGGTTTTCAAGACCGCCGCATTCGACCGCTCTGCCATCTCTCCGGGTGCAAAATAATAGTTTGGGAACTTAACTACCAAAAAAAGAATGTGAAAGCTTCAAAAAGTCAATGTTTCTGCGGGTCTTCGAGCTTCTCTACCGATACCAGATCGGCAATATCCACGTTCATGGGCAAAATACCGATTTGAACAATGGCCCTTTTGCCCCTTATTTCCTTAACCTCTCCTACCTGGTAATTTTTCCTGAGTTTTACCAGTGAGCCTACCACAATATGTTCGTTCAATTCTTTGTATTTGAGATCTACCTTTTTGGCCAGCTTATTTACAACGATGGTCTCTTTTTGTTTAAAGAGAAGGTTCTGCAGGTTTTTAACCACCTCATTCTTGTTCTCCGCTTTCTTCCAGTCGAGCACAATTTGTTTCAGTTTGCGTTCCATATCCTTCAGGTAAACAATCCTTTCTTCGGTAATGCTGTTCTGGTTCTTTAGTAATTCAACCTGCTGGCGGTGGCGTTCCCTGTCGAGAACAACCTCCATTTCTTTTTTCAATTTCTCATTCTCCCTGATCAGTTTCTGCAATTCCTTTCTTTCTTTGGTTACCTGCTGCAGATCCTGCTCGGTGCTGTTGAGTAAGCGATCCAGTTTAAAATGGTCTTCATCAACTAATTTTCTTGCTTTGGCAATCAGGTGTTTTGGCAGGCCAATCCTTTCTGCAATGGCAAAGGTGTAGGAGCTGCCGGGTTTGCCCACGATCAGTTTATACATGGGCAATAACCTCACCTCATCAAACTGCATGGCGCCGTTAATGATGCCCTGTGTATGATTGGCCATCACTTTCAGGTTTAGGTAGTGGGTGGTTACGATGCCGTAAGAATGCCTGCGAGAGAGTTCTTCCATGATCACTTCTGCAAAAGCGCCTCCTAAATTGGGGTCGCTGCCGCTACCCAGCTCATCAATAAAGAATAAGGTTTTCCCATTGGCTGTTTCTATAAAATATTTCATGTGCAGCAAATGGCTCGAATAGGTACTTAATTCAAATTCGAGATTCTGTGTATCGCCTATATGGATGAATAACTGTTTAAAAATACCCATCTGCGAATCGGGGTGAACGGGCACCAGTAAACCACTCTGCAACATCATCTGGTTAAGGCCGATGGTTTTCATGGTTACTGTTTTGCCGCCGGCATTGGGGCCACTGATCACCAATATCCGGTTCTTATCATCCAGTGTAAGTGTTACAGGGATGGTTTTCTTGCCGGATGTTTTGTTATATAAAAACAACAAAGGGTGATAAGCATCTATCAGTTGAATATGCGCTTTATCTACCAGTTCGGGAAGCTGCCCGTTCATATCCAACGCCAATCTTGCTTTGGCGTGCATAAAATCGTATTCGCCCGCAATGGTCAGGTATTGTTGTAATAAACCGGCATAGACAGATAACCTTGCGGTAAGCTCTCTCAGTATTTTCTGTACTTCTTTGGTTTCATCATATTCCAGCGCAAACACATCATTATTAAGTTCGATGGTTTCTTCGGGTTCTATAAAGGCTGTTTTCCGGCTATCGCTTTCTCCGTGCAAGATCCCTTTTACCTGCCGTTTATGTTCCGAGAACACAGCCACTACCCTTCTGCCATTGCTGAAACTTTCATCAATATCAGCACTGTAGCCCGCTTTGGCTAATTTGGCTATCACTTTTTCAAACATCCTCCTCAATTCATTCCGTTTGCGGAACAGGCTCATGCGGATCTTTTGCAAATCGGCGGATGCATTGTCTTTTACAGTTCCGTTTTCATCCAGGATCTCATCAATCAGTTCAATGATCAGTTTCTCGTAATAGGTTTTTTCAATCACTTTAGCCAGGGCCGGGTAAGCCAATCTTCTCTCTCCATCAAACCAGCGAAAAATATTGCCGGTGTTCTCAGCAAGCCTGCGGATGGGCATCCATTGTTCGCCTGCTAACATGGAGCCGGGGATGGATAATAGTTTCAGATCGCGACTGATATTGTAAATAAAATCATTCGGAAAATACTGGTTCTGTTGCAGGATCAGTTTGTACTCGTTGGTTTGGTGCAGCTCCAGTTCAATGTATTCTTTTCGGGTATGGATACGAAGCTGCCCGGCCTTAAGTTTGGCATATTCGGTTTTGGCATGTTCGGTAAGTAATGCCTTCACCTTATCAAATTCTAACTGCGACAGGGCCGATTCCGGATATAAACGCATCATTCCTCTTTCTTCTTTTAGTGCTGCAAAGGTAATGGTGTGGAGCTTCTCTCAAATACCCCTCTGCGAAACCTCTGCCTCTGCCTCTGCCTCTCCCTGCCTCTGCGGTGAATTTGAGTTTTTTCACCGCAGAGTGGAGGAATTTGTTAATGATATCCTATGATTTTTATTGCTGTAAGGATTGAACCAATGCCCCGTCAAACTGTTTAAACCCGTATATCGTACATTTAAAAAAAGATCAGATGATGAGAAGCTATCTTTCCTTATGGTTACTGGCAGTAAGTTTTACCGCCTGCGCCCAAACAAAAACCGATAATAAATTAAGCGTTATGAATACAGCAACCATCCCCGCAGGGATAAAAACAGATACGGCCACTTTTGGTGAAGGCTGTTTCTGGTGTACCGAAGCATTTTTTCAAAGATTAGAAGGCGTATATAAAGTTGTGAGCGGTTATGGCGGCGGATTTGTTGAGAACCCCAGTTATGAGCAGGTATGCGATAAGAATACCGGACATGTAGAACTGGCACGTATCATATTTGATCCATCCAAAATAAGTTATGATGAATTGCTGGAAGTTTTCTGGAAAACACATGACCCAACCACGGTTGACCGCCAGGGAAATGATGCAGGCCCGCAATACCGCAGTGTGATCTATTACCATAATGCAGAACAGAAACAAAAAGCGGAACATTACAAAGAAAAGCTTGACAAAAGCGGTGCCTGGGATAAACCTATTGTAACACTTATTGAACCTTTCAAGAATTTTTATCCTGCCGAAAACTATCATCAGAATTATTACAACGATAACCAGAACCAGGGTTATTGCCGTTTTGTGATTGCGCCTAAGCTGGAGAAGTTTGAGAAAGTGTTTAAGAACAAATTGAAGAAAGGATAGCCAAATCTCTGTGAAACTCCTTATCACTGTGACCTCTGTGTTGAAGAAAAATCTTTTCAACACAGAGGTCCAAAGGTACACAGAGATTTATGGTAACGTTTTAAAAATATGAACCCCGATACTTCCGTTTTGATAAGTTGGAAAAACGGCTGCGAAAGGCGTTTTATTATTAAACAGGATCTTCTTGGCAATAGGAAATAATTGAGTGGCGATCTTGGCAGATACAATGCCAATGCCTGCGCCAGCCATTACATCTCCAAACCAGTGCTTATTGTTATACATTCTTAAATAACCTGTAGCTGCAGCAACTGCATAACCTGCTATTCCGTACCAGGGAGAGATATCGCCATATTCCTGCCGTAATAATTCTGCAGAAGCAAAAGCGGTGGCCACATGATTGGAAGGGAATGAATAATCATCTGAGCCATCAGGGCGTATTTCATGACTGTTATTCTTAATGATCATTACAACACTGGTTGATAAAGCGGCTGTCATTCCATCAATCATCAATCGGTCAAACAGTTTGTGCCTTGGTTTTACACCCACCAGACTGATTACATGACTGGCAATTGCGTTAGTAAATTCTAAGTAATCGTCAACATTGGTGTGTTGTCTGCCATCACCGGCACCTACCGTATTCCGGATAGATTCATTCCATTTTTTGAAAGGTTCATTTTTTAGCGAGAGCGCTCCATAGAGAATCATTGCCGATGGCAAAATATATGTTCGGGGCGAATTATAGATGCGGAGAGGACGTGGCTGTTTTACCACTTTAATTGTATCCGTAGGAGCTGACCCGTTTTGGGCAATAGCAATTATTGGCTGGCAGAACATTAAACCGGCAAATAGAATAACAAACAAATATTTCATAAAACCTGAATGATACCGGGTAAGAGGAAAATATATCACATCTGCCGATAGCTGCGCAAAAATAGTCATTCGTGCAACATAAGTTTTAATACCTCTGCGCAGCTCTGTTACTTTGGTCCTCTGTGTTGAAAAGATTTTTCTTCAACACAGAATACACAGAGGTAAAGAACTTCACAGAGATTTATTTAGTGATGCGGGTTTTGCGGAGTTCGAGTAAGTTCAGGGCATTGGGATAAAAGCCCTGCACATTGGGCTGCACCAGGTGGATGGCCATATCGTACCAGATGGGTATTACCGGTGCGTCATTGATCACCAACTGATCCATTTGCCGGTACAATGCATAGCGTAATGAGTCGTTGGTTTCTAATAATGCCTGCTCATACAATACATCAAATGCCGGGTTCTTATATCTGGTATAATTAGGCGGGGCTGGGTTTTTACTGTAGAACATCGCCATATAATTTTCTGCATCCGGGTAATCGGCTATCCAACTGCCACGGAAAAACAGGGCCTGCGATTTGGCGGTTTGCTCAAGCAATAAACTTTTCTGGATAATTTCAACCTGCACCGGAATACCTACTTCTTCCAACTGTCTCGCTGCAAAACTTGCGATATCGGCGTAAATATTAATGGTTAATAATTTAACCGGCGGCAGATCTTTCCCATCAGGAAATCCGGCATCTTTTAATAATTGTTTTGCTTTTGCAGGATCGTAGGGATAGCCTTTTACCAGTTCAGTATTGCGCGATGGCAGTCCGCCGGGCACAAAACCCGCTTCAGCCGGAATGCCAATAGAATTACGCATATACATCATCAACTGTTTGCGGTTAATTGCATAATTCATGGCCTGCCGCACAGCCTTGATACGGGTAGGCGATTTTTTTACTAATGGATTGGATTCATCCACCAGAATGCCAAAGTATTCTGTGTTTAAATAGGGATGTTTTTTAAGAATGATCTTCCCCTCCCATTGTTTCCGCAGTTCTCCTTTCCTGGTTAGCAATTCATCTTTAAAAGAAGGATCAATATCATTCACAAAACTCAGTTCACCCTGCCTGAACTGCAGGAATTCTGTTGCTTTATTATCATAGAAACTGATCTTGATGGCATCCAGGTAAGGCAGTGCTTGTCCGTTCTCATCACGCTCCCAGTAATGCTCATTCTTATGCAAAATCATTGCCTCACCTTCTTCCCATGAGGTTAACTGAAAAGGACCGGTACCACAGGGATGCCGGCGGAAATCCTTCCCGTATTTTTCTACCACTTCTTTGGGCACAATACTGCAATACTGCATGCTCAGTATACCAAGTATGGGATGGAAAGGCCTCAACAGTTTTAAACGGAAAGTAGAATCATTAATTGCTGTAAATGGCTGAACTGTGTCAACACGATTATTAAAGATCCACCCGCCACTGCTGGCTGTTGTTTTATCAATAATGCGGTTAAGACTATATGCAACATCCCCTGCATTCATCTCACGTCCTTTACCACCCGCGAATGCTTCATTATCATGAAAAAAAATATGATCGCGCAAATGAAAAGTATAGGATAACCTGTCGCTGCTTACCTCCCAGCTTTTAGCCAGCGAGCCTGTTATAGTAAGGCCGCTGTCAATTTCTACCAATGTATTGTACAATTGATGCACGGGCCACATGATAGACTGGTTCTTGGCAAAAGCAGGATCAAGCGTAGCTGTGCCGGTTGACTCATTATAATAAAATACCCGTTTGCCTGCTGTTTTTTTGCGCAGGCAGGAACTGAACAGGTTGCTGCAAACTGCAATGAATAAAAGCGGAAACAGAAGAGTATGTTTGCTTTTTAGTTGGTGTTTTAGCGTATTATTTACATTCATGCTACCCGAATATCATATTTTTAAGCAATGATTACAAAATTCAAATGGTTGCTGGTAATTTGTTTATGCAGCAGCTTTGTTGCTACGGCGCAATTAGGACCCATTACCCAACCGTTTACCCATGCCGACACTTTGCGTGGCAGCATCACACCGGAAAGGGCCTGGTGGGATGTGATGCATTATGCTATTAGCGTTACACCCGACTTTGCAGAGAAAAGTATTAAAGGCAGAGTGGATATCCGTTTCAAAGTAGTTTTTTCAGGTAAGCGGATGCAGATAGACCTGCAGCAACCCATGCAGATCAGCAAAGCGGTTATGCGCAATAAACAACTCTCCTTTACCCGCGATGGTAATGTGTATTATATCGAATTACCTGAAAGCCTGCGAAAAGGAACTGTGCATACTTTATCTCTGAGCTTTGGAGGAAATCCTGTGGTGGCCAAACGTCCGCCATGGGATGGTGGATGGATCTTTACCACCGACAAAATGGGCCGCCCCTGGATGAGTGCTGCCTGCCAGGGATTAGGAGCCAGTGTTTGGTACCCCTGCAAAGACCATCAAAGCGATGAACCGGATAGCGGGGCAACATTAGCGATCACTGTTCCTGATACCTTAGTGGCTGTTGGTAATGGAAGATTAACAGACACAAAGAGCCATAGTGCAGGAACTAAAACATATACCTGGAACGTAAAAAATCCCATCAATAACTACACCATCATTCCTTACATCGGTAAATATGTAACATGGCATGAAACATTTGATGGCGAGAAAGGCAGGCTGGATTGTGATTACTGGGTATTGGATTATGAATTAGATAAAGCCAAAGAACAATTTAAACAGGCGCCATTGATGCTCAAATGTTTTGAATACTGGATGGGGCCCTATCCTTTTTATGAGGATGGCTATAAACTTGTTCAGGCACCGCATCTTGGTATGGAACACCAGAGCGCCGTGGCCTACGGCAACCGTTTTCAGAACGGTTATTTGGGCAGGGATTTATCCGGAACCGGCTGGGGACTGAAATGGGATTTCATTATAGTACATGAAAGCGGTCATGAATGGTTTGCCAACAATATCACCAGTAAAGATCTTGCTGATATGTGGATACACGAAGGCTTTACCAATTATTCAGAAACGCTGTACACAGAGTGCCAGAGCGGTGTGCAGGCAGGTAATGAGTACAATTATGGTTCAAGAAAAGGTATCCGTAACGATGTGCCCATTATTGCGCCTTATGGGGTAAACAAACAGGGCAGCGGAGATATGTATCCCAAATCGGCCAATATGATCCACAGCATCCGCCATGCTATGAATGATGATGAAAAATTCAGGAATATGTTACGTTACCTGAATAAAAAATTTTATCACCAGACAGTTACCACAGAAGATATCCAGGCAGTTGTAAGTGAATATTTTGGAAGCAGCGTAACCAAAATATTCGACCAGTACCTTCGCACCACGGAGATACCGGTACTGGAGTATGCCATATCAGCCGATAAGGGTAGTTTGCATTTCCGGTACACCAATTGTGTGGAGGGGTTCAATCTTCCTTTGTTTGTAAAAACCAGCACAGGCGCATGGATGCTCGGCCCCGAATCAAACAAATGGAACACCAAAGAATTAAGACCCAATGAAGCAGTTTCCGGCACTATGGAGGCAATTGAAAAAGCATATTATATCAAAGTAAAACAGGTAGACAAACCAAACCAATAATCAAAGAAGCACGAGTAATGGGTAGTATCAGAAAGCAGACGATCATATCAAGTATACTGGTGTATATTGGTTTTTTTATTGGGTTTATTAACAACTATTTTTATACCACCACTACCCCATTTGGCTTTTACAAAACAGGCAATATTTTTACACCAAGTCAGTACGCGTTAACCCGCATTTTCTTCGACTTTGGCCAGATCATGTTTGCTTTTGGTTCATTAGGTGTTATTCCGGTTATCTATAAATTTTATCCCTATTATAAAGACAATCTTCCGGAAAAAAAGATAGACCTTTTATCGTGGGCATTACTGGCATCGTTTATCGGTTTTATACTGGTAACAGCAGGAGGCTGGTATTTTGAACCCCTTTTTGTGCGAAAATTTTCTCAAAACTCTCAATTAGTTGTTGATTACTATTTCTGGTTATTCCCTTTTGCGATGGGAATGCTTTTCTTTTCGGTAATAGAAAGCTTTTGCTGGGCGGTTCATAAATCAGTGATCTCAAATTTTCTGAAAGAAACCGGATTGCGCATTTTAACCAGTGTGCTGATCATGCTGTTTTATTTCAATATCATTTCTTTCAGGTATTTTATTTACCTGTTTGCCTTCCAGTACCTTGTTGTTTTCATGGTATTGCTGGGGTACCTGTACCAGTCGGGACATCTGCATCTTACTTTCAGCATAAGCAGGGTTACCAGAAAATTCCGAAAAAAAATAATGGGCATGCAGATGCTTATTTTCGGAGGTACTTTTATTGCTGCAGTAGCTGCTACCATTGATAGTTTGATTATAGCCAGTATTAAAGGACTTACTGCCACAGGTATTTTTGTTTTTGCCCAATATGCTGCCAATCTTATCCAGGTTCCGCAACGGAGCATACAGGCTATTTCGGCGGGCGTGTTATCAAGAGCCTGGAAAGACAAAGATTATAAAGAGATCAGCCGTATCTATCAACGATCCTGTATCAATCTTTTGTTGATGTCGCTGTTCATCTTTGGAAATCTGTGGCTGAATGTACGCGACGGGATGTCGGTACTGCATATTCAAAAGGATTACTCCGATGGGCTTGGCGTTATTTTTATTCTTGGAATGGTACGTATTGTAGATGCGGGCACCGGCCTGAATGCAATGGTGATCAACACCTCTACTTTCTGGCGTTTTGATTTTTATAGTGGAGTGATCTTACTTGGATTCAGACTACCTCTTACCTATTATCTTATCAAACATTATGGTATCATCGGTTCAGCTTTTGCTGAATTAACGGCTTACACAGTGTATAATTTTATCCGCTTCGAGTTCCTCCGCAGAAAATTCAGTATGCAGCCATTCAATCTTAAAACATTGTATTCATTATTACTGGCCGTTGGCGCTTATGCGGTCTGTTATTTTCTGATGAATGATATGCACGGATGGCCTGGTATCATCCTGCGCGGTGTTCTTTTCTCCGCAGCCATGATCGGCGGCATCTTTTACTGGAACCTAACCCCCGATGCCGGCCAGTTGTATCATAATTTGTTGAAAAGGATTGATGGATTGAGAGACAGGAACCGGCGGGATAGTTAAAAGAGTTAAAGAGGTTAAAGTAGTTAAAAAGGTTAAAGAAGTTAAAGTTGTAAAACCCATTTTAACTTCTTTAACCTTTTTAACCCCCAACTAACTCCAGACTCCAAACTCCAAACTACCTCCCCACTCTCCCCGCCCCTCTAAACTTCGGCTGCCAGTATTTATCATTCAGATCACTGATCATTACGCCGCCACTGGTTGCAGCATGCACAAATTTATTGTTGAGCAGGTAAATGCCTACATGAGAAATATCTCTTCCGCCGGTATTAAAAAAAACAAGATCACCTTCGTGCAGGTCATCCAGTTCAATTCTTTCACTGGCAGCATATTGTTCCTGCGATGTTCGTGGAAGCGATTGCTGATACACATCCCGCATAACTATCTGCGTAAAAGCAGAACAGTCAATGCAGTTATCCGTACTGCCGCCCATGCAATATTTGGTTCCCCACCATTTATCAATTGTTTCAAGCAAAGGGATATTGGTTAATTTTTCTACCGTAGCATCTGTAGCTATCGCATATTTCAATTGCAGCATATAAGCAGTTTCAATGCTGCCACTCATCATGCCATCTTTGTTATTTCTTTTTTCTTTGCTTTTTGAAACAGTTTCCGTGTTTTTATCAGTACTATTGGTTTTGTGTTTACTGCTCACAGCAAACCCCGGCGTAACTTCTATCCCGTTCAAAAATTCCCGCTTAACAGGTACTTTGTTTTTAGTGCTGGCTGTTGCAGATGGTGCGCTATTGGATAACAGGCTGCGCGAAGAACGGCAACTGGTCAATGATAGTAAGCCCAAAATTGATATGATAAATATCTGAATTTTCATAAAGTGTAATCTGCAAGTTAAGGTTCATACGTATTTAAGGCCAAGGGCTTAATAACTTTGGCAACTGCGAGCCTTGTTTTTTTGAATGTGGATAACTTATTAGTCTGGAGTTTGGAGTTAGGAGTCTGGAGTTGGGTTGTGGAAAATTGCCTCTTTTTTGCCATCCGTTTAGTAACGATATTTGGGGTTGGTTTGAGAAAGGCTGTATGGGAAATAACTCCAAGCTCCTAACTCCAAACTCCAAACTTACATGTCGAAATTCTCACACTTACACGTTCACACCCAATATTCCCTGCTCGACGGAGCCGCGCCTATAGATGCTTTATACAAAAAAGCTGCCAAAGACCAAATGCCTGCCCTTGCCATTACCGATCACGGCAATATGTTTGGGGCATTCAATTTTGTTAGCCAGGCATGGAAGAATACCAAAATAGTAGGCAAAGATGCCAACGGAAAAGATATTACCGAACCGGTTGTAAAACCAATTGTTGGCTGCGAGTTTTATGTGGTGCGCGACAGGCATGCCAAATCTTTTACCAAAGACGTAAAGGATGAACGTTACCACCAGGTATTGCTTGCAAAGAATGCCATCGGTTATCAAAACCTGGTAAAATTGACCTCTCTTGGTTTTATTGAGGGTATGTACAGTAAATACCCGAGAATAGATAAAGAGCTAATTGAAAAATACCACGAAGGACTGATTGCCACCACCTGCTGCATAGGCGCCTATGTGCCGCAAACCATTTTACATGAGGGCGAAGAAAAAGCAGAAACCGAATTCAAATGGTGGCTGGATATGTTTGGTGAGGATTATTATATCGAGATACAACGCCATAACATAAAAGAACAGGAGATCATCAACAGCACCCTGCTGAAGTTTTCAAAAAAATACAATGTGCCTGTTATTGCAACTAACGACAGTCATTATGTAGACAAAGCCGATGCTAACGCGCACGATATCCTGCTTTGCATCAACACCGGCGAAAAACAAAGCACGCCCGGCTTTGATGATTTTGTGAATGATGAGATCCAGGTAAAAAACCGCCGTTTCAAATTTCCCAATGAGCAGTTTTATTTTAAGACCACGGAAGAGATGAGCCAGTTATTCAGTGATATACCCGAATCACTGGATAATACCAACGCCATAGTAGATAAAGTGGAGTTGTTGAATCTGAAAAAAGATATCCTGCTCCCTGCCTTCCCTATCGCGAAGGAATTTAAAGTACATGCCGATGATAACCTGAACCAGTGGGAATACCTGCAGCACCTTACCCGCATGGGTGCCAAAGAACGATACAACGATCTTACCCCGGCTATTCAGGAACGTATAGACTTTGAATTATTCACCATCAAAACAATGGGTTTTGCCGGTTACTTTTTGATCGTGAGTGATTTTATTAAAGCAGGTCGCGATATGGGTGTGTTTGTTGGCCCGGGCCGTGGTTCTGCTGCAGGAAGTGTGGTAGCTTATTGTATCGGTATCACCAATATCGATCCTATTAAATACAATCTACTGTTCGAGCGTTTCCTTAACCCGGATCGTAAGAGCATGCCCGATATTGATACGGACTTTGATGATGAAGGCCGCCAGCGTGTAATTGATTATGTGGTTGATAAATACGGCAAGAACCAGGTAGCACAGATCATTACCTATGGTACTATGGCAGCCAAAATGAGTATCAAAGATGTGGCCCGTGTGCTGGATCTTCCATTGGCCGAAAGTAATATGCTGGCCAAATTAGTGCCTGATAAACCGGGCACCGAATTACGCCGTGTATTGCATGCACCGCTTACTGTAAAAGAAGGCGAAAAATCACTCGAAGAAAAAGAGGCTTACCAGCAGGAAGATATTGAGAACGTAAAAAAGATCCGGGAGATCTATAACGGGAATGATATCAGGGCGCAGGTATTGCATGAAGCTGAAAGGCTGGAAGGCTCTGTGCGCAACACCGGCATCCACGCCGCAGGTATCATCATCGCTCCGCGCGATCTCACAGAACTTTTGCCTGTAGCCACTTCTAAAGACTCTGCTTTATGGGTAACGCAGATAGAGGGTAGTGTGATTGAAGATGCAGGTGTAATCAAAATGGACTTTTTGGGATTGAAAACCCTCTCCATTTTAAAAACTGCGTTGGAACTGATCAAGCAAAATCATGGTGTTACCATTGATCCCGATAATATTCCGCTGGATGATGAGAAAACTTTCCAGCTCTACCAGAAAGGAGAAACCAATGCCACCTTCCAGTTTGAAAGTATGGGTATGCAAAAATACCTGCGCGAGCTGAAGCCCGATAAATTTGACGACCTGATTGCAATGAACGCCCTGTACCGCCCCGGCCCTATTGCATACATTCCCAAATTCATCGACCGTAAACATGGCCGCGAAGCCATCAGTTACGACCTGGACGATATGAAAGAATACCTGGAAGATACTTACGGGATTACCGTGTACCAGGAGCAGGTGATGTTGCTTAGTCAGAGTATTGGCGGCTTTACCAAAGGTGATGCCGACATATTGCGTAAGGCAATGGGTAAAAAACAAAAATCAGTACTGGATAAAATGAAGGCACAGTTTATTTCAGGGGCCACCGCAAAAGGTCACCCTGCTGATAAACTGGAGAAAATATGGACCGACTGGGAAGCATTTGCACAATACGCATTCAATAAATCGCACTCCACCTGTTATGCTTTTGTGGCTTATCAAACAGCTTATTTAAAGGCACATTACCCGGGCGAATATATGTCGGCGGTACTGAACCATGCCGGTGCCATTGAAAAAATCACCTTCTTTATGGAAGAGTGTAAACGAATGGGCATTAAAGTGCTCGGACCCGATATCAACGAATCGCTGAAAGGATTTGCCGTGAATAAAAAAGGCGAGATCCGCTTTGGTTTGGGCGGAATAAAAGGCGTGGGTGATGCAGCAGTAGATAATATCATCTCTGAAAGAGAAAAGAATGGCTGGTATGCAGATATGTTTGACTTTATTAAACGCGTACAACAAAAAAGCGTCAATAAAAAATCTTTGGAAAGTCTTGCCTACTCCGGTGCTTTTGATTGTTTTACCGCCTACCATCGCGCGCAATATTTTAATATACCGGATGGGGAAAGGATGACTGGACTTGAACGCATCATCAACTACGGACAGGCAAACCAGACCGCCAGCATGAGTTCTGCCAATACTTTGTTTGGAGATCTTACCTCAGCTATGCAGGTACAGGTTCCTAAAATACCCGCCTGCGAGCCATGGACACTGACCGAATTACTGGATCATGAAAAAGAGGTAACGGGCATGTTTATGAGCGGTCACCCGTTGGATCACTTCAAGTTCGAGTTAAAATATTATGGCATTACCCGGATCAGCGATTTTAATGAGATAAAAGAAACCATGCACTTACAGCCTAATCCAGGTAAAGGCTTGCGGGTAGCAGGTTTGGTAATAGATGTACAGCACAGGGTAACCAAAACAGGTAAGAATTTTGGATCGTTTGCCATTGAAGATTTTACCGGTAAAACAGAATTTCTTTTATGGAGCGAGGATTATATCAAGTTCCAGAATTACCTCGAAAAAGGGCAGAATATATTGCTCAATGGATTTTTCCGCCCCAGGTATAACAGACCCAATGAGTTTGATTTTAAGATCAATACAATGTCGTTACTGGAAACAGTAAAACAAAATCTTACCCGCAGCATCGAGATCAATGTGCACCCTGCCTCGATCACCCCTGATTTTGTAAATTTTGTAGATAAGAACGTGCGCAGTTTTCCCGGAAAATCATCTTTGCGGTTTAATATCTACGAACCCAAAGACAACCTCAAAGTAAGCCTCTACACTTTCGAAAAAGGTTTCCAGATGAACGAGGATATGGCCGAGTTTTTAATGGGCAATCCCGATGTGGATGTGCATGTGGGCGTAGTGGGATGATGCCCCGCGTCATTGCGAGGAGTTGCGAGGAACGAAGCAAAGCAATCTATGCAACGAAGTTAAACCTGTAAACACCGTGAGTCGTCAATCGTCAGACGTGAGCCATGCGTGTTTTTTTGTGAATGGTCAATTGTGAATGGTCAATTGTGAATGGTCAATAAATTATATTTGATTCACCATTGACCATTCACGAAAGTTTCGTAGCCACATTCAATCGCTCCGCCACATTATCCCAGTTAATGATATTCAGCATCGTATCCACAAAATCGTTCCGTTTGTTTTTGTATTTGAGATAGTAGGCATGTTCCCATACATCAACCACCAGTAACGGTATTACGCCCCACTGCGTAAGCTTTTCATGGTTCTCGCACTGCAGGATGGTTAGTTTGTCTGAATAAGGCTGGTAGCCCAGTATCCCCCATCCATTCCCATCCACATCTTTAGAAGTTTTGGAGAGATAGACTTTCAGTTTTTCAAAACTGCCAAAATCTTTTTCAATACGTTTTAATAACCCGCCGGCAGGTTCTGTTTTTTTGTTGGCAAGATTGGTCCAGAATATCGTATGCAGCACATGCGATGAAAAATGATAGCTGAGTTTCTTTGTCCAGTAATCAACTGTTTCCAGATTGTTCTCATCCATTGCTTTCCGTATCATCTGCAGATCTTTATTTGCGCCCTTTACGGCCCCGCCATGGTGGAAAGTATGGTGCAGGTACACGGTTTCTTCATCCATATACGGCTCAAGGAAGTTTTTATTATAAGGCAATGGAAGATGCAGAAAATTACCGTTGGCATCTGTTAGTTTATCCAATCCATTGGCTTCATAATTCTGAGCAACTACAGATTGGTTTGGCAAAATTGCGGCTGCCGAAAGTATGGCAGAAGCAGACAGGAATTGTTTACGGTTCATATAATTTTGTTTGAGGTTTAGTAATATAAAGCTAATTGCGCTTTGGTGGTAGTGTCTCCTGATTAAATTACATTTCCATGACTTCCCACCTCTCTGCGCAAACTCCCCGCCTTCCCGGCCTCCGCGGTGAATGCATTTTTCAACATGAACGTGACTAAGCAGCTAAACACAGTGGAGAAACCTGCTGCTCAACCCTGAAAATGACTGCTCATCACTTTTAACTGGCGGCGAGTAACATTATTTCTCTTCTTGCGTCTTTTATAAAACCAAAACCTGCATGCAACCAATTACCGTTCAACAAAGAATTATTACAGTAGATGCGTTAAGAGGCTTCGCTTTATTAGGAATTTTACTGGCGCATATGGTATTCTGGTATAGTGCAGGGCCATTACCAGGTGATATTTTCAATCAATACCACGACATAGGTTCCGGTATTGTTACGGTTATGAATGATGTCCTGATCTCAGGCAAATTCTTCGCTTTTTTCTCCTTTCTTTTTGGTCTGAGTTTTTTCCTGCAAATGCAAAGCATGGAAAAAAGGCAGGATAATTTTGTGCTGCGTTATGGCTGGCGTATTGCCCTGCTGGGTATCATCGGCCTTTGCCATCACGCTTTCTGGCGGGGTGATATCCTGTCTATCTATGCCCCTTTAGGGTTACTGTTGTTACCAATGCGCAAGCTGAATAACAAGTTTATTTTAATAGTTGGTATCTTATTCGCTATCAATGTTCCCGGAAAGCTAATTGAAGTAATTAAATTCCTGATGACAGCCCCAGGCCGCCCCGGCAAAGGGCCTTCCGATTTTGATGCTGAAGGCAAAGCTTATTATGCCCTAATGACCCATGCCAATCTTCCCGTATTGTTGAAGGACAACTGGAATAACCTATCCACCAAATTCCGTTTTCAACTGGAAAGTGGCCGAATCTTTGTCACGTTTGGTTTTTTCCTGCTGGGTATGTACACCGGCCGCAGGCGCTGGTTCGAAAATCCTGAATTGTCAAAAGTCATATTCAAAAAAATATGCCGTAAAAGCGGCTGGGTTGTACTGGGTACATTAATTATCGCCCTAAGTATTATTGGAGCAAATTCACTGTTCAAACTGGGCTGGGAGCAAAATCCTGTTGCCGGTTTTATTATCGGCATATTTTTCGACCTAAATAGTGCCGCATTGGTTGGTTTCTACGTGTCAGGTCTCAGCCTGCTCATGTATCGCTCCCGCTGGCAAAAAATACTCTACCCGCTTGCCGCTGTTGGTAAACTGGCGCTTACCTGCTACCTGATGCAGACCATTCTCGGTTTATTGCTATTTTACCATGTAGGCTTTGGTTTGGTAGCTAAAACTGCCCCCTGGCTTAACTGGACCATTGCTGTTGCTTTCTTCAGCCTGCAGGTTGTTTTGGGCCGCTGGTGGCTTACCCGCTTCAATTACGGGCCCGTAGAATGGATTTGGCGTTCGGCCACCTTTTTCAGGCTATACCCTATGAAAAAGAAATAAGCTGCCCCCTTGTCAGGTTTTCTCTGTTGCAACGTCATTAATAACAGTGGTGGAAAAGTCAAATCAGCATAAACCATGGTTTGGATTTATATTTGACATCCTTCATGTATCAGGAGATAAACTTATAAACAATTAAATTTTAGAAAAATGGCTTTAGAACTAACAGACGCGAATTTCCAGGCTAATGTGCTTGACAGCGATAAACTGACATTGGTTGATTTTTGGGCAGAATGGTGTGGACCTTGCCGCGCTATCGGACCGGTTATTGAAGAACTGGCGAAAGAATATGATGGTAAAGTAAATGTGGGCAAAGTAAATGTTGACCATAATCCGAACCTGAGTGTGAACTACGGTATCACCTCTATTCCTGCTATCCTTTTCATTAAAGGTGGCCAGATTGTTGACAAACAAATCGGTGCTGTACCTAAATCGGTATTGGATAAAAAAATTCAGGCGCATATTTAATAGCGGCCTCATCAAATTGAAAAGAGCTTTTTAAAAGCTCTTTTTTTGTGCCCACACGTCACTGCGAGGAACGAAGCAGCCTGTGGATAGCACCAATAGTGTTACTGTATTTTAAAGAGAGAATTGACTATCTCACTTGTCATTCGGGCGCTATTAATCTTCACAACTCAGATTGCTTTGTTCTTCGCAAAGACGATTATTTGTAACGATTTGTGCTATTGAAATCAATATGTATTAATGCATTTTACTTTTAAAAGTATTTAATAATGCGGCTATTCTTTATTTCAAATCACTTTTAAAACACATAGATTCTGTGTTAAAAACCAAGGGTTTTAATTATTTTTTTTAATTTT
>DAIOVU010000059.1:0-24041 GCA_036758845.1 Sediminibacterium sp.
CCTGCAAACTGGTGAAGTTTTCAGAGGCAATCAGTTCAATTCCATGACGTTGTCTCTCCAATTCCTGCTTAATCAGGTCAAAAACGAGGGTATCTCTTTGCATTATCTTGAATTTGCCGCAAAGATAAGAGACAGGAGCCAAGGGACAAGTTTCAAGAGGCAAGTTTCAATGGACAAGAGCCAAGGAACAAGGTTCAAGATTCAAGGAACAAGGTTCAAGGACCAGGATTTAGGGGGCGGGGGCGCGAAGGGTATACATGAAATTATTGTTAATATAACTTGAATCCTTTCTTCTTACGCCTTGGTTCTCGAACCATGTTTCTTGAATCTTGATCCTTGAATCTTGATTCTTGAATTCTCTTTCTTTTCCCCAAATCTTGCCCTATTGGCATATTTTCCTAATTTCGGCCTCTTGAAAAATGTGTCTTACAGACGCAAAGGAATCCGTGAGAATGATGGCGGCACTATTTCAAAACTAAAAGACCCCCATGAAAGCGATCATCCCCGTGGCCGGAGCCGGAACCAAGTTAAGGCCGCATACTTATACACAACCCAAGGCACTCATCCCCATTGCAGGTAAAACGATCCTGAGCTTTATCGTGGACCAATTGCATGAAGCAGGTATCAACGAATTTATTTTTATTGTTGGCTATCTGGGAGAGAAAATTCAGGATTATGTAAAGCAAACCTATCCCGATCTGACAACCCATTTTGTTTTTCAGAACGAAAGGCAGGGAACGGGACATGCAATTGAGCTGACAAAAAATATTGTAGGTACAGATGAAGTGTTTGTTGTTTTGGGCGATACTATTTGCGAGTATGACGTGAAGGAAGTGGTGAATAGCCCGCACAGTATGCTGGGTATTAAAAAAGTAGATGACCCCCGAAATTTTGGTGTAGCTACCGTTGGAGAGGATGGATTTATAGAACAGGTTGTTGAAAAACCTGCTATTCCAAAAAGCAATATGGCGCTGGTAGGTTTATATAAAATAAAAGAGACTCATTTTCTTTTTGAATGCCTGCATCATTTATTCACCAGCGATATCAAATCGTTTGGCGAATACAACCTTACAGATGCGCTTGATTGCATGATCAAACGCGGCGCAAAGTTTCAGGCTTTTAAAGTGAAGAACTGGTTCGACTGCGGTAAGAAAGAAACACTGCTCGAAAGCAATGCCACGCTGTTAAAGAAGTTTGGCGGTAATGTTTCCGGCACACACGAATTCAAAGACACCATCATCATACCTCCGGTAAGCATTGCGCCGGGTTGCGATATTTCAAATGCAATTATTGGTCCACACGTGGCCATTGGCGCCAATACCACTATTAAACATTCCATCATCCGCGACAGTATCATTGGCTCATACACCAGCCTGTATGAAGTGGTGCTTGATAATTCACTTATTGGAAGTGACGCCGCTGTTAAAGGCCTGAGCAGAAGTTTAAATATTGGTGACAATACCGAGATCGACTTTGGATAGAATATCTCTGTGCACCTCTGTCAGTCTGTGATCTCTGTGTTAAAAAAAGCACACTCAATAGTGAAAATTGTTTTCAACACAGAGGCCACGGAGCATAGGAGTTTCACAGAGGGAGATGAATTATTCTGTAAGATCGTAGATGGCTGTTTGTTCTTCAATGCGCTGTTGGTTTTCTTTTCTGCGCCAGGCAATCAATAAGAACATGGCAATCAACGCCAATAAACCCGGAAGCAGGAAGGCGTATAGCAGGTTTTCCAAACGGTTTTGATAGATCCATCCCGATATAAAAGCGCCACTGCCAATACCCAGTTCAAGGGCAATATAAACAGAAGCTACAGCGCGACCGCGGTTCTCTGCATTACAAAGATCTACGGCCCATGCCATGATGGTGGGGCCATTCATTCCAACACTTAAACCAAGCACAGAAGCGCTTACAATGATCATGGCTACAGAATGTGCCAGCGACAGGATTACCATGGCAACCACCATGGTAAAAGCAGAGTAGGCCAGCACAATTACACGCCCATACCTGTCGGAAGATTTCCCTGCGGCAAAACGGATAAGCAGGGAGGTGATTGTATAGCAGGTATAGAAAAAGCCTTTGTTATGCATGCCAACCGACTCGCTGAGGTCGGGTGATAAAGTAACTACACATCCGATAGAAAAAGTTAATAGGAACATGATCACTGCAGGCTTAACGGCTGTTTTCTCAAACACATCTGTTTTATTGATCTTCAGCAGCTTCAACGAAAATTTCTGCGGGTTGGGCATGGTTTCTTTGATATTGTATAGAATGATCACAGAGCCCAAAGCAGATATAGATGAGATATAAAACATGGTGTTATAAGAATAATCCATCACCAGGTAACTGCCCATCATAGGGCCAACCGATGACCCCAGAGAATAGCCAATGGCCAATGCACCCAAAGCTTCACCGCGTCTTGATTCATGCACCACATCTGCACCATACGCTGATGTGGCTGTGGGCTTGAATCCGGTGGAGAAACCATGAAAAAAACGCAGCAATAAAAACCCGCTAACAGTAGTAAGTACCGGATACAATAAACTGCAAACCACACAAACAAGCGAGCCGAATATCATTACAGGTACCCTGCCAATGGTATCGGTTAATTTACCGCTGAATGGCCTGGCTATACCTGCCATTAATGTAAACAAAGCAATGATTAAACCCTTGTATTCGGCACCGCCTAACCGGGTAATATAGCCAGGTAGTTCGGGTAACATCATACTAAAGCTGGCGCTGAACAGGAAATTGCTCAAACAGAGTAATCCGAATTGCCAATTAAAAAAAGGGGTATCTGCAGTAGGAGCGGGCCGGGTCATTGATCAAATGTAAATACAATTATTATTTTGAGGGCTGATGCTGTTACCGGTTTTAAAAACTTATTATACGTTAGTCAGATCCACTGCGCCTTAGCGCCTTTGCGAGCATTTTTTTTCGTGCAAAGGCGCTAAAGCGCAGGGTTTTATGCAGGTTTATCCACTACTTCTCAGAAAAAGTTTTGGAACGAATTTAGCCGCTACGCTATCTTTGCACATGGCAACAAGAAATACTTCTCCCCGCAGCAAGTCTGCCCAATCAAGATTCTTTGGCGAAGGCCTCACGTTTGACGATGTATTATTAGTACCTGCATTTAGTGAAGTTCTTCCGCGCGAAACAGACATCCGTTCTAATCTTACCAAAGACATCATCCTTAATGTTCCTATGCTCTCTGCCGCTATGGATACCGTAACGGAAGCCAGTTTAGCCATCGCACTTGCAAGAGAAGGCGGGTTGGGTATACTGCACAAAAACATGAGTATTGAACGCCAGGCAGAACAGGTAAGAAAAGTAAAAAGAAGTGAAAGCGGGATGATCATTGATCCCATCACTTTATTAATAGATGCTACCATCGGCGATGCGTTAAAGCTGATGAAAGAAAATAAGATCGGTGGTATTCCTATTGTTGATGCTAATCAGAAACTGGTTGGTATATTAACCAATCGCGACCTTCGATTTGAAACAGATAAGAGCCGTAAGGTAAAAGAGGTAATGACAAAAGAAAACCTCATCACTGCACCGGAAGGCACCGACCTGAAGAAAGCAGAAAAAATTTTACGTCAGTATAAAATTGAAAAACTGCCGGTAGTAAACAGGCAGGGTAAACTGATAGGCCTGATCACTTACCGTGATATTCTGCAGATCAGAAATTATCCCAATGCCTGTAAAGATGGCCTGGGAAGATTATTGGTAGGAGCTGCTTTAGGAATTACCAAAGATTTAATGGACAGGGCCTCAGCTTTACAGAATGTAGGCGTTGATGTAGTTACGCTTGATAGCGCCCATGGCCATAGCAAAGGTGTGATACAGGCATTGAAAGCACTCAGAAAAAATTTCAAACATTTACAGATTATAGCCGGTAATGTAGGAACAGCAGCAGGTGCCAAAGCATTGGCAGATGCCGGCGCTGATTGTGTGAAAGTAGGTATTGGACCGGGATCTATCTGTACCACACGTATTGTGGCAGGAGCCGGTGTTCCGCAACTTACTGCTATCATTGAAGCAAGCAATGCATTGAAAGCAAGAGGCATTCCTGTAATTGCAGATGGTGGTATCCGTTACACAGGCGATATGGTGAAAGCATTGGCAGCAGGCGCCAATGTGGTGATGATGGGCAGTGTGTTTGCAGGTGTGGAAGAAAGCCCCGGAGATACGATTATTTATGAAGGACGTAAGTTTAAAGAATACCGTGGCATGGGTAGCCTTGGTGCCATGAGCCAGGGCAGCGGCGACCGTTATTTCCAGGATGTGGAAGCTGATATCAAGAAATATGTTCCCGAAGGTATTGAGGGCCGTGTGGCGTATAAAGGAACACTGAGCGAGATCGTTTACCAGTATGTGGGCGGTTTGCGTTCGGGCATGGGTTACTGCGGCGCTAAAAACATTAAGGCGTTGCAGCAATCTACTTTTGTAAAAATTACCAATGCAGGTATGAACGAAAGTCATGCGCACGATGTTTATGTTACCAAGGAGTCTCCGAATTACAGCAGGAAGTGATAGTTGAGTTTTAAGTTGTAAGTAATAAGTTGTAAGGAAGGTGGTTAAAATTTTTAGCCACCTTTTTTATGTCCCGGGCATTAACTTTAAACAGCTATTTGGTAACATTTCAAAAACAAAAGAGATGTATCTTTCAAAAAAAACAGTGAAAAAATCAGGACTGCTATTTTTATGGATGGTGCTGTTGTTCAGCAAAACGCTTGTTGCACAAACAGATTCATCACACATGCGCATCAGTTTACTTACCTGTGCGCCGGGCGATGAGCTGTATGCTACATTTGGCCATACCGCTATCCGTATTATCGACAGTACGCAACATACCGACTACATCTATAATTACGGCACATTTGATTTTGATGATCCTGATTTTTATATCAAGTTTACGCGGGGTAAGCTGGACTATTTTTTATCGGTACAAACAGTGCCGCAGTTTATGTACGAATACCAGGTAGAGAACAGGAATGTGTATGAACAGGAACTGGCTGTGAGCGGTGACACCAAAAGAGCAATAGTCAAAGCACTTTCCGATAATATGCAGGGTGCCAACAGGTATTATAAATATGATTTCCAGTATAACAATTGCACCTCAAGGGTTAGGGATATATTGATACAATATGCAGGATTAAAAGTGGAACATCCCATCGTGCCCCAAGGCACTACTTTCAGAAACCTCTTGCATAACTATCTTGATAGGGGAGGAAAATCATGGAGCAAACTGGGGATAGATTTGGTATTGGGCAGTCCTGTTGATAAAAAAGTAAACATTGAAGAATCAATGTTCCTGCCCGATTATTTAATGAAAGGCGCTGACAGTGCCCTTTCTGCCAATCAATCCACCCTTCTTTCAAAGAAAACATTACTCTATACCGGCACAAGAACAGATGAGCCAAACCGTAACTGGTCATTTATTGTTTTTAGTGTGGCGGCCATATTAATTGGCAGCATCTCTTTTATCAAAAATAAAACTGCACAAACAATTACCAGGGTCTTTGATTTTATACTGCTGCTGGGCACAGGCCTGATCGGTTGTTTATTGTTGTTTATGTGGTTTGGAACAGACCATAAATCCTGCGCCGCCAATTACAATCTTTTATGGGCGCTGCCTACGCATTTAATTGCTGCATTCGCAGTTTGGAAAAATCCGCCCTGGCTCAGAAAATATTTTACAGTTTGCGCTTTTCTTTATGCGCTTGTATTGATCACCTGGTTTTGGTTACCGCAACAGATCAATCCTGCGTTGATACCTGTTACACTTTTATTTCTTGCACGGTTTGTACAGCTTAGAAAAGCATGATCAATGGAGAAATCATTTTCATATAACCACACCATTATTTCTTATCGAACAGAAGGAGAGGGGAAGCCTGTTGTCCTGTTGCATGGCTTTGGAGAAGATAGCCATATCTGGGATAAACAGGTAGCATTTTTGAAACAACATTGTTTACTGATCGTGCCGGATTTACCCGGGTCTGGAAAGTCTGGTTTACTGGAGAAGGCAAAAAGCAAAAGTCAAAAATTAAAAGTTGAGGGAGGTAGTGAATCTGATGACGATTATATTTCTATAGAAGATTATGCAGATTGTATTCATGCATTATTACTGCACGAAAATATTTTGCATTGTACCATGCTGGGCCATAGTATGGGTGGATATATTACACTGGCTTTTGCAGAAAAATATCCCTTATTGTTAACCGGATTTGGATTGGTGCATTCAACTGCTTTTGCAGATAATGAAGAAAAAAAGAAGAATCGCGAAAGGAGTATTGAGTTGATAGAATCGTATGGAGGCTATGCATTTTTGAAAACGACTATCCCTAATCTGTTTGGTGCGCAGTTTAAAGAAGCATACCCTGAACAGGTAGCCACCCTGATTAAAGCGTCTAAAAACTTTACCAATAAAGCCTTACAACAATACACCCTTGCCATGATGCGGCGGCCCGACAGAACAAATGTATTGAAAAGCAACCCCTTACCTGTTCTCTTCGTTATAGGAACCGAAGATGTAGCGGCACCGATGGCAGATCTGATGCAGCAAACACCGCTTCCCCTTATTTCGTATATTCATGTGTTGCAGCATACCGGGCACATGGGCATGTGGGAAGTTACCGGTCAGATGAACGATATCCTGCTGGATTTTATTAACCGACCATAACGCATAACTCATGAAGAATGGGTTCTTCATAGTTGTTTTTCTTATCTGTTCATTACAGGCAACGGCAAGGCATGTGGCGGGGGGAGAATTATATTATGAATACATGGGCCCCGGTACGCTTTTTGGAACCAGTACCTATAGAATTTCGCTTCGCTTATTCAGGTCATGCGATTCAAACGGCCCCTTATTGGAAAACGAACCGGTAACCGTTGGTATTTATGCCAATAACCAGCAAGTATATATGTTGCCGTTAGAACCTGTGCAGCCCATTACTACTATTTCGCTGAATACAGCAGCTTTTCCCTGCCTGGTGGGTAATGTAAGTGTGTGTTACCAATATGGGATATGGTCGGCGGTTATTACCCTGCCGGATAATGTAGCCGGATATACTTTATCAAGAATAGGCTGTTGCCGGGTAGACAATATATCCAATCTTGCACAAGCCACTAACGTGGGCAGTAATTATGTTACCAGGATACCCGGTACAGCCACCCTTCCCGAGGGGCATAACAGCAGTCCGCAGTTTAACCTGCGGGATACGGCCCTTGTATGTGCCAGCAAATCATTTAAACTCGATTTTGGAGCAAATGATCCTGATAAAGATTCGCTGAGTTATACTTTTTGTGATGCCTATACTTCCGGCAGCGGAAGTAATAATACACCCCCTCCGCAAAACCTTAATCTTGTTTCATTACCGTATGCTTTTCCTTACGACGGTAACCTTCCTCTTGGTAACGGTGTAAGGATCAACGCCATAACCGGTATCATCAGTGGTATTGCGCCGCCAGAAGGCAGTTATGTGGTGAATGTATGTATCACAGAATGGAGAAACGGGAAGGCCATTTCAGAGCACCGCAAAGACTTTATTTTAAAAGTGCAGAACTGCGATTTTGTGGAAGCGGTATTGCCGGAGAAAATCATCCAGTGCAATGATTATACGGTCCACTTCGAAAATCTTTCCACCTCGTCTTCCATTACTTCTTATGCATGGAACTTTGGCGATCCATCAGGGCAAATATCTGTTGATCCGGTGGTAAACTTTAGGTATACTGATACCGGCAGTTACAAGGCTACACTTTTTGTAACAGGCCCGAATGGATGCGTTGGTTCAGCCAGCACCAATGTACTCGTGTATCCAGGTTTCAAGCCCAATTTTAATATCATCGGAAGTTGCTACCTGAACCCCTTTCAGTTTAAAGACGCAACCGTTTCGCCTTTTGGTACCGTAAACAGTTGGGCATGGAATTTTGGAGAGCTGAATACGGATACAGATACTTCTTCTATAAAAAATCCAACATACAAATACCCCTCGCCGTCAACTAAAAATATCAGTCTTGTAGTAACCAATACCAAAGGGTGTATCGACAGTCTGCATAAAGATTTTATCGTGAGCGACAGGCCTATCCTGCAATTACCTTTCAAAGACACCCTGATCTGCAGCATTGATACATTGGCCATACCGGTGCTTAATACCGGAATTTTTTCGTGGACGTCTTCCGACACACATATTCTGAATGCCAATACCGCTACGCCATTGGTTTATCCCAAAACCACTTCAAAATATTATGTTTCATTAAGCGATAATGGCTGTGTGAATTCAGATTCTGTAACGGTTAATGTGTTGCCATTTATCAAAGTAACACTGGGCAGCGATACCACGATCTGCCAAACAGATACCATCCGTTTGCGGCCGGTTAGTGCGGCATTGGGTTATCGGTGGACAGCCAGCACGGGTGTAAATATTGCCGGTGTAAAATACCCGCTCATACAGCCTTTGGTCAATACACAATATATTGTTACCGCCAATCTTGGTAAATGCGAAGATCATGATACAGTGATTGTTAAAGCAGTGTCATACCCTTTGGCCAATGCGGGCCCTGATGCCACCATCTGTTTTGGTACCAACATCCGGTTAAACGGAACTGCAACAGGCTCGGTGGTGCGCTGGACACCGGTTAATAGTTTACTGAATGCCAATACGGTCAATCCATTTGCCGCACCTTCTAAAACAACGAATTATATTTTTTGGGTGAGTGATACGCTGGGTTGCCCCAAACCGGCAACAGATACTTTGCTGATCACAGTGATTCCCCGCGTAATAGCCAATGCAGGAAATGATACGATAGCACTGCCCGGCCAGCCCATCCAGTTGATTGCTACAGGTGGGCAACGGTATATCTGGAGTCCCGAAACAGGGTTAAGCGATCCATCAGTTTATAACCCTATTGCTACCCTGGATGATACGGTTGACTCGGTCAAATACAAAGTAAGGGTGTATGATGGACAGTTCTGTTTTGCAGAAGATGATATAGTTATCAGGCTGTACAAACAAGGGCCGGATATTATTGTACCCTCTGCTTTTACACCCAATGGTGATGGAAAAAATGATGTTCTCCGCCCCATACCTCTTGGAATAACAAAACTCCATTATTTCAGTATGTATAACCGCTGGGGGCAGTTGGTATTTACTACTACCGAATTAGGCAAGGGCTGGGATGGTACATACCAGGGAACCGCCCAACCCGGCAGTACCTATGTTTTTATAGCAGAAGGCACCGATTACCTTGGCAAAACTGTTTTCCGCAAGGGCACTGCGGTGCTGATCCGTTAAATTTTATCTGCATTACTCTATCTAAGCAGCACCTGCTGCATTTATTTCATCTTAAGGAAAGATGTTGGAACTCCGTTAAATAATAAGCTCCAATGGATTAAATAATTACACAAATTGTACTTTCACTGTTACTTATACGCGTTAAGAATTATTCATTACAGGCTTATCTATCCTTAACGGGATGAGCATGTATAATAACCGGCATGAAAAAAATCATTTTTATCATATTCCTGTGTTTCTTAACAATACCCTCTTTTGCTAAACATATTACGGGAGGGGAGATTTATTATACTTACATGGGACCTTCTGTATCCAGTCCGGGTAAATTATCTTATAAGATCACCCTGCTACTATATAAGGATACCACGGTAACGGGTACCGGCGTTGCTTCTCTGGGAGGATCCTATCTTATATCTTTTTACCGGGGCGATAATCAACAGCTCCTGACTACTTTGTCGGCCCCCCGTACCAACTATGAATACATGGACCTGAGCAATTATAATGCATGTCTGAGTTCAAAGCCTCCTGTAAAATTTGCTGTTGCAACATATGAAGTAACAATTGATCTTGATCCTCTGGCCGCAGGGTATTATGTAAGCCATTCACAGTGTTGTCGGCTTGATTTTATAAACAATATTGTGTCAACTAATGTTGGTGCAACCTACTGGGTTAAGATACCCGGATCGGATGAAAATCCATTTGCCCCATTGAATTCGAATGCTGTTTTCAATAAAAAGGATACTATACTGGTTTGTAAAAACTCGCCATTGAATATTGATTTTTCGGCGATTGATCCAGACAATGATTCTTTGGTTTATAAATTTACCAATGGCTATGTGGGTGCAAGCAGCACCAGGGCCACCCCACCCAATTCCGACCCTCCGCCTTATGTATCAGTGACATACATGGGATCCTATACTTCTTTGCTTCCACTTGATGCCGGTGTGGTTATTAACCCGAACTCAGGCATTGTAACAGGAATTGCCCCGGCTACAACAGGTGTTTATCTGATTGCTGTATTGGTGGAAGAGTACAGAAATGGCATCAAGATATCTGAGCATAGAAAAGATTTTCAGATCAAGGTAAATGATTGCACCCTTACGGGAGCAGCATTAAAACCATCTTATATTACTTGTAATGGAACTACGCTGAGTTTCCAGAACGAGTCTACGAGTGCAAATGTTATTTCTTATTTATGGGATTTTGGTGTGCCTTCGCTTACAACAGATACATCAACAAACCCTACACCGAGTTACGACTATCTTCAAAGTGGAAAGGACAGTGGTACCTATTCGGTTAAATTAAAAGTTACAGCAGTAGGTGGTTGCCAGGATTCTGCCACATCACTTGTAAAAGTGTATCCCGGGTTTGTCCCCAATTTCACCATCAACGGCACCTGTTATTTAAATAACTACCAGTTCTTAGATGCCACCACTACTAAGTATGGCGCTGTTAATAGCTGGGCATGGAATTTTGGAGACAATACTACATTGGCAGATACCGCCCGCAGCAAAGATTCTGCATGGAAATATCCTGCCGCTACTGCTGCACAGGTTCGATTGATTGTGACCAATAGTAAAGGATGTATCGATTCTGTTACCAAACCCCTTACCATATTAGATAAGCCGATACTGAACCTCCCATTCAGGGATACACTTATCTGCAGCATCGACACCCTGGCATTGAAAGTGAATATCAATAGTGGTTCTGTTTTATGGATACCCGCTAACGGACCAAATAAAACAAGGATCCTCAACGCAGCCACCACTTCACCATTGGTGTTCCCGAAAGACACAACGAAGTATTACGTATCGGTAAACGATAATGGCTGTGCCAATACCGATTCGGTAAATGTAAATGTGCTGCAGTTTATTTCAGTAAAAGCCGGTGTTGATACGGGCATCTGCAAAACAGATACCATCCGTTTACACCCGGTAAGCTACGCGCTTAATTACCAATGGACAGCCTCAACCGGCGAATTTGTGCAGCATATTAAAAACCCACTGGTTCAACCCTTATCCAATACACAATACCTCGTTACTGCTAATCTTGGTAAATGTCAGGCTAAGGATTCTTTCCTGGTAAAAGTGGCCCCTTACCCCAATGCAGCGGCCGGCGCTGATGTAACTATTTGCTACGGAAGCCGTGTGCAGCTAAGTGGTGCCATTACAGGATCAGTATTCTTCTGGAGGCCCGTTAAAAGCCTGGTGAACGAAAATACCCTTTCACCTGTTGCAGGTCCTACAAGTACAACAAATTATATTCTTACCGCAACAGATACATTGGGTTGCCCCAAAGCAAAAACCGATACGATTGTAGTAACTGTTATTCCCCCCATTTATGCCAATGCAGGTTCAGATACTTTTGCCGTACCCGAAGAACCTCTGCAATTGAACGCAAGTGGTGGCTCAACCTATTTCTGGACACCCGCAACTGGGTTAAGCAATCCCACAATAGCCAACCCGATTGCTACATTAAGCAGTGATATTGATTCTGTAACCTATACTGTAAGAGCAAGCATTGGCAGTTGTTATTCCGAAGACAAAGTAGTGGTTAAAGTATATAAGAACGGGCCGGATATTGTAGTGCCTTCTGCATTTACACCTAATGGTGATGGTAAGAATGATATCAGTAAACCAATTGTATTCGGCATAACTAAACTGAATTATTTCAGCATCTACAACCGTTGGGGACAAATGGTTTTTACCACCAACGAACTTAATAAAGGATGGGATGGAAATTTTGGCGGTACGCCACAACCCGCCGGCACCTTTGTATACCAGGCCGAAGGCATTGATTACAGAGGAAGGATTGTTTTCAGAAAAGGAACGCTGGTGTTGATCAGGTGAGTGGTGAGTAGTGAGTAGTGAGTAGTGAGTGAGAAAATATTCACGACTCACTGTCTTTGGTCTTTGGTCTTTAGCAATCGTCTCTGCGAGGAGTTGCGAGGTACGAAGCAAAGCAGTCTGTGGACTGCATGTAGGCGAAAGAAAGAGAATACAATGTTTTGCAAAATCCGGTATTGGGTCCCGGATTAGCCTAAGGTGCATTGGCTGTTCATTGCCAATTGCCCATTCACCATTCACAAAATTACCCACTCACCACTCACTACTCACCACTCACCACTCACCACTCACCACTCACCACTCACCACTCACGATTCACGATTATCTCCTAATTTTGCTCTCTCATTTCATCATCATGAACAAGATCATCTTAATAACAGGCGCCACTTCAGGATTTGGAAAAGCCATAGCAGAAAAATTTGCAGCCGCAGGCTGGAATTGCATTATTATCGGCAGAAGAGCAGAAAAGCTGCACGCGCTGGCAACCGACCTGCAATCACATTATGATATCCAGGTATTGCCATTGGTGTTTGATGTTCAGAAAAGGAGCGAAGTTTTTGCAGCGCTGGAAAATTTGTCGGAAGACTGGCATAATATAGATGTATTGGTAAATAATGCCGGACTGGCCCTTGGCAGGGATAGTTTTGAAAACGCCAATCTTGATGACTGGGACACTATGATAGACACGAATGTGAAAGGCATGATGTATGTAACCAAAGCTGTGTTACCCTTTATGACGAAAAGAAAAAAAGGACATATCATCAATATGGGATCTGTTGCGGGTAAACTGGTGTATAAAGAAGGTAATGGCTATTGCGCCAGCAAACATGCGGTAGATGCTTTAAGCAAGGCAATGCGTATTGATCTGTTGCCTCATCATATCAAAGTAACTGCCATACATCCCGGTGCTGCTGAAACAGAATTTTCGATGGTGCGTTTTAAAGGGGATGAATCAAAAGCTAAACAGGTATATGAAGGCTTTACGCCACTGCGTGCCGAAGACATTGCGGATATCACTTTCTATTGCGCCAACCTGCCTGAAAACGTTTGTATCAACGACCTGGTTGTTTCCTGCACCGCACAGGCAGATGGAATTTATATCCATAAATAATTGAATATAGCCGGGACATTGCTACTTCCCGCAGCCCCCTCATTAAACCGTGCCTTTGTGCCTTTGTGTGAAAAAATCTCTCACAAAGGCACAAAGGCACGGTAGTTTTTAAAGGGTACTTACCATTATTGGATTAGCTATCTTTAGGTAACCAAACTACCCAGGTATCTGAATTTTTCTCATGCGTTTTCCCCTACCACGGCAATGAGCTTAAAAAATTTTTCCTTTCAACGCAACCTATCAAAAAAGCCCATCGTCTGGTCTATCAAGGAAAACAATTATAAAAGGCATTGGAGTCATTATACCACATTCTCAGGAGTTGCTTAAAAGCGGATAGAAATAGCCAGCGCGGGTTATACGAGAGCTATTATGGCTATGCTTTGAAGATCGCTTTCAGGTATTCTGTTAGTTATGATGATGCCAGGATGATCGCTAATGATTCTTTCGTAAAAGCTTTTAAAAATCTTTCTCAATTTGAATTAACGGATAATGAAACCGTACTGGAACTGAAATTCAGGGGCTGGTTGAGAAGAATTGTGATCAATACGTCTATCGACAGATCAAGGTCAAAAAAGAACGACCTGAAAATTGATGCAATAGACGAAGAGTGCTGGGATATCCTCGATCAATCGGAGCAGGCCGACAGTAAAATACTGTACAAAGAACTGATCTGTTACCTGAAAGAATTACCGCCTGCCTACCAGAAGGTTTTTAACTTATATGTGATTGATGGATACAGCCATGCCGAAATAGCCGAAGCATTGGGTATCTCAGTTGGAGCATCCAAGTCGAACCTTTTCAGGGCAAAAGAAATTTTGCAGAAAAAATTGTCAGAATTTTTTGAAACAAAAAAGATATGAGTCTTAATAACGATAAAGAATTTGAAAACTTATATAAACGCTCCTCAGAGAGTTATCCGCTGAATACGGATAGTTCCGACTGGGAATACGTTTTAAATAAGTTGGAAGAGAAAGAAGAGAAGAAAGGATTTTTCTTCAGAAAAAAACTCCTTCTGGTTCTTTTATTACTGATAGCCGTTGGCGTGATCTCTTCCTTAGTAACCGGATTGATCCTGCGCCGCCCTTCAAACAGCAATAATAAAACTGCAATAACAACCAATAAAGATACTAAGGCCGATACTGAATTAAAAAATGAAAACAAAATTGCCGATGCCGTTTATAAGAAAGTGATTGATTCAATTAAAAAGACCCAGCCATTGGCCACGGCCAATCTGAAAGAACAAAAAATAACCGGCCATACACCTGAAGTAAAACAATTGATCGTAAGAAATAAAAAGGTTAACACGGCCGGCGAAACAAATAGTACGGTTAGTGCAAAAAATACCAAAGAGCAGGTGGCTTTGGCAAAATCTGATCAATCAGAAACAAAACCTGCAATAAAAAAACAAGAGATAGTTAATAAACCTTCAGCAATAAAAGAGACAGAGAAAACACAAACAATTGGTGAAGTACTTAAAACTGATGAAAGTCAAATTAAAACCGATGCCGCAACTGTTACCAAAGAGATTAAGCCTGTTGTAAAAGCGTCAAATGAGTCGTCAAAAGAAATTGTTAAGGTTGCTGATACCACTGTTTCTAACGCACAAAAGACTGCTTCAAAAGCAAAAACAAAAAGCAGTTTTACGGATAAACACTTTTACGGCGGATTACTGTATGCTACAGATAAAAGTTCCCTGCGATTTGAATCAACCCCGGGAAAAGGGTATAGCTGGGCGGTAGTGCTTGGTTATAAATTCAATAAACTACTGAGTATAGAAACCGGGTTTCATATTGAAAAGAAAGAATATTTTTCTGCTGGAGAATCTTTTGCCAATAAAAAAATATTGCCTGCTACCGGCACCATACTATGGGTTGAGTCTGAAAATAAGCTGATTGAAATTCCAATTACATTAAAAGTAGATTACCTGAACACCCGTAAGCATAATTTATCTGCCACTGTTGGTTTTTCATCTTACCTGGTAAATCGCGAATTTTATGAATATGAAGAAGAGATCAATGGTGTGCTGCACGATGGGTCGGTGCTTTATGCCAATAAAACCAGCAATCTTTTTGCCACAGCTAATCTCAGTCTTGGCTATCAATTTAAATTCGGTAATATCGGTAATCTCAGAATAGAACCTTATGTAAATCTGCCCCTCAGGGGGATAGGAAAAGGGAAGGAGCCTGTTATCAGCAGAGGCGTATTCCTTGGTTGGATCTACGATTTTCCTAAAAGAAAGTTAAAGCACTAAAATCAATTAAACCTGTTTGTTTCATGGCATGGTATTTATTATACCATAGGCATTGGACAGACTTATACCTACTATTTACTTACTAAAAAATGCGTATGAAAAAGGTACTGTCCACAACTATGCTCGCTGCAGCCGGTTTGCTGCTAATGACCGTTGCTTGTCAACATGAGGTTCCTGTATTAGCAGGAGACCCTCTTGCACCATCTTCGCCAACCAATCCTGCAAATGGTGGTGGAACAACAACTACAGGCTGCGATACGCTGAATTTTAAATTCAGTACGGCTATCGAACCATTACTAAAAAATAAATGTGTGAGCTGTCATAATGCAGCCAGTCCCGGTGGTGGTGTTGACTTATCTACTTATGCAATGGCAAAAGCATTTGCATTAAATGGTAAATTATATGGATCTATTAGCTACACTGCCGGTTATTCTCCAATGCCTAAGGGTGGAGCAAAATTATTGGCCTGCGAAATTACACAGGTAAGAAAATGGATCGAAGCCGGTGCATTGAATGATCTGGCGGGTAATGGCGGCGGCACAAATACAGGTGGTGGCACACCGGTTATAGGAACATCTCCCTGCAGCACAGATACCATTTATTTCCAAAATGAAATACAGCCCCTGATCGCTTCAGGATGTACCACCAGTGGTTGTCATGATGCAATCACCCAGGCTGAAGGTGTAAATCTTACTACCTATACTAATATAATGAGATACGTAAGCGCCGGAAATGCATCGGGCAGCAAGCTGTATAAAGTGTTGGTTAAAACAGGTAATGAAAGAATGCCTTTGCCTCCACTGCCTGCATTTACAAATGATCAGATTGCTAAAGTGGCAAAATGGATTAACCAGGGCGCCCAAAATAATGTTTGCAATGGCTGCGACACAACAAAATTCACTTACGCTGCAGCAGTACAACCTATTCTGCAAACCAGTTGTATAGGCTGTCATAGCACTGCAAGCCCCGGTGGTGGAATTGATTTATCTACTTACACTCAGGTAAAAACATATGCATTGAATGGCAGACTGTACGGATCAATCAGTCATACACCGGGCTATTCTGCCATGCCTAAAGGAATTGCCGCCATGCCTGCCTGCCAGGTTCTGCAAATTAAAAAATGGATAGACGCCGGATCATTGAACAACTAAATAAAAGCACAAATGAAAAAAATAATTCCCGCAGTGTTTGCAGTAAGTATCACGATTCTTTTTACTGCCTGTTATTATGATAAGGCCGATGTACTTGCTGCTAAAACAGCAGGCACCGGTGCGGCCTGTGCTGATACAACAGGTGTAGTATCATACAGCCAGAAAGTTGTGCCCATATTGCAACAGGCCTGTTATGGTTGCCATAATGCTTCATCCCAGTCGGGCGGTATTTTAATGGGTACTTATGCCTCCGATAAGGCAATCGCGTTAAATGGGAAATTGTATGGCAGCATCGCTTATGCATCGGGCTATTCGCCCATGCCTAAAGGAGCAGCTAAACTGAGCAGTTGCCAGATAGCTGTTATCAAAAAATGGATCGACTCAGGTAATCTTAACAACTAAATATAAATAACATGAAAAAGAGAAAATACCTCCTGCCTGTTGTGCTGATAGTGATCATTGGAATTCTTGGTGCATCTTTTTATGTGTACAAAGAATACAACCGCAAGAATACAAACCTTGCAGATGTTAAGGCTAAATATGCCCTCTCGGCCGATGATATGATCAGTGACTTTATTACCAATGAAAAAGCAGGCAACGAAAAGTACCTCGCCAAAGTGGTAGAAGTTTCCGGCAGGATAAAAAAAGTTGACACTGATCCAAAAGGATTTTCAACGATTGTACTGGGGGATACTGCTTCCATGTCATCCGTAAGATGCAGCCTGGATAGTACCATCCACGCGGAAGCCCTGCAGCTTGCAGCCGGCCAAACCATCACCATCAAAGGTGTTTGCACAGGGTATAATGCAGACGATCTGGGTATTGGATCTGATGTAATTCTGAACCGTTGTATACAGGTAAAAAAATAATCTACTAATCGAAAACATAAAAATCAGCCCCATGAAAAAAATCCTTCTTCTTATCGGTGTAATTACACTGGCAGCGGTTACCAATGCGCAGGACAAATATTTTACCAAAACCGGTAAAATAACATTTGATGCTACGGCGCCCAAATCGCCCGAGAATATTGATGCGGTAAATAAAAATTCTACCTGTGTATTAGATGCGAAATCAGGTGAGATACAGTTTTCTGTTTTGATGAAAGGTTTTGAATTTGACCGTGCCCTGATGATGGAACATTTTAATGAAAATTATGTTGAAAGCGACAAGTTCCCGAAAACGGTTTTTAAAGGTCAGGTAGTGAACAATGAATCTATTAACTATTCTAAAGAAGGAACCTATCCTGCAAAAGTGAAAGGCAAACTGACCATGCATGGCGAAACAAAAGATCTTGATGCGGATGGTAAACTGATCGTTAAAGCTGGCAGGGTTACTGTAAGCGCAGACTTTGCAGTGGTATTTGCAGAGTATAAAATAACCATCCCGCAACTTGTTGCTGATAAGGTTTCTAAAACTGCAAAGATCAGCGTTGATTGTTCGCTTGAGCCTTTGAAAAAATAATATCATCTCTACACATCGCCTCAAAAAAATAATACACATGAAGAAAAAATATTCGTATAGCACTGTCATGCTCATACTGTGCCTTTGCTCGCAAACGGTCAGGGCACAGGAAAAAGACCTGTTAGACCTGGTTGATGATGGCAAGCCTAAAAAAGAGATTGTAAAAAATGCCTTTAAATCCATCAGGGTAATCAATGGGCATTCAATGGAATTTCTTGCACCCGGAACAATGGATTTCAGGATACTTCACCGCTTTGGACAGCTTAATCAGGGGAGTAAGAATTTCTTTGGATTAGACCAGGCAAGCATGCGCCTTGGTTTCGACTTTGGCGTATTGCAAAACCTGATGGTGGGCGTTGGCCGCAGTACGTTTAAAAAAGAAATTGATGCGTATGTAAAATATGCACCTATCCGTCAATCAACCGGGTACAGAAGCTTTCCTTTTACCGTTGCATTTGTTGGAGGCATGACGATGAATACGATGGACTTCCCCGATCCTACGGCTAAAAATTATTTTTCATCCAGGCTTGCATATTATGGACAGGCTATTATTGGCCGCAAGTTCAGTGAAGGGTTATCGCTTCAGCTTGCACCAACCTTGGTACATAACAATCTTGTGCCATTGTCTACCCAACCTAATGACGTATATGCGCTTGGTTTTGGCGGAAGAATAAAAGCCAGCAAAAGAATGGCCTTTACCTGGGATTATTTTTATGTGGCCAACGGGATAGAAAAAGGAGTGAATTATAATCCATTATCTGTTGGGGTTGATATTGAAACAGGCGGACACGTTTTTCAGTTACATGTATCTAATGCCACGGGTATGAATGAGCGGGCATTTATTACAGAAACTACCTCCAGCTGGGAGAAGATCGATATCCGCTTTGGCTTCAACCTGTCAAGGATATTCCAGATCAAAAAACACAAACGTTAATTCTATTAAATTCTAACACAAAAAATTATGGACAGAAAAGAATTTCTGAACACATTAGGATTTGGAGCCGTGTTCGCTCTAACAGCAACCTGCCTGGGCTCCTGCGAAAAAGAAAGTACCACACCTTCCGGGCCGGTTGATTTTACCGTTAGTTTGAACGACCAAACAAATGCAGCGCTTGCACAGAATGGAGGATTTATTATTCAGAATGGTGTTGTGGTTGCTAAAACAACCACAGGCAATTTTGTAGCTGCAACAGTGATCTGCAGTCACGAAGGCCAGCGACAGATCAAATTCAGCGGCACCAATGACCAATGGGTCTGCTCCGCACACGGTGCAGCATTTGATGTGAATGGAAAAGGACTAAACCCAAATGGCTCAAAAGGTCTCACCATTTATAAAACACAATTAACCGGCACAACGCTCAGAGTCTATTCATAGTACAATAAAACCGTGCCTTTGTGTGAGAATTCAATTGCACACAAAGGCACGGTTTTAAATACAAATTTCCTGTCTGGCTTTCAGATAATCATTCCATATTTCCTTCACCACTTCTCCTGCCGGTTTAATCTCCCTGATTAAAGCGCTTACCTGCCCAATCTCCAGTTCGCCTTCTGCAAGATCTCCCTCAAACATCCCTTTTTTTGCACGGGCCCTTCCCAATATTTTTTTCAATTCTTCTTCGTCCGCACCTTCCAATTCTGCTAATCGCACTGCTTCAAAGAATGGATTTCTTAGTAATCTTACCGGCATCAGTTTTTTCATGCTCAACATGGTATCTCCTTCTGCTGCCTGTATAACCGCTTCTTTAAAAGCAATATGAGATGAGGCTTCCGGCGTACAAACAAAACGGCTGCCAACCTGAATGCCATCTGCACCCAAAACCATTGCTGCCAGCATTTGCCTGCCGGTAGCAATACCACCTGCAGCAATTACCGGAATAGTAACAGCGGCTCTAACAAGGGGTATCAATACCATAGAAGTGGTTTCTTCTCTACCATTATGTCCGCCGGCTTCAAAACCTTCTGCAACCACAGCATCACAACCTGCTTCTTCAGCTTTCTTAGCAAACCTGCTGCTGCTTACAACATGCACAACTATAATTCCATTTTCTTTCAGGTATCCTGTAAATAATTTAGGATTACCTGCACTGGTAAAAACAATCGGCACTTTTTCTTCCACAATAATTTTCATGATCTCTTCCACCGCAGGGTACATCAACGGAACATTTACTCCAAAAGGTTTGTTGGTTGCTGATTTGCATTCACGGATATGTTCCCGCAAAACATCAGGATACATACTGCCTGCACCTATCAATCCCAATCCGCCGGCATTACTAACTGCGCTGGCTAATTTCCATCCACTGGCCCAAACCATACCAGCCTGGATGATGGGGTACTGGATATTAAAAAGTTGAGAAACAGTATTTGAAACAGCATCGTATTTCATAGATCATGATTCATGGTTATTCCAAAGATAGAACTCTATTTGAACGTATAGGAACCCTTCAACCAAAACTGCGCCTTTGCGCCTTTGCGTGCATTTTTTTCTCGCAAAGGCGCAAAGGCGCAATTAAATCAGGATGTACATTTTTCCCGGTAAAGAAAGAATAATGTTTTGTATCTCCAGGTTTAAAATAGCTGCGGCCACACTGCTGCTGCTTAACCCGCTTTTTAAATATAAAAGATCTATCGGTGTGGGTTCAGACTCGTTCAGCAGGTTCACGATCATTCTTTCTTCTGTACTGAGTTCAACAAATAAAACCCTTTGTTTTTTGATATTTTTTTTCTTCTCCTGCCAGCCCATGGTTTCCAGCAGTTGTTCTGCACCGGTAAGCAGTGTGGCTTTATTCTGTTGGATCAATTTTAAACAGCCGCCGCTTTTGCTATCGGTAATTTTTCCCGGCACGGCAAAAAGATCGCGGTTATAATTGTAAGCCAACTCTGCGGTAATCATGCTACCGCCTTTAATGGCTGTTTCAATTACAATGGTAGCATCGGCCATGCCGGCCACTATGCGGTTGCGTTTAGGAAAATTATGTTTATCGGGTTTACTGTTTTTTCTGAATTCTGTAAGCAATCCACCCTGCATCAACATTTCTCTTGCCAGCGCTTTATGTTGCGCGGGATACAAAGTATCAATCCCATGTGCCAGCACACCAACGGTTGGCACATGGTACTGCAGGCTGGTTTTATGTGCAATGGCATCAATCCCGAAAGCCAGGCCACTTACAACCAGTAACTGTTCTGTTTGCAATGATTCGATGAGTTGCTCGGTAACCTGCCTGCCATACTCAGTATGATTTCTTGTTCCAATAATGCTGATGATCCTGGCAGCATTCAGATTGGCATTACCGCGATAATACAAAAGGGATGGAGGATCATAACAATGGAGCAACCGCTGCGGATAATCTTTGTCCGTAAGAAATAGGGGTTGTATATGATGTTTCTCTACAAATTCGAGTTCCTCTTCGGCATCCTTAAAACTATTCCACTCCTTCAATCTTGTGGCACTTAGTTCACTGATACCTTCAATGGAACAGAGTTCTTTTTTTCTGGCATTGAAAATGGTACGGGCATCACCAAAATGGTCTGCCAATAATTTTGTACGAACAGACCCCAGTTCAGGAATCATGGTTAAAGCGATCCGGTAGAGGAGTTCTTCTTTCATACTATTTTCAGCTTGATGTAAAACAATTGTCAATGTTCTGCAAAAAGCGAAAATGTACCAACCGTATTTATACGCTATAATCCCGTTATTGTAAACGTAGTTCTTCTGTTTTTGGCTCTTCCGGCTTCGGTATTGTTATCCGCCACCGGCTGTGCAGGTCCATAGCCTTTAAAACTCAGCCGTTTTACGTCAATCCCTTTTCCGGTAAGATAATCTACAATTGCTTTGGCCCGGTTGGCAGATAGTTTTTGATTGTCTTCCATCTTGCCAATATTATCCGTGTGTCCGCTGATCTCCAGTTTCAAAGAAGGATTTTCGGTGATCACCTGCACTAACCTGTCAAGTTCTATAAATGCCGCAGTAGGCAATTGATATGAGTTGCTGGCAAACTGAACATTTTGAAAAGTAGCAACCGCATTCAATACTACCGGTTGCAGGTAAATGTCTTTTTTATAAACACTATCTGCTTCTTTTTTGCTCAAATCATATTGCTCACTGTAAAAAAGATACCCTTTACGGTTTACAGTAAACGTGTAATCTTTACCTATGGGCAGTGTGATAAAGTATTCGCCCAATTCATCTGTTTGTACTTTCATCAGTGCACGGTTATTGGTATTGTCAACCAGTTCTACAGATGATGGCAAACTTTTGTTTGTAAGCTTATCCATCACTTTCCCTTTTACATATAAAGTCCTGTAAGGCCTGATATCGGGACGCAGATCAAACTTATATAGATCCAGTCCGCCGCGGCTATCACTTCTGTCGCTGGCATAATAAGCAGTAGCGCCATCAGCAGACACCGCAAGGCTTCCTTCATTTTCTATGGTGTTGATAGGATAGCCTAAATTTTCTGGCTTGCCCCATTCGCCGTTAAGATTTTTGCGTAGTACAAAAAGATCTGATCCTCCATAGCCCTGTAATCCATCCGAAGTATAATACAATGTTTGATTATCCGCATGAATAAAAGGAGCCTGTTCATCACCCGCCGAATTGATCTCAGGACCCATATTGATGGCTGGCCCCCATTTACCGTTTGCCTGCCGGTAGCTAACATAAATATCTTTTCCTCCATAGCCGCCGGGCCGACTGCTTACAAAGTACAAAGCCCTTTTATCCGGACTAAGCGTTGGTCCGCTTTCATAAAAATCGCTGTTGATTTCCGGGCCCATATTTTGAGGCTCGCTCCATCCCTGCGGGGTGTAATAAGAAATATAAATATCAAAGCTTCTATGGTCTTGTCCCATCAACTCACCTGCAAAAACCATCCACTCGCCATCCTGCGAAACGGATAAAGCGCCTTTATTGGTTTCAATATTGATGTCTCCATCAATAAACTTCCAATGCCTGAAAATATTTTTATCCATCCTGCTTTCCACAAAATCTTCCCTGCCATGTTCATCTATGCGTGTAAATACCAATAAACTGTCGGTAACCGTTACCGACGGATAATATTCAGATCGTTCTGTGTTCACACTATCACCCAGGTTAACAGGTGCAAAATCATAATGGGTGTTGCTATGTTGCGCAGCATAGTTGATGGCAAATTCATAACACCTTTTTCTGTATTGCGCACTTTTAATACTTCTCTCGTTTAGTTTTGGATAGGTTGTAAATGCATTCACAGCTTTCAACGCATCTTCAAATCTTCCCAATCCTGCAAGGTTAATAGAGTAGGGCAATGAGTATAAAAGAAAATAAGCAGTGTCTTTAGTTCTTGCTTTTTCATACACCTTAACCGCCTGGTCATATCGTTTTAGCTGACCAAACGCGCCGGCAAGCGAAAGGTATGCATCAACAAAATTGCTGTCTTCTTTGATGGATTGCAACAAAACAGGAACAGCATCGGCAATGGCACCATCTTTTAATTGGTCAAGTGCCTGCTCGTATAGCTTCACTGCTTTTGCTTTTACCTGTTCAGGCTGATATACCTGTGATGAACAAATGGTGCAACTTGCAGATGCAAGGAGAAGGACAAGGACAAGGATTGCTTTCATATACTTTCTGATGCAACCAAGTTCGGTAAAAAGCGAAATAGTAAGTTGTTAAAATTAGAAGGGGATCGGTTGAATAATGAATGATGAACAGGGAATATTGAATGATGAATGGTATCTTTTTTTTGACACAGAAGGCACAGAATAACATTGAAACTGTCTGTGAAAATCTGTGTATTCTGTGGCAATTTATTTCTTTCAAATGGTTGTTTTTGTCTAATCAACAACCTGTGTTTCAATGTTACTTCAATATATAATATTCCCTGTTCATCATTCAATATAGGATTAGGTAGAATAAACGCAGAACAGCATTCCTATTGATTCTTA
>DAIOVU010000060.1:0-22035 GCA_036758845.1 Sediminibacterium sp.
CTGACCACTGGTCTTATGCTCTGTACATTCCAAAATCACCTGCACCCTGTTACCTTTCCTTGCCATTGTATTGCGTGGTTTACTTTATTAAAATAAGTTAGATTTTAGAACCTTCCGCTCTCAATCCTTTGATCACAGAAGCCAAACCATTCTTGTTGATGGTTCTTAAAGCATCTGTAGACAATTTCAATGTTACCCAACGGTCTTCTTCTGCGAAAAAGAAACGTTTTTTCTGCAAATTGGGTAAAAAGCGACGTTTTGTTTTAATGTTAGAGTGAGAAACACTGTTTCCTACAATGGGTTTCTTACCTGTAACCTGACATACTCTTGCCATGACTCTTAATTTTTCTCCGATTTTTTTCGGGAGGCAAAGGTAAGGAAATGCGTTAAAATACCAATACCAAAACCCCTTTTTTTGAATATTTTCTCCACAAACCCGGTAAATTTCCCATTTGGAAGATGCCTGAAAGCCGGTTTATCCACATTTTAACCTTAAATCTGACCTTTTAGACATCCTGTCCCCCCGTGAGACGTGAATCGTCAGTCGTGAGTTTTCTTCACTCACTACTCACCACTCACCACTCACTACTCACCACTCACTACTCACCACTCACCACTCACGCTATTTGTACATTTCTTCCCTTAATTCCTTCACCCTGCTGTCTTCCATGTATTCATCAAAGCTCATTAACCGGTCGATGATGCCTTTTGGCGTTAACTCGATAATACGGTTGGCCACGGTTTGCATAAAGGTATGGTCGTGCGAGGTGATCATTACCACACCGGGGAAGGTTTGACAGCCTTCGTTAAAGCTCTGGATACTCTCCAGATCAAGGTGATTGGTGGGTTGATCAAGTATCACAAGGTTCGGGTTTTGCAACATCATGCGGCTAACCATACAGCGCACTTTTTCGCCCCCGCTTAATACATTTGTTTTCTTCTGTATATCGTCTCCACTAAATAACATCTTTCCCAAAAATCCGCGGATAAAAGGCTCATCGGCATCGGTTACATGCGGCGGCACATATTGACGCAGCCAGTCCATCAGGCTTAATCCTTCTTTAAAAAACTCCTGGTTTTCCTGTGGCAGGTACGCTTTGGTAATGGTAGTGCCCCATTCAAACTTACCGGTATCGGCCTTCATATTATCGGTAATGACCTCGAAAAAGTTGGTAACAGCCAGTGGGTCGCGACTTAAAAATGCGATCTTCTCTCCTTTGTTGATGCTGAAACTAACTTTATCAAACAGTTTTCTTCCGTTTACGCTCTTGCTCAGGTTCTCTACATTCAATATCTGGTTACCCACTTCGCGCAATGGCTGGAATATGATGCCGGGGTATTTACGGTTAGAAGGTTCTATCTCTTCAATGGTTAGTTTTTCCAATGCCTTTTTACGTGAGGTAGCCTGTTTACTTTTTGATGCATTGGCCGAGAAACGGGCAATGAAATCTAAGAGGTCTTTACGTTTTTCCTCGTTCTTTTTATTCTTATCATTGATCTGGCGGGCGATCAGTTGAGATGATTCGTACCAGAACGTATAGTTACCGGTAAAGATCTTGATCTTGGAGCGGTCCACATCGGCCACGTGGGTACAGATAGTATCGAGAAAGTGACGGTCGTGACTAACCACCAATACAATATTCTCATAATCGGCGAGGAAATTTTCCAGCCAGCCGATGGTTTCAATGTCGAGACCGTTGGTAGGCTCGTCTAATAACAGGATATCCGGGTTACCAAACAATGCCTGCGCAAGTAATACCCGCACTTTAAATGTGCCGGGGATATTTTTCATTAATACCTGGTGCATTTCTTCTTTCACGCCCAGGCTGCTTAACAGGCTGCCCGCATTGCTTTCTGCCTCATAACCGCCCATTTCGCCAAACTCGCCTTCCAACTCACCGGCTTTCATGCCGTCTTCTTCTGTAAAATCGGCTTTGGCATAAATGGCATCACGTTCGTGCATTACATCCCATAAGCGTTTGTGCCCCATGAGTACGGTATTCAGAACGGTACAATCGTCGAACTCAAACTGGTTCTGTTTTAACACGGCCATGCGTTCGCCGGGAGTGATCTCCACGGTTCCTTTGTTAGGCTCTATTTCGCCGCTTAAAATCTTTAAAAAGGTAGATTTACCGGCTCCGTTGGCCCCGATCACACCATAACAATTACCCTTGACGAAGTTGATATTTACCTCGTCAAACAATACCCTTTTACCATAAGCGAGGGTGATATTTCTTGCACTGATCATTTGCTTGCACTGTTTTTCGGCGGCAAAAGTACGGTTTAGCGGTGGATTTTGGGGAGACGATGTTTTAATTCAAAAGGCAAAAGTAAAAAGGCAAAACTCCAGACTCCAAACTCCAAACTCTCTCTACCATTCCGCTCTCGCACTCGGCCCAACCTCCAATGAACTGAATTCTCCGGCCAGGTATTTATAGTAAGCCGTGATGGCGATCATTGCGGCATTATCTGTACAGTATTCAAATGGTGGGATAAAAGTTTTCCAGCCATGCTTCTCTCCCATTTCCTGCAAACCCTTACGCAGTCCGTTATTGGCGCTAACACCACCGGCGATACAGATATTTTTTACGCCTGTTTGCTGTACCGCTTTCTTTAATTTTTTGAGGAGGATATTTATGATGGTATATTGAATAGATGCGCAAAGATCATCCAGGTTCTTCTCAATAAAACCGGGTTCCTGTTTTTTCAGGAAGTACAAAACAGATGTCTTTAATCCACTGAAAGAAAAATTCAATTCCGGGATCTGTGGCTCGGCAAATTTGAATGTAAGCGGGTTGCCGTCTTTAGCATGTTTGTCTATCAAAGGACCGCCGGGATAAGGCAGCCCAAGCAATTTCGCACTTTTATCAAATGCTTCACCGGCAGCATCATCAATGGTTTCTCCAATCACTTCCAGATCAAGCGGCGATCTGGCCAAAACAATTTGTGTATGCCCGCCACTCACCGTTAAACATAAAAAAGGAAATGCGGGTTTATTATCTCCAATCAGGTTAGCCAATACATGCGCCTGCATATGATGCACGGCGATAAGCGGTTTGTTTAATGCAAGTGCCAGTGATTTTGCAAACTGCGCGCCTACCAGCAAGCTACCGATGAGTCCGGGCGCCTGGGTAAATGCGATGGCATCAATAGTTTGGAGTTTGGAGTTTGGAGTTTGGAGTTTGGGGTTTGGAGTTTGGAGTTGGGGGTTTGGAGTTGGGGGTTGAGGGAAGGCATTGGATAATGCGGCATCTACTACCGGCACAATGTTTTGCATATGTGCGCGGCTGGCCAGTTCGGGCACCACCCCGCCATATTGTTCATGAACCGTTTGATTGGCGATGAAATTGGATAAAATTTTTCCATCCACACAAACAGAGGCAGACGTTTCATCGCAGGAAGATTCGATAGCTAAGATACAAGTAGACAAGTTTTCAAGTTTCAAGTGTGCAAATGTAAAACATTCGTTCCGCACCCTGTCTCTTGCCCCTTGATTCTTGTTTCTTGTTTCTTGTTTCTTGCCCCTTGTCACTTCGTCCTAATCGCCACCACCGGATCCATCTTCGCTGCAATAGAAGCGGGAATGATACCGGAAATAATGCCTAAAATAATACAGATACTAAGGGCGAGTATGATGATATTGGGTGCAATAAAAATCGGGAATGGCAACACAGTGCTTAACACGAGCGACAATAATCCTACCAACCCAAGTCCGATCAACCCACCCACAATACATAAAAAAGCGCTTTCCAGCAGGAACTCGGTAAGGATGGTTCTCTTTTTGGCGCCCAATGCTTTTTTCAATCCTATCTGGCTGGTTCTTTCTCTTACCGTTACAAACATGATATTGGCCACACCAAAAGCGCCTACTATCAGGCTTAACCCGGCAATGGCCCATCCGCCGGCACTTACCTGGCCAAAGAAACCCTTTACCTGCTCGCTGAACATGGCCACATCATTACACGAAAAATTATCTTCCGTTGTTGGGCTTAATCGCCTTGATTGCCGCATTACACCGGTAAGTTCATCGGCCAGTGCTGCAGAAGGAATGGTTGGCTTACCCTGCACCATGATAAAAGGGTTGCTGTTATCGGGATTAAAGACGCCGGCATAATACCGGTAGGGAACAATCACACATTCATCATAATTAAATCCGCCAACAAAACTTTGTCCCTGCTTCTTGATCACCCCAACCACAATAATCCTTTTGCCATTATACGATACTTCTTTACCCACACCTTTTTCAGGATAAGTAAACAGGTCTTCTGCTACTTTATACCCGATAATACCGGTAGGTGTACCACGGGTAAACTCAGATTCGTTGAGGTAGCGGCCATTTTCAATATCTATTGTCTGGATAATATTAAACTCTTCTGTTACCCCATACAGGTTGGTATTGTTCAAAATATTATCCTGGTATGATAGGTTCACACTATTGGAAACAAACATGGCCGCATTGGCAGCCAGTTGGCTCTTGGTTTTAACAAACTTCATTTCATCAATACGCATCGGCGGGCGTTTTACATATTTCCACCAGGGATAATCGTTACCGCCGCCATAATTCCATTTGTCTATATAAATGGTATTGTTACCGAAAGATTTTATGTCGTTCTGCACTTTCCGCTCCAGGCTGTCAACAGTTGCCAGTACACCTATGATGCAGAAAATACCGATGGTGATGCCAAATAATGAGAGAAAAGTACGGAGTTTATTAACCCGCAATTCCTGCATGGCCATGCGGAAACTGTTCCATAAAATACCCAGTAATTTAAACATGAATCAAATGTAATATTGTATTGTATCTATTGGAAAGAAATTTATGTGAACGGTGTGTTGAGGGGATGATTTTGGAGCACGAATCATGTTTCAATAAAGCAGTGTTGTTTCCGGCTTTGATGAAACTGAGAAACGATTAACGGATTGCGGATTGGCGGATTATCGGATTGGATTAGGCGGATATTAATCCGATAATCCGCAATCCGTTAATTAGCTAATTAGCCGCAGGCGATAAAAAAGTTATTCGCTATCAACGGTTAGCATTAATTCATGTGCTACTTTTGCAACGATTTCTTCAACTATAAACTTGCACTATGACCTGGAAACAAGTCTTCACTTCGTCAGTAGGAAAGAAACTGGTGATGGGATTTACCGGCATTTTTCTGATTCTATTCCTGATTGTACATGCCGGACTTAATGCCTGCATCTGGGCCGGAGACGGTGGTGAGATGTTCACTAAGGGTGCTCACTTTATGGGGGCCAACTGGGTTCCGCGTATTCTTGAGATCGGCCTTTTTGCCGGATTGATACTTCACATTGTTCAGGGTTTGATGCTCGAAATTTCTAACCGCAGCAAAAGGCCGGTGGGGTATGCTGTAAGTTATGGTAACGAAGGAAGTAAATGGTACAGCAGAAGCATGGGCTTACTGGGTACACTGATCTTATTGTTCCTCATCTTACACCTCTATCATTTCTGGCTGCCTAACCGCTCTAACCAGGGGTTCTTACTGGGGGAAGAGATCAACCTTTACGAAAAAATGAAACTCGAATTCAGTGTTGTATGGGTAGTGGTGGTATATGTGCTTGGATGCCTCTCTCTCGGCTATCACCTGGCACATGGCTTCCAAAGCGCATTCCGCACACTGGGGGTTCATAACAAACGGTACAACCTGATGCTTACCTACGTCGGGTATGCATTTGCAATAATTATTACACTGGTGTTTGCTATGATGCCGGTGAGCTTTTATATGGGATGGGTGTAATGGATTTGCGGATTAACGGATGACGGATTCGCGGATTATTTTACTAACCCCTTTTTAAATCCGATAATTCGCAATACGCCAATCCGGTAATTGAAGCTGAATAGCGAACAGAACGTACAAGTGAGTGACACAACAGGGGCCGAATAAAGCTCTGCTGTTGACAAACAAAAAAATACAAACTTCAAACTGCAGCATATGTTAGATGCAAAAATTCCTGCCGGCCCTTTAGATGATAAATGGGCAGACTATAAAGGACATTGTAAACTTGTTAACCCTACCAATAAACGAAAGCTGGAAGTGATTGTGATTGGTACGGGACTGGCCGGGGCTTCTGCGGCTGCATCTTTGGGCGAACTGGGCTATAAAGTAAAAGCCTTCTGCTTCCAGGATTCTCCCCGCCGTGCCCACTCTATTGCGGCACAGGGTGGTATTAACGCTGCTAAAAATTACCAGAACGATGGAGACAGCGTGTTCCGTCTTTTTTACGATACCATTAAAGGAGGCGATTACCGTGCGCGGGAAGCAAACGTTCACCGTTTGTCTGAAGTGAGTGCCAATATTATTGACCAGTGCGTGGCACAAGGTGTTCCTTTTGCACGTGAATATGGCGGATTACTGAGTAACCGTTCTTTTGGCGGCACACAGGTTCAAAGAACTTTTTATGCTGCGGGCCAAACAGGTCAGCAGTTATTGATAGGCGCTTACCAGGCCCTTGAGCGCCAGGTGGCACTGGGCAATGTAAAAATGTACAGCAGGCACGAAATGCTGGAGATTGTTAAGATAGATGGCAAAGCCCGTGGTATTATTGCCCGCGACCTGGTTTCGGGTAAATTAGAAAGGCATTTTGGTCATGCCGTATTATTATGCAGCGGCGGATATGGTAACGTATTCTACTTATCAACCAACGCCATGGGCAGTAATGTTACCGCCGCATGGAAAGCGCATAAAAAAGGAGCAGCATTTGCTAATCCATGTTTTACGCAGATACACCCAACCTGTATTCCGGTAAGTGGTGATCACCAGTCTAAGCTTACGCTGATGTCTGAATCGCTGCGTAACGATGGTCGTATCTGGGTGCCTAAAAAACACGGCGATAACCGCAAAGCCAGCGAGATCCCTGAAGAAGAAAGAGATTATTATCTGGAAAGAAGATACCCCGCTTTTGGTAACCTGGTTCCGCGCGACGTGGCATCAAGGGCCGCCAAAGAAAGATGTGATGAAGGATTTGGCGTAGGCACCAGCAAACAGGCTGTTTACCTCGATTTTAGCGCCGCTATTTTACGCTATGGAAAAATAGAAGCGGGTAAAGAAGGTCGTGATGACCTTGATGAAGCAACCATCATCAAATTGGGTAAAGAGGTGGTAAAAGAGAAATATGGTAACCTGTTTGATATGTATGAAAAGATCACAGGCGAAAACCCCTATGAAGTGCCTATGCGCATCTACCCTGCCGTTCACTATACCATGGGTGGATTATGGGTGGATTATGAATTACAAACCAATGTTCCGGGCTTATATGCATTGGGCGAAGCTAATTTCTCCGACCATGGCGCCAACCGCTTAGGCGCCTCTGCATTGATGCAGGGATTAGCCGATGGTTATTTTGTGATCCCTTACACTTTGGGCAATAACCTGGCTGATGATATTTACAGCAAAGCCATCGAAACTTCTCATCCAGCTTTTGAAGAAGCCGAAAAAGAAGTATCCGACAGGATCAACCAACTGATGGGTATTAAAGGCAAGCAGAGCGTAGAAAGCTTTCACAAGCGTTTGGGAAAGATCATGTGGGAAAAATGTGGCATGGCCCGTAATGAAAAAGGATTGCAACAGGCAATAGTTGAGATACAGGCTTTGAAAAAAGAATTCTGGAGCGATGTAAAAATTCCGGGAGAGATTGATGAAATGAATCCTGAACTGGATAAAGCCAACCGCGTTGCCGACTTTTTTGAACTGGGTGAGCTGATGTGTATGGATGCCCTGAACAGGAAAGAAAGCTGCGGCGGACACTTCAGGGAAGAGTATCAAACACCGGATGGGGAAGCCTTACGTGATGATGCCAATTTCATGTATGTAGCCGCATGGGAATACAAAGGCGAACATAGCTGGGAGTTGACCAAAGAGCCGTTGGTGTATGATGTGATTAAGCCAACGCAGCGGAATTACAAGTAATTGTAACACGTAATTACCGCAGGGTAATTTGAAAATTTGAAAGTGTGCTAATTTGAAAATGATATTTTCAAATTAGCATATTAACACATTTTCAAATTATGAGAAACGACAAAGAGAATGTAATTGTGACGAAGACTGTAAACTTCTCTCTTGCAGTTATACGGTTTACAGAAGTTCTTGAACAAGACAGAAAATATGTGATTGCTAAACAGCTTTTACGTTCAGGAACCTCGATTGGTGCAAACATATTCGAGGCTCAGAATGCGGAAAGCAGGGCAGATTTCATTCACAAAATGAAAATAGCAGCCAAAGAAGCCAGCGAAACGCTTTATTGGCTACTACTCTGTGAGCGAAGTGAACATTATCCTTTTGATGAGGCATTATCGGACGATCTCACAGAGATTATTCGAATCCTATCCAGGATCATTGCTACCGCAAAAGGATAACCCATGTTATGCATTTTCAAATTTTCAAATTTTCAAATTTTCAAATTTTCAAATTTCGATATGGAACATTACCACATGAATCTGAACTTAAAAGTCTGGAGACAAAAGAACTGCAAAACCAAAGGCGAGTTCAAACTGTACAGGGTTGAGAACATTTCTTCGGAGATGAGTTTCCTGGAAATGTTTGATGTACTGAATGAGCAACTGATCAGGGATGGAGAAGACCCGATCACGTTTGACCATGATTGCCGCGAGGGTATTTGCGGCGCCTGCTCCATGTACATCAATGGTAAGCCCCATGGCCCATGGCAGGCCAATACTACCTGCCAGTTGCATATGCGCGCTTTTAATGATGGCGATACGGTGGTGGTAGAACCGTGGAGGGCAGATGCATTCCCTGTTATTAAAGATTTAATGGTAGACCGCACAGCTTTCGACCGCATCATTCAGGCGGGTGGTTATATCAGCGTAAATACCGGTAATGCGGTTGATGGTAATTCGCTCCCTATTGCTAAAGATAAGGCGGATGCCTCTTTTGCAGCGGCTATGTGCATTGGTTGCGGTGCCTGTGTGGCAGCATGTAAAAACAGCAGCGCTATGTTGTTCTTAAGTGCCAAAGTTTCTCATCTTGCCCTGTTACCCCAGGGAGAACCGGAACGTAAAAGTCGTGTAATGAACATGGTGGCACAAATGGATAAAGAAGGTTTTGGTGCCTGTACCAATACAGGCGCCTGCGAAGCAACCTGCCCTAAAGAAATCTCTCTTACCAATATTGCGATGTTGAATAAAGAGTATCTTTTTGCGGGATTGACGGCGGATAAATAATACCTCCGGTCCTTTGAAGGGGGGAGTTAGATAAATAATTCAGAAGACTGTTTCTATGAGGCAGTCTTTTTGTTTTGAAGTGGGAGTAACTTTAATTAGTAATTAGTAATAGACGTTTTGCCTGTGAAACGGATCAGGTAGTCTAAGAATTATGTTTTTTTTGTTTTTCCCGTGTAGATATTTTAGAAAGGTTTGAAATAAAAAGAATAATTGCATTCTTGAATGTTTTTCAAGGTAAAAATATATCGGCCGGCAAATTTCAATAGCACAACGCATTACGAATTATTAATTACTAATTACCAATTACCAATTTCTAATTATGCCTTACACTATTCCCTCCCAAACCCGCATCGGTCATATCCATTTAAAAGTATCTGACCTTGATAAGGCATTGGCTTTTTATCAGGGATTACTTGGGTTTGAATTAATGCAGCAATATGGCACACAGGCTGCTTTTATTTCGGCTGGTGGTTATCATCATCATATCGGGTTGAACACATGGCATAGCAAAGGCTCCGGGCCGGCACCGTTGAATGCGCCGGGCTTATATCATACGGCCATCCTCTATCCTACCCGTAAAGATCTGGCAGCTATTTTGCAAAGACTGATGGATGCAAAATATCCTTTAACCGGCGCATCAGATCATGGTGTGTCTGAAGCCCTGTACCTGAGCGACCCCGATGGCAATGGTGTAGAATTATACTGGGATAAACCACAAAACCAATGGCCCATAGATAAAGACGGCAATCTCCGGATGGTAACCGAACACCTCAACCTGCACGATCTGTTAAACGAACTAAACCCCTGTAACTAATTAGAAATTACTAACTCCTAATTCCTAATTATTACAAGGGCGGTTTGCGCATACTCAGCCTAGTTTGTATATTACTCTTTCAAACTACCTGTATGCAAACCAAACTGATTACCGCTATCCTGCTTACAACCCTAATTGCCTGTAACAACAAGATGAAACATGAACCTTACCAGTGGCCCACTGTGCAGCCACCCATCGCCGAAAAGAAAGCTTATAACCGTACTATCCACGGTGATACCGTGCTGGATAATTATTACTGGATGATAGACTTTTTTAAGAAAGGGCCCGACAGTACCAAAGTAGTGGATTACCTGAAAGCCGAAAACGCTTACTTAGATACCATGATGAGTGGTACCAAAAAATTACAGGCTGATCTGTTCACCGAAATGAAAGCCCGCATTAAAGAAAAAGATGAGAGCGTACCTTATTTAAAAAATGGCTATTACTATTATACCCGCACGGAAGACGGCAAACAGTATTATAAATATTGCCGTAAAAAAGGAAGTCTGACCGCCCCCGAAGAAATACTGCTGGATGTGGATGAAATGGCCAAAGGCAAAGCTTATTATTCGGTTGCAGGCTATGAAGTGAGTGACGATAATAAATTACTGGCTTACGGCGTAGATGATGTTTCGCGCAGGCAGTACACTATTCATATTAAAAACCTGGAAACAGGCGAAATACTGAAAGACGCCATCACCAATACCAGCAGCGATCCCACATGGGCCAAAGACAATAAGACCATTTTTTATACAGCAAAGAACCCGGTAACACTTTTATCAGAAAAGATTAAACGTCATGTACTCGGTACATCCGAAGTGCAGGACGTAACAGTGTATGAAGAAAAAGACAAAAGCAATTATATTGGCGTGGGGCGATTTAAGAATGGCAATTACATCGCTATTTATTCGCAGGCAACGCTTTCTGCTGAAATCAGGTTGCTTGATGCAGGTACGCCTGCTGCTGCATTCAAAGTATTTCAGCCAAGAATGAAAGATGTTTTGTATGATATTGTTGCGCTGGCAGATAAATTTCTGATCCGCACCAACTGGAACGCCAGGAATTTCCGTTTAATGGAATGCCCGCTGGATAAGACCGACAGCTCGCACTGGAAAGAACTCATCCCGCACCGCGAAGATGTATTGTTGCAGAGCATTGAAGAGTTCAAAGATTTTATTGTAATTAATGAGCGTAAAGACGGTTTGGTAAAAATGCGCGTTAGAAACCTGACCGGCAATGCAGAACACTATATTGATTTTGGTGAAGCTGCCTATGCTGCCAATTTCAATGTTAATCCCGAATACAATTCTACCAATTTACGTTACAGCTATACTTCATTAACCACCCCTGCATCTATCTATGATTACGATATGGCTGGCAAAAGCAAAAAATTAATGAAGCAGCAGGAAGTACTGGGCGGATATGATGCCAAAGATTATGTAACAGAAAGACTGACTGCCACCGCCAAAGACGGCACCAAAGTTCCTATCTCACTTGTGTATAAAAAAGGGTTTGAGAAAAATGGCAAAGCGCCATTACTGCTGTATGCCTACGGTTCTTACGGAGCCAGTACTGATGCCAGTTTCAGCAGCAGCCGCTTAAGTTTATTAAACAGGGGCTTTGTATTTGCCATTGCACATATACGCGGTGGCGAAGACCTTGGAAGGCAATGGTACCTTGATGGCAAATTGATGAAGAAGAAAAATACCTTCACCGATTTTATTGATTGCGGCGAATTTTTAGTGAAAGAAAAATACACCAGTAAAGAACACCTGTATGCACAGGGCGGCAGCGCCGGTGGTTTATTGATGGGCGCTGTAACCAATATGGCACCCGATCTGTGGCATGGCGTAATTGCCCAGGTTCCTTTTGTAGATGTGGTTAACACTATGCTCGATGAAAGCATCCCGCTTACCACTAACGAATTTGATGAATGGGGTAATCCAAAAAACAAGGACGCTTATTTCTACATGAAAAGTTATTCGCCGTATGAAAATGTAGAAAAGAAAAATTATCCCAATATCCTTATCACCACCGGCTTACACGATAGCCAGGTACAATACTTTGAACCCGCCAAATGGATTGCCAAGCTTCGTGATATGAAAACGGATAAGAACATCTTACTCCTCCACACCAATATGGCATTTGGCCACGGCGGCGCTTCGGGCCGTTTTGATTACCTGAAAGATGTGGCATTGAATTATGCATTTCTGTTTGCATTGGAGGGGATTGGAAAGTAGAGATGGGGGATTAGTTAAAGGGGTTAAAATAGTTAAAAGAGGTTAAAAGGGTTAAAGAGGTTGAAGGAGTTAAAAGAGGTTTGAGTTAATTGGTTTTATTTCATAATAAGTAAACCTGGAAGAAAATTTCTCTGCATCTCATGTTCTCTGCGGTGAATTGAATTATTTAGCTAAAGTAAACTGGCTTTCAGGCAGGATGTTTTCACCGCAGAGCCGCAGAGAACATAGAGTTTTCGCAAAGATGTAAGCAAATGGCACTATTTAACCTATCCAGTTTTTAAAGTAAAAAAAACTGTTTTATCTCTTTTAACTACTTTAACTATTTTAACCTCTTAAACCACTTTAACCCCTCCCCTTGTCCAACACGTATTTTCAATTTAAACAGTTCACCGTGCACCAGGATAAGTGTGCGATGAAGGTGTGTACAGATGCATGTTTGTTTGGGGGATGGATCAGTAAAATAGTTGGCAGATGGCAGCTAACAGATGGCAGAGCGCTGGATATTGGAACGGGTACCGGCTTATTAAGTTTAATGCTGGTGCAGCAAACAAATATGCAGATCGATGCCATTGAAATGGATACCGATGCCGCAGCACAGGCTTTCGAAAATTTTGAAGCAAGTGCATGGAAAGAACGGCTGCAGGTAATTGAAGGCGATGCAAAGCTGGTACATCTGGGAAGAAAATATGATCTCATCATATCCAACCCGCCTTTTTTCGATAATGACCTGAAGAGCCCCGATGCACTGCGAAACCTTGCTTTGCATAGCAGGGAATTAAGTCTGCCCGAATTGCTTGCGGTGATCAAAAAACATCTTTCGGCTAATGGCAGGTTTGCGGTACTGCTGCCCTGGCACCGGAAAGAAGCATTTGAAAAAATGGCTTTGGGCGAAGGGTTTTATCCGGAAGAAACAGTGGCTGTGAAACAAACCTCAAAACATTCATTCTTCAGGGCAATGTTTTTATTTGCTGCTACTCCGGTAGCTGCAACCCAACACACCATCACCATCCGTGAGGGAGATCAATACAGCACTGCATTTACAGATTTATTGAAGGATTATTATCTGAAATTATAAACTTTTTTTTGCCACAGATGGCACAGATTAGCACAGATTTTTGTCCGATGGCTTTCTCTGTGTTAATCTGTGAATCTGTGGCTAACTTTTCCTGACCATTTTTTTTGCCACAGATGGCACAGATTAGCACAGTTTTTTTTCGATGGCTTTCTCTGTGTTAATCTGTGTCGTCTGTGGCTAACTTTTAAAAACACAAACCAAGCTTAATGCTTCACGTAATCTTCGAGGTAATTGAAATGCGTTGTTAATTGTCCATTCTTCAGGATGGTTGCTTTTTCAATTATTTCACTGCCACCTTTGCGGATATCATCCAGCACATATTTAATTAACTGCTCGCCAAAGAAACGGCTGGCATCGCGGGGCAGCTCGTTGGGCAGGTTGCCAACAGCCATCATATCTACACTTCCGGGCAGGTAAGGCGCTGTTTTCTCACCCGTCATTTTATCCACTCCGTAAATAGGGTTATCAATCGTAGCATCGCCAAGGTTGCAGGGTACGCTGCCATTTTTATCATCGGTAATATCAGCAATCACTTGTATCCTGAAATCATCACGTCGCATCGTTTCCATTGAAAACAACCTCGGCATTGTTGGCTCCCAGTAAATACCATTCATCAGTATATCCGTATGCGCACAGAATTTTTCAAACACACATTCATAGTTGCCCGGGTTTGCATGAAAGTCTTCCCGGTTATACCTTCCTGTATTTTTATGCCTGTACAAACCACCACCTTTTAACGACACATAAACAGGATAATCAAATTCGCGTAAAAGATAATCATCCGGTTCTACCTCCTGCACATCCATCAGGTTCATGATTTCTAAAATACCGTGTCCTACGCGACCGCTGCCGGTAACCGCAATTTTAACCGGGGGTAGTTTTAACCCGAAATAAGTATGTATCAGTTCGCGGTAATCTTTCACACCCGCTACCCTGCCAAGGTGGTATGCACCGGTGCGGTTGCCATAGGTCATAATACCGTTATGCGCACCCACAATACCTGCAAAAAATCCAAAGCCGATGATGCGTTGCCCGTCTTTATGTTCCATACACTCATAATCTATCAGTGTGATGCCCTTATCTGCCATGGCATGCATCAATGGCTGGTTATAGGATTGTTTTTTACGGGTATGGGAGAAGAAAATGTATTGTTTACCGGCGATCAGTTGCAAAACGGGCACTTCTTTAATACCCAGCAGCAGGTTACAGGCGCTCATATCTTCAACAACATCAATACCAGCCTGAATATATTCCTCATCCTCAAAACAGCGATGGGGCGAGCTTTGCACAAATATTTTAACATCTGCAAAATGCTTCACCAGCCATTTACACTGTGCCGGCGTAAGCGCCACCCGGTTATCCGCCGGAACTTTTCCCTCTCTAATAAGTCCGATGACGAGCATTGTACTAATTTTGAATGCAAGGTAAATGAAAGTGTGTAGTTTGTAGTCTGTGGTCTGTAGTTGTTTATGGTAATAGGTTATTAGTTAGTATTAACCACAGACCACAAACCACAGACCACAAACCACAGACTACAGACCACAGACCACACACTACAGACAATCACATGAATTATTTCGAACTATACACCCTCCCCATTTCCTTTACGCCCAACCCGGCTGTTGTAAAGGAGCGTTTTTATGAGTTAAGCCGTAAATACCATCCCGATTTTTACAGTCAGGGGTCTGATGAGGAGCAGGCAGAGGCATTGGAAAAATCTTCTTTGGTAAATATGGCTTACAAGGTTTTTGCCAACCCCGATGAGACCATTAAATATGTGCTGAAGCTGAAAGGATTATTGAAAGAAGAAGAAAAATACCAGCTTTCACCAGATTTTCTGATGGAGGTGATGGACCTGAATGAGCAGGCCCTCGATGTATCAGAGCAGGCAGATGTTGACCGACTCACAGAAACTATTCACAACTTTCAAAAACAGATCTATGAACCTGTTGAAACGGTTATTACGCATTATCAGGACGGTATTGCTACCGAAAAAGAACTGCTGCAAGTAAAAGAGTATTATTACCGAAAGAAGTACTTAGATAAACTTTTGGCGGGAATTAAAAAATAGTCGGGAAGTCAGGAAAGTCCGAAAGTCAAGAAGAAAAGCCAGTTTTACTTCCGGACTTTGCTGACTTCCCGACTTTCGGACTTTCTTATTTCTTTTGGTTGATTTACTGTCTTACTGTAATATTGCAGCCCGTTAGAGTTCGGGGTTTGACATTTGGCGTTTGGGGTTCTTTTAACTCCCAACACCAAACTCCAAACACCAAACCTCACAAGCCCAGATGGCGGAACTGGTAGACGCGCTAGACTCAAAATCTGGTTATCGCAAGGTAGTGCAGGTTCGATTCCTGTTCTGGGCACAATTCACTTATCTAACTCCTTGTAAATAAATAATTTATAAGGAGTTTTAAATTTAAGGGGAACATAAAGGGGAACGATCTTTTTATTAACCCAAACTTAAGTTCTGCTTAATTTTCGATTTATGAAATTGCAGGTAGAACCATCTCAGTCTTTCTCTCAATTGCTTGTTTAAGTTGTCTACTGTAATAAGAAATTATATTATCGCCACATAAACATAAGTAGTCGTAGGAAATTACATGTATGTGGTTAAGACTTGAATTCAACATCCTCAACGCTTCAAACTGTTCATCAGTAAATTTATCAGTCCTCCCAACAATAATTTTAATTCTCGGTCTTAGCAATTTGAATTTGTGCTGCTTTTCCAATACCAATTTATAATCTTCGAGAACTTTAAGGTATTGCATACATTGTCCTATAACTTTTGAAAGTTCTTTTGAAGGATAGTAGCTTTTGTGACTTGTATCATAGTCAAAGAGGTCAAATTTTGGTCGCTTTAATTCTATTAAATCGATGAACCCATCAGTGGTTTCCATTATCAAATCGCTTTCTGAATTTATTCCAATTTGTCGGGCTGGATGTTTTTGGATATAGTCAATACCTAACGTCCAAATATTTTTTTCAATCCAATTCTGAAATATCTTTTCAGATTGCCCTGCAACATATTCAGCTAAATTTTCGTGCAGCTTAATACTATCGGTTATTGTTGTTGTCTCTTCAAGTTCAAGTAATTGTCGCAGATTAGAAAGAGATTTTTTATGATTAGTTTGCCGAATCGAAGCGTGCAGATTTTGTAATTCACTTTCATTTAACGCTTCTAAAACCAATGCCAACTTTTCATCTTCATTTACTTTGTCAAGTATAGATTTTACAAGTTTACTGTTAACTGTTTTTACGATTGCAAGTATATCAGCAATATCATCGGTAACTTCAACAAACTCTTTTGTATGAGTTGTGCCATTGTTCCTTATAATTGAAACACTATTTAAATGATTAAATAGTGCTTGTACTTGGTCAAATGATAATGTTTCCGAAAATACTGACACTAAAGTTTGTCTGTTTATTGCGAAAACAGACAGGGACAAATCCTCTTTATTCGTAACATTTGCTGAGCTTACGCCCGTAAAGTTTATGAACAACTTTAAATGATCATTTGAAAATATTTCTTTTTGGTATTGAACGCTCATTATATTTTGGCTATTACTCTGGCATACTGTTTCGAAGTAGGATTATAACCGTCAGCAGTTGAAAAATTTTGGTCAAGAATTACAACATTTTTAATGTTTTTGACCTTGTATTGTCTCCATGCAGGCAGTGGCTTTGCAGGGTCTGTTTTCACCCCACCAAGTTTGAAAATATCAATATTCACGTTTTCAGCTGTAGAAATGAATATAGCATGAGGATTGCCGATTCTTACACCAACAGCTCTGTCCGGCGCATCATACTCATAACTAATTTGTTTTTTGTGTTGAATCGCGGATGTTAAAATTTCAATGGTGTCCATTATTGATAAATTTAAATGTTTACAATATCATTCAGCTTCTGCTCTTTCCTGTAGTCTTTTCGATTTAAAAAACATTGTCTATTTGTATCGTTTGTTGTATTTGACTAATTGTTCCAATCTGAGTGTAACGGTCAGCTATGTTTCACGATTGGCTCATTAAACTGTACCAATTGTCAATGGCAATATACTAAAGGCAATTCGGGAAATGTAACGCAAAAATTCTATGGATTAAAGAGGGGGCTCTGTTTGTATCTAGCTTGCATAGTCGACAAATAAGCATTTAGTTTACCAAAATAAATTAATGCGGCAATCACCGCCGCATTAATCACATTTTTCAAATATTATTATTTACGTATCTTTGATTATGCGGCGTTGAACGCCGCATATATATAAATTAATAAACTATGCCCTTAAACTCAGAAAGAAGAAACAGTCTTCCCTTGTTGCTGCCGGAAGGTATGATAGCATCCAGGAATTGGCTAATGGCAAAACAATTGGGAAGACATGCTATAGATAACCTAGTTAAAAGCGGTCAATTAAAGGCATTAGTGAAAGGCGTGTATAGAAGGGCTACCGGAGAGCTAAGTTGGCAAGGTGTGGTTTGCTCGTTACAAAATATGTTTCAATTAGATGTGGTGGCGGGTGGATTAACAGCACTGGAATTACAAGGCTTTGGTCACTATATAACAATGCAAACTAAAGTACAGGTTCATTTGTTTGCCAGCCAGCCTTTGCCTGTGTGGCTTAATGTTCTTTTTGAGGATGTTGTTTTCGTATTCCATACCAATACAGAACTGTTGGGAAAGTCTGAGAAAAATGCAGACAATCCTAATACCCTGGGGCTTTATACAACCACACATAAGTGGAGAGAAGGAATGCAACCATTAATATTATCTGCCCCTGAACGGGCAATCCTGGAAGTATTAGCAGGGGTACCAAAATATACTTCTTTTGAACATGCAGACCAATTGATGCAGGGGATGACATCCTTATCACCCCGCAGACTCCAAGAGCTATTGGAAAAATGTAATAATATAAAAGTCAGGCGCTTATTTCTATGGCTGGCGGAGCGCCAAAATTATCCGTGGTTGCAAAAACTGGATCTTAACAAAATCAACTTGGGATCGGGAAACAGGATGTTATTGAAAGGTGGCAAATTGAATAAGAAGTACAAAATAACAGTGCCGGAAATCTATGAATAAGGATACCATCTATTTTAAACAGGTGCAATTGTTAGTAAGGATATTACCACTGGCAGCAACAGAAAAATGCTTTGCACTGAAAGGTGGAACTGCCATCAATTTATTTGTTCGTGATGTGCCGAGATTATCAGTAGATATTGACCTGGTGTATTTGCCAATGGATGACAGAGAAATAGCACTTAAAAATATCCGTGCAGCCCTTAGCCAGATCAGCGAATTAATCAAGGCAAGTCTGCAGGGAGTGCACGTACAAAACGCACATGAACAAAGTGATGCACTGCGCCTAATTGTTCAGCAAGGAGATGCAAGAATTAAAGTAGAACTTTCGCCGGTAATACGTGGCTCAGTCTTTCCGAAAAGCTCATGTCTGTTACGCAAAAAGTGGAAGAAAATTTTGGTTACGCAGAAATACCTGTTGTTTCTCTTCCAGACCTGTATGCTGGCAAAATATGTGCGGCTTTAGATCGCCAGCATCCGAGAGATTTGTTTGACGTTAAATTTCTGTTTGAAAACGAAGGGTTCACTGATGATTTCAGGAAAACATTTCTTGTTTATTTGATCAGTCACCAAAGACCAATGTCCGAATTGTTGAACCCGCACAGAAAAGATATAAAAGATGTGTACGAAAATGAATTTGTACGGATGTCGCAATTGGAAGTAAGTGTTGAAGAATTAGAACAGGTAAGAGAACAATTGATCCATTCTATCAATACAAATATGACTGCGGAAGAAAGAAAATTTCTTGTCTATTTCAAAGCAAAATCTCCAGAGTGGGAATTACTGGGAATAGCAAATGCAGAAGATGTAAAAAATCTGCCTTCGGTTCGTTGGAAAATACACAACCTGGAGCAGATGCCGGACAAGAAGCATAAAGATGCACTGGCGAAATTAGAAACAGTTTTATTCTGATCACTTTCCCTCTTCCGATTTTTAAAATCTGCCTACCCGATAAACGGGCAGGCTCCCATTTATATTTCTTCTCCGCAAGGTTTTCTTCCATAAAATGAAAAAAAAATCTACGCAGGCATCTCCCAGCGGGGACCCTGCGCTTAGAATTGATTCACCTTCTTGCTAAATAAAATTTCCGCGCATTACTTACTATAAAGTAAATTTAATACTGCGCAGCGTGTTTATCTGCTCCATCAACTAACTAATCGGGTAACTTTTTTCGTTCAAACCGCAGTATCCCCGTTCCGGGAGAAACTGCGGGGAATAAAAAAAAGACCCCTCAAATCTGAAGGATCTTTTTTGTGACAATTTCAAAACGGATATTGAATGCTAACTGACCAACAACAAAAAATATTTATTCAAATAAAAACAGTATTTGAAAACAGCAACCATTAGTTGCCTTTAAAGATCACAAAGTTCAACACGATTGTTTCACTCATATTAACACCGCTCATATTGTGTATAGTTACTGTAAATGTACCGTTCGTAACCCCATCTACCTGTACCCGGTAGGTTCTCGAAGTGGCTCCTGATGAGATGACAACAAAAGGAACATCGTTAGCTGTTACAACTGAGTTATTAACCACAAAAGCCACACTGGAACCTGCGTTGATCCTGTTACCGGTTGTTGTAATCCGTCCGGAATAAGCGTTAATGGTAACAGCCGAAGATTTGCTGCCGACTTGAGTAACTGTTGACCCATTGGTATAGCCGATTCCGTTTGAGGTAGAAGCTGCAGAAGAATTTAAACCGGTGGTAGCGATAACCGAGCCATTTACTGTTGCATCTCCTGTTACAGTAAGATTGTTTAGTGTACCCACAGATGTAATATTAGGCTGGCTGGCAGTAAGCAGGGTTCCAGCCAATGTGGAACCCGTAATACCCCCAGAAACAGTAAGGCTGGATAGCACACCTACGGAGGTAAGAGAAGAATTGATAACATTGGGGGCAAGTGTTGTTCCGGTTAGTACAGATGCTGAAGGGGTGGCAGACAGTACAGCCGCATTTACAAAAGCAGTAGTAGCCACCTGGGTATTATTGGTACCCGCTAAGGCTGTGGGTGCTGTAGGTATTCCGATGAGGGCCGGAGAACTCAGGGGTGCTTTTACACTTAACATTGCTGCGGTATCGGAATACTTTACAAACAGGCCTGCTCTGGCATAACCAGTAAGCATGGAACTTGTATCAGCATATTTTACTGATTGGCCGCTTCTTGCATAGCCACCCAACATCGTAGTTGTATCAGAGATCTTTAAACGGTTCGATAGCATTGATGCAGTATCGGAATATTTTACTGATTGGCCGCTTCTTGCATAGCCACCCAACATTGTTGTTGTATCAGATATTTTCAAACGGTTTGACAGCATTGATGCAGTATCGGAATATTGTACCGAATGGCCGCTTCTTGCATAGCCACCTAACATCGTAGTTGTATCAGAGATCTTTAAACGGTTCGATAGCATTGATGCAGTATCAGCATATTTCACTGATTGGCCAGTTCTTGCATAACCACTCATCATCGTTGTTGTATCAGAGATTTTCAAACGGTTTGATAACATTGATGCAGTATCCGAATATTGTACAGAACGGCCTGTTTTCGCGTAGCCCGTAAACATGGAAGCTGTATCAGCATATTTCACTGATTGTCCAGTTCTTGCATAACCACTCATCATCGTTGTTGTATCAGAAATTTTCAAACGGTTTGATAGCATTGACGAAGTATCAGCATATTGCACTGAACGCCCGGTTCTCGCATAACCTGTAAACATGGAAGCCGTATCCGAATATTTTACTGATTGGCCAGTTCTTGCATAACCACCCATCATTGTTGTTGTATCAGAGATTTTTAAACGGTTTGACAGCATTGATGCAGTATCTGAATATTGTACCGAATGGCCGCTTCTTGCATAGCCACCCAACATCGTAGTTGTATCAGAGATCTTTAATCGGTTCGATAGCATTGATGCCGTATCGGAATATTTTACTGATTGACCGCTTCTTGCATAACCACTCATCATCGTTGTTGTGTCAGAGATTTTCAAACGATTTAATAACATTGATGCAGTATCAGCATACTGCACTGAACGGCCGGTTCTCGCATAACCTGTAAACATTGAAGCTGTATCCGAATATTTCACTGATTGACCGATTCTTGCATAACCAGCCATCATCGTTGTTGTGTCAGAGATCTTTAAACGGTTTGATAGCATTGACGAAGTATCAGCATATTGCACCGAACGGCCGGTTCTCGCATAACCCGTAAACATGGAAGCCGTATCCGAATATTTTACCGATTGCCCACTTCTTGCATAACCACCCATCATTGTTGTTGTATCAGAGATCTTTAAACGATTGGATAACATTGAGGCTGTGTCTGCATATCTCACCGATTGCCCACTCTTCGCATAGCCAGTAAACATGGAGGCTGTATCAGAATATTTTACTGATTGACCGCTTCTTGCATAACCACTCATCATCGTTGTTGTGTCAGAGATTTTCAAACGATTTAATAACATTGATGCAGTATCAGCATACTGCACTGAACGGCCGGTTCTCGCATAACCAGTAAACATCGAAGCCGTATCAGAATACTTTACCGATTGCCCACTTCTTGCATAACCATTAAACATGGTTGTTGTATCTGATATCTTTAAGCGATTAGACAACATCGAACTTGTATCTGCATATC
>DAIOVU010000061.1:0-21549 GCA_036758845.1 Sediminibacterium sp.
CCACCGAGAGACCTACTCTCATCACATAGGCAGCTTCGCTGGACACACACATGGGTATTGCTGCAATTGGGGCAGGACGTTGTAACAATCAGCAGCAGTGCATATCCAAGCTTTATATCCGGCGGACGGAATTCTACCGGTCATTAGTTCTAAACTTCAACTTTTGTTTATTAATTTAGCTTTAGTTCCGGGCAGACAGTTGGTCAATTCCCCAACTGTAGCAATACCTGTCCGTTAGTGGCAATTTTAATCGTTCATATTCATAGAAGTTGAAACAAACAAAATCACTCATATTGTTTATTCTTTTTGGAGTAGCGTGCCATAATCAATCTGTAAATGATAAACATTCAGCAACCATGAATAGGTTTAATCAAATAGACAATAAATTAACCGAGCTATCAAAACAACTTGGGACTACGGTAGCCACAACGGGTGGTGGGGCTTCTTTCGACGGAGTAGATGTTCCGAAAGACAAACTTGAAATGCGACGAATTGTTTGGGTAGATGGTTCAATCGGAAAGGGAATAATAATTAATCAAAACTTCGAAAATAGAAATATTGATGCGCCAGATTGGGATTTCTCATATATAGCTTGGCTAGAGAAAACTGAATTAACTTCAAAAGGAAGACCCTTTTTAGAAAAAAAACTTTTGACAAAAGTCACACTTGCTAAAATCGAAAAAAACATCGATCAACTTATCAAAGTATCTACCGAGAATTTAAAAAATATTAAAGAAAGTGATCTCGGCTATAACTGAGCGTAGCAAAACTGCGGCTACACCGGCTTCCAGCAATTGGGGGGCGACCCAACGCGTCTTTCATCGGCAGCAAATATCCAAGCAGCATATCCAGCGCGACCCAACTCGGCTGGTCTGCAGAATATATCATCAGCTTTTGTATCTTTAGTTCAGCGGCAGTAAGCCCGGGGCGACGGAAGTGCATACCCCAACTGCTTAAAGCCCTGACCGTTGTACGCTATGAAAAATAAGCTTGGCTGTTTAAGGGAAAACTTTGTAGATGTCCTTTCGGTGAACAAACCTGGCAATTGAGATTGTAGCATTTTCAAAGAAAAACCCTAATCGATAATCTCCTACCCTTGTTCTATATGCAGACTTATGACCTTTCAGTTTCTTTGTATTCGGAATTTCATCCAATGAATTGACATACTCCATCAATTCTATTACTTTTAAAAGATTCGCTTTAACAGATTTTTGGCTGACTCCGTCAAGATCTTTTGAGAATTTCTTTAAAAAGTCAACTTTCATTATGAGCTCAGTTTTTTCATAATTTCTGAGCGGCTGGCTTTTTTGGTCTTGTCCATATTTTGCATCATTTTAGCAAGGCCTATATCTTCTAATTCCTCTTTTGAAAGAGAAGACATTCCTACACCAAGTTTGGTGAGTAGGTTTGACAAGAACTTATATTCATTGTCACTTTTCGGGGTTATAACTAACGCTTTCATACCACTAAGATACAAAAAACTAAACACAGCGCACAACATCGCTTTTGAGCAGGTAATAATCTTTCTTGTGGTGTTTTCTGCAATAAGCCCGTAATTCATTACTTGTATGGAGATATTCCTTGTGCAGTAATTCCAGTATCCTTAGTTTGCTGTCTAAACAGGATTTACCCGTGCTGCTTGACCATCTGATCCCTTTTAACCATTCCAGAAAATCATTGCTCCAGTTCGGATTGTCATATTCCTCCGGTACAACTATGCCATGAAACAACAGAAGTGATTTAATATGCGATTTACTTTTGCGTAATAGTTTAACCACCTGATTACGCTGGCGCAATAAACTCCGCAATTGTTCTTCTTCTTCGCCGGGAATATGGATACTATGAAGCTGCCCTTGCTGTATTTGTTTGCAGAGATTGCGGCTGTCGAGTTTATCCGTTTTCTGGTAAAGCTGTTTATCTTTCCGGGGTACATCTGATGGGTTAACCACTTTAACCTCCCAGCCAAGATTCAAAAAATAACGCGCGACCCCAAACCCACAGCAACCGGCTTCATACGTCAATGAAACTTCATGTTCTGCAAAATGAAGGGACACATAATCGAATAGTTTCTCGGCTTCAGGGGGCATCGAGAATCCTTTGTGGTCAAATAAATCGGTGCGAAAATGGACAAACCAGGATTTCTTGTGAATGTCCATCCCAATAAATAACTTTGGATTGGCGGTAGTTTGAGTATTCATTTTTTTGAATTTTAAGCAAACTCAAATTACCGCTTTTACATAGTTGCTTTCAGCAATTGGGGGGCGACCCAACGCGTCTTTCATCGGCGGCAAATATCCAAGCAACATATCCAGCGCGACACAACTCGGCTGGTCTGCAGAATATATCATCAGCTTTTGTATCTTTAGTTCAGCGGTGGTAAGCCCGGGGCGACGGAATAACACACCCCAACTGCTTAAAGCCCTGACCATTGGGCGCCATTTTTTTGTTACGGGAGAAACATTTTAACTATTCTTTAAAATCACTAATTTTGAGATTATGAAAATAGCATTTCAATATGTGAGCGATATGAATGGTAAGCCACAAGCCGTTCAAATGCCAGTTAGCGAATGGGAAAAAATTCTTTCCCGTATCCGGAAATCTGAGCAGGTACTACAACTCAAATCCGATCTCAAAGTTGCCTTTAAACAGGTTGACGCATTAAGAAAATCAAAAGCAAAAAAAAAGACCTTAACTGATTTTCTAGATGAATTATAAAGTAATACCGGTTGACAAATTCAAAAAGGAAGCCAAACGGTTAATCAAAAAATATCCTTCTCTTAAAATCGAGTTAGCTGAATTAGCAGAATCTTTATCTGCCCAACCAACGCAAGGAACTGCGCTAGGAAATGACGCTTATAAAATTCGAGTTTCCATTAAAAGCAAAGGAAAAGGAAAAAGTGGAGGTGCTCGCGTAATTACTTATGTCGTTACTCCGCAGAAAGAAGTTTATCTTCTTACCATTTATGATAAAGCAGAGTTTGACTCTATTGATGACAAAACACTACGAAGAATCATAGCTGTTATTCCCACAGAGAAATAAAACGGCGCACAATAACTAAGGTTTCGTTGCGCCCAACGGGCGAACAATGAAACCCCTGTTGAACGGAACCGGTTATGAGTGGAGTGACTATATGGAGTTATCGGAAGATGGTATAGAGATGACAAACAGGCTATGCGCCTGTTTTTTGTTTTGTTGAGAGGCTAATAATGCCTGTTGCCTTTACATCAACTACATTTATATATGGCAGGTACATACCTTCCCCTACCCGTAAGCACCCCACCAATACCCTTATAATATAGCAAAATATAATTCCGGGATGTTGACCCCTCTTAATATTTTAAATGTTTTGAGTGGGCTTCCAGTTTTGTGGTAGTAGTTCTTGTATTTTGTTAATAGGATAACCAGCGATGCGTGTTAAAATATCTTGCATCCAATCAACAGGATTGACGTTATAATTTTTGCAAGTAGCTAATAAACTGTAGAAGATAGCTGAACGTTGGGCTGCAGCATGGCTACCTGCGAACAAGTAATTTTTTCTTCCAACAGCCACAGGCCTTATGCTGTTCTCGACCGGATTATTATCGATATTTAAAAAATCAGTAGTAGCATACAGGCTTAATTTATCCCATCTGCTTAAACTATATGCTATTGCTTTACCAATAGCACTGCTAGGCAAAACTTCGGAGTATGCCTTCTGCATCCATAAGCCTAATGCTTTGAGGATGGGTAATGCTTGTTCTTTGCGGTATTCAAGCTTGTCGTTACCAGTGATGTTGTTATCTGTTAGATATCTTTCTATAGCGTAGAGCTTTTGTATTTCCGCTAATACATGCTCCGCCCTTGCCTTATCATTGGGTAAGGCTTCACTGAACTTGCGTCTGGCATGTGCCATGCAGTTAAACACAATGACATCCGGATTTTGATCAAAATCCTCATACACGATGTACCCGTCTGTTTGGAGATAACCTTTGTAATTTTTTAATATGCTTTGTGGTCCTTCCCGGCCCCTGCCGGTACGGTAATCAAAGAGTACCAGTTTGTTGATACTGCATTGATAAACCCAAAAGTAGCCCTGGTGAGTAGCATTCCTTTTGTCGCTATCCATTACTTTGATAATGGTTTCATCGGCGTGTAAATAGCCACTATCTAAGACCAGTTGCTTATGTGCCTCATATAAAGGTTTTAAGTAAGCAGCACTTGCTGCTACCCAATTACCGATGGTGCTATCGCTGATAGGATATCCTAGTCTTGCAAAACGTTTTATCTGACGATCTAATGGGAGATGATCTGTAAACTTCTCAACGATGATCTGTGCTATTAAACTGGGGTCTACATTGCTTCTTTCAAAACAGCGCTCAGGTGCCAGGGCTTGATGGATACTATTGGTAGCAACATCTAGATATTTAGGACGAATCACTTTTTTTACAAACAGCTCTGCTGGTACATACGCTAGTGTTTCTGTTACAGACTCACCAATCCTTTTAACCAACGTCAGATCTATACCTGTAGGGTTGACGACTGTTTCCACCCTACGCAAATTCTCGGGGAAGCTATTACGACCGGGGTGATTGGGCCGTGCCTGTTTGCCAGCTTTCTCATAACTAACGACAGTTGGCTCTAAAAGTTCAAGTATTAGCGGTATATCAAAAAGGGTTGGTGCCATTTGTGCCTCCGTACCAACAAACTTTTCATGACGGCTACCAAAAACCAGTTTCTTTAACTGGGCTAATTGTAATTCAAGGTCTTGCTGTTTGGATACTAACTTTTCATTGATGGTTACTTGCTCATGATAAGCATCTTTGTAGTCAATATGTACGTTATTTTGCTCCATCTTATGATGGTGTAAAACTCGCTCTGTAATTAGGTTTTAGCAAATAAAAACGAACCTTTATTTACCCACAAAAGCATCAAAAAATAGTGTGTAAACCCATCCTTTTTTTTAGTTTCAATAAGCAGTGTACATAAAACAAGCCATTTATTTGGGCAAGGCAAAACGTTTCTTTTTTCTAACAGAATTAAGTACAATACCTTGTAAAATCAATTGCAAGTGAACAGTATCAATGGAAGCACAGCCGCTATTAGCAGCAATAGAAGGTAGCTCATACACGCCTTTTTCTAATCGCTTATAGTAAATGGCCAGGCCATCGCCTTCCCAGGTAAGTAGTTTTATTTGATTGCGCTTTTTATTGACAAAAATATACACGCCACCCTGTAAAATATTAGCTTGGCAGTGTTGGTTTACCAAGCCGCAGAGTGCATCAAAGCTGCCCCTCATATTAACAGCACCATTATACCAATAGTATACAGTGGAACTATTTAGGTGAAGCATGATCAAGCTAGTAATAACTGCTTTACAAAACCAATGGATTTATCCGTAAGTTGAATCTGAACTTTTATACCACTAACCCCAATGATGGTTATCTGCTCTTTGCTAACAGCGGATACAACCTTCACCGGCAGAAAAGATCCGGTCTCTGTTTTATTTGCTCTGTAAACACCATACCAGTAATGGAATACATGATAAGCAATGTTATTAGTAGCACAGTAATCTCTTTGTTTTAAACCACTGTCTTGCCAATCTGTAATCATTAACATCATTTGTTCACGTTGCTCTTTTTTGTTTTGCATATTTGCTCTTTTTGCAAAACTCATATCTTCTAACCAACTTTACAATATGGTATTGGTGGGATGCTTACCCCTACCCGCTGTTTTAACCAACAGGAACAGGTTGCTTTGCCCGTAAATATTTACCGGGTGGTCCTGACCGTTATGCGCTATTTTTTCGTTCCGGGTGAACTTTTCAACCCCGGAAAAAAATAATTGCCTAAAATTTGCGCAACTCAAAAGTTGCATATATATTTGCAACCTGAGAGTTGCGTATTTAACTATTGAAAAAATGAAACAAGACATCTTCCAGGCTATCGCTGACCCAACGCGCAGGGCTATTTTAACTTTAATTGCTATCCAGGCATTAACGCCAAATGCAATGGCGGAAAAATTTGACATGAGCCGACAAGCCGTATCAAAACATATTAAAGTATTACATGAATGCGAGTTAATTAAACCTGAACATTCCGGCAGAGAAATTTATTATCACTTTAATCCCCAAAAAATGCAGGAAGTAGACAATTGGTTAGCTCAATTCAGAAAAATCTGGGAAACTCAATTTAATCAATTAGACAAAGTATTATCAACAATTAAAAAACAGAAAAAATGAAAACTGATTTGCTATTTGATTTTACCGTAGACAAAGCAATAAAAACGGTATTCATCACAAGGGAATTTGATGCCAATCTATCATTGGTATGGGATGCATTTACCAAAGCAGAAATCCTTGACCAATGGGTGGCGCCTAAACCCTGGACATCAAAAACAAAATTTATGGATTTTAAAGTTGGCGGGCGAAGATTTTATGCGATGGTAAGCCCGGAAGGACAAGAGCGTTGGTCTATTCAGAAATACACGTCCATTAGCCCAAAAACCAATTTCAAACTGTCTAATGCTTTTGCAGACAAAGATGAAAACCCTGAATTGCCAGGTTCTGATTGGGATTATACTTTTAGCGAACAGGATGGAAAAACAAAAGTGAGTATTAAAATTTACAACGAATCTCTTGCCCGCCTGGAGAAGATGATTGAAATGGGCTTCACAGAAGGATTCACAGCATCAATAACCAATTTGGAAAATCTGTTGGCGGTTTTATCCAAAAAATGATAGGATTAACCCGTTGGCGGGTTGTTCGAAATTTAACCGGCAAGGCCTTATGTTGAAACATTTAACCGCTATAAAGCGTTATAATGTACAAATTCAGTAAACGCCATTTATCTCAAAGTCCGGGAAAATTAACTCCGCCAACGGGTTAGGATTACAAAATATTCGCAAATTTTATTTCAAATCATTGGAATAAGAATGAACGTACAGGACCAAATCAAAAAATATATTACCAGCCAGCCTGAGCCAAAATACAGCGACATGCAGGCGTTGCACCAACGCATACTCCAAATGTTACCAGCATGTAAATTATGGTTCAACGATGGTAAAAACAGCGAGAATAAAACTGTTACTAACCCTACTATAGGTTATGGCGTTCACGTAATTAAATATGCCAATGGAAAAACTACTGAGTGGTTTCAAATTGGTATCAGCGCAAACAAAACCGGAATCTCTGTGTACATGCCTGGTATCAGGGATAAGACATACTTATCAACAGAATTATAATTAAACATACTGTACAATGAAAAGGATTTTATTTTTTTTGCTCTTGCAGAGTTTCGCAGGCACCAAACTATTTACACAGGAAATTCAAATCAAAGCAATCCCCTACCCCATGCACTTTGATATCAAGCCAAAAGATTTTCAGATTAAAGGCGATAATGAGCTGGTCATTTCTGCTGCAGGAAATACAAATTTATTTACTTCACCAGACGGAGGTTTTGAGCAAAACACGGCTCCAAAATTATTATTCAGGCCCGGTTCCGATTTTATTTTTACATCCAAAATACAAACCGAATTTAAAGCGCCCAGTTGGGATGCTGGTGTGCTGCTGGTTTATAACGACCCGAAACATTATGCAAAATTTTGCTTCGAAAATGACTATACAGGTCAGCCAAGAGTGGTTTCAGTTGTTTGTAATGAAACAGGAGATGATTGCAACTCAATAGCAGTTGATAAGAAGGAAGTATTTTACCGAATCATTGGATCTGCGGGAAAAAATTCGTTCAGCTTTTACCATTCTGCCGACGGGAAAAACTGGTACCTGATAAGATCATTTAAGCTTGATAAATTTGATAATATCCAAATAGGATTTAGTGCACAATCGCCTATAGGTAAAGAATGCAAGGTTGTTTTTTCAAATATTGATCTGCAACAGAAAAAACCTGCTGATTGGTGGAAGGGTGAGTAATTTTCTTGCCGGGCTGGTATTTTTTTAAACTACCGATGCACCTTCGGGAGATGTGCCTGTGAAGTACGATTTGTTTCAAGATCATTTAAACTGATTCTGCTTGTTGTTCAAACCAATGAGTCCTCGTAAGAGACTGGCTGGAGAAGAAAATTTGATTTAGGCTTTGGATAGGTAATAAATTTATTACCTTTGAAAACATGAAGTCCAGCGAACTGGTAAGACTGCTTAAGAAAGACGGATGGTTTGTGATCAGGCAAACGGGTAGCCATATGATTATGGAACACCCTGTTAAAAAAGGACAAATCGTTTGCCCCAATCATGGCAGTCATGAGGTTGGTAAAGGACTGGAAATGAAAATTAAAAGAGATGCAGGTATTAAATAAAAATGGTGTGTTATGAAAATTGAAATGATTGTAGAAAAAACAAAAACAGGTTATTCTGCTTATGCAGAAAAATATCCTGTGTACACTGTTGGTCACTCTTTGGAAGAATTGAAAGCCAATATTCTGGAAGCTCTTAGCCTCCATTTTGAAAAACAAGATAAAATAATAAGTGAAAATGATTTAAGAATTACCCTTGACCTGCCCCAGTTTTTTGAATTTTACAAAGTAATTAATGCAAAGGCGCTATCTGAACGTATTGGCATGAACCAAAGTTTATTAGCGCAATACATTAAAGGCATTAAGAAGCCCTCTGCCAATCAAACACAACGTATATTAAAAGGTGTACAGCAGGTGGGGAAGGAATTGGCTGCAATTCAGTTTCTGATGTGAGGTATTTTACATTGGAAGTGCTGTATTACAAATGTGCGCTACAAAAAAGATGCTTATTTCTTTGCGTTCCCTGCGTTACACGATTGGCTTTTTTTGTTCAAACCGCAGCGTCCCCGTTCCGGGAGACACCGCGGAGAATTTTCTTTTTTATTTTATGAAATGGACACCCTGGGAGAAGGAAAGCTATTCAAACTTTGCTGGTATTATAAACGTCCTCTTTGTCGCCCCCCTGTAATTAAAAAACCCTCATAAATTATTCATTTATAAGGGTTAATTAGGTTTTTGGTGCCCAGGACTGGATTCGAACCAGCACATCCTTGCGAACGCTGCGACCTGAACACAGTGCGTCTACCAATTTCGCCACCTGGGCTTTTTAATTAGTAATTTGTAGTTAGTAATTACTATTTATTTCAGGGCTGCAAATATAGTGGCAAACAGCATAAAGTACCAAGGGAAATTTTAGAAGTCTGGAGTTAGGAGTTTGGAGTCTGGAGTAATTGATTAAAAAAGACAACTCCAAACCCCAAACCCCTAACTCCAAACCCCACCCCCCCTCATCTCACCATCAAACTACACCCCCTGATATCACTATTATCCAGTCTGCCCCATACTTCAAAATTGCCGTCTTCATATACTATGCCTACATCTTCGGTGGCAATAAAGCAGCAACTGTATATATTGGCAAGGTCAATTACCTGTAATATGCCCCTGCCGCTGGCTTTTACCAATAAAGGGTCTTCCTCATCGCGAACCAGTACTCTCATCCATGGCGGGCAAACAAAGCGACCCTCCCCTTTTGAGTAGGCCTGACTTAGCAATTCCGTCATCCCATATTCAGAATGTATGGCTGTTACCCCCAGCCCATCCATCAGTTGCCGGTGTACTTCTGCACTGGTTAACTCTTTACGGCGACCCTTCATACCCCCGGTTTCCATCACCACCGTATGTTGTAATTTTTGGGGAAAGGATGCAGCAAAACCCAATAACCCGAAGGTTACGCCTATCAGCAGGGTCTTTTGTCCGAGGCCTTCCAGCTTTTGCAGTGTTTGGGATAGTTTTTCATGCTCATACAGGTAAAACCCGCTATCGGCATGACCGCTCAGTTTGATCATTTCATCCACCATCATCACCAGCGAAGAATGTTGCCGCTCAAGATATGAGGGCAGCAGGCCCAGTATACACCAGTCTTCTATCTTCCCATAAAACAATTCAAAAGCCTTCATAAAACTTTGCCTGTACAGTTCAATATCTTTTACCCAATGTTTTGACTGGACGGTTTGCGTAGTGCCGCTGCTCTCAAATACGGTTTGGGGCTCAAACTGAGTGGTAATAACCTCATGTGTTTTAAAGAATGAAATGGGCAACGAAGGGATGTCAGCCGGTGTCTTAGTATTGGCAGGATCAGCACCCATGAGATCGCACCATTGCCGGTAAACGGGATTATGGGCATATTGAAACCGGAAAGCGGTGAGGCAGGCATCTGAAAAGGCGCTCTGATCGTATCTAAGAGAGAAAATATTGTTAACATCAAATAGGTCCACAGCGATGTATTGTAATGTTTTAACTAAATTTGAAATGAAAGTGAAACGAATGAAAACAAAATTATTGATACTATTGGCAATACCGGCTATGTTTTATGGCTGCAAGAAAGATACTTACACCACCAAACCGCAGATTTCTATCAAGAGTGTCAATAACACTACCCTGAGTCAGGGCAGTTTACTCCTGTTCGAACTATCTTTCACAGATGCAGAAGGTGATATACAGGATACTTTATTTGTGCAGAAAATATCCAAAACCTGTCCTTCCACCCCCGGGGCCCAGTTTATCAGCAAAAACAAAGTGCCCAATTTTACACCTACTTCCAACCTGAAAGGAACTTTGGAGATAGGCTATGCGTATAACGCCAGCGTACAGGGCTATAGCACTATTTCCGGATGCGGCATAAAAAATGATACGGCTTATTTCAGGTTCTGGCTTAAAGACAAAGCCAAAAATGTAAGTGATACCATCACTTCCGCCAATATCGTCTTACTAAAATAGTTTGGATTGAATGGTTTAGCCAGGTTACTCTTATTCGGTAATTATTTTTATGGCATTTGTGCCGTTGGCCTGTCTATTGAAGCCAGCCTGCAACAACATACTCCGCTTAACAGTGTTGCCTACTATTTGTTGGTATTTGCCGCTACCGTACTGTATTATACCCATGCCTATATAGCCGAACCCTCTGCCGGTGCTGCTCATTCGGCCAATAAACGTGCTGCCTGGTATTTTAGAAACAGGCAGTTGGTCACTTTTTCTCAAATATTTCTTACAGTCAGTTTTATTGCCTTTGCGCTGTACTGGATCAATACATATTGGCAGCATCTGCAGCACATGAACTGGTTGCATTGGGCGCTGCTCATCATCTTTCCACTTGCGGCTGCTTTATATTATGGAAGCTCTGCGCCCGCAAGTTCAACCTATAACTTACGCAATAAAGGATGGCTCAAACCCTTTGTTATCGGCTTTGTATGGGCCGGTGCGGTTACCGTATATCCATTGCTGTTTGGCAGTATTGAGGATAACAGGCCCTATTTAACGGATTATGTGAACATTTTGCTGTTCATCAAAAATGTGATGTACATATCCATGCTTTGTATCATGTTTGATATTAAAGACTATGCGGCCGACCATAATAAGCTTTTAAAAACATTTGTGGTGCGGGTGGGACTTCGTAAAACAATTTTTTATATCCTGATCCCCCTAAGCATCATCGGTCTGGGCACATTTATCCTGTATGTCATCCTGCATCGTTTTCCCTTGCTGCGGATACTCATTAACACCATTCCTTTTATATTGTTGATAATTGTTGCCTACTCAATGCACAATCGTAAAAGCATTCTCTATTATCTTGCAATCATTGACGGATTAATGCTGGTAAAAGCGATCTGCGGCATTATCGGAATGACACTCATTAAATAAATTACCATGGCAAAAGCAAAAAAAACACACGCAAAAGCGAAATCTATCCTTACAGATACCTCACTCGCCTTTTTTAAAAATTATATCAATACTGCTTCTCCTGTTGGGTTTGAAACAGGCGGACAAAAAGTATGGATGGAATATGTAAAACCGTATGTGGACAGTTTTATTACCGACCCCTATGGCACCGCCGTTGGTGTGATCAACGCAACCGCCCCTTTTAAAGTGGTTATTGAGGCCCATGCAGATGAGATCAGTTGGTTTGTGAATTATATTAATGACCAGGGGCTGATTTACCTGAAACGCAATGGCGGTGTTGACCACCAGGTAGCGCCTGCCAAACGTGTTTGGATACATGGCAAGAAAGGTCCGGTAAAAGCGGTATTTGGATGGCCCGCCATCCATACCAGGATGAGCAATAATGAGCAGAAAGAACCCACGCCAAAAGTGGAGAATCTTACGCTTGATTGTGGTGCGCGAAGTAAAAAAGAAGTGGAAGCGCTGGGTATTCATATAGGTTCTGTAGTTACTTATGAAGAAGGATTTGATGAACTGGCCTATGATTATTATATCGGACGTGCTTTTGATAACCGCGTTGGCGGTTATATGATTGCTGAAGTGGCCCGTTTGCTGAAAGAACACAATAAAAAATTACCATTCGGATTATATGTGGTAAATGCAGTGCAGGAAGAGATAGGCCTGCGTGGCGCAGAAATGATTGCCCGCAGAATTAAACCGGATATCGCCATCATTACAGATGTTACGCACGATACCAGCACACCCATGATCAGCAAGGCTATTGAAGGAGATATTCAATGCGGCAAAGGGCCTTCATTAGCTTATGCCCCGGCCATCCACAATAAATTATTAAAAGTAGTACAGGATGTTGCCGAAAAGAAAAAGATCCCTGTTCAGCTCAGAACCCTCAGCCGCAGCACCGGTACCGATACCGATAGTTTTGCTTATGCCAATGATGGCTGCCCTTCCGTATTAATTTCCATCCCGCTGCGTTATATGCATACAACAGTCGAAATGATCCATAAAAACGATATCGAAGAAACCATCAAACTGATGTATGAAACACTGCTGGCATTAACGCCTAAAACAAATTTGAGCTACTTGTAGGGAAGTCTGGAGTTAGGAGTTAGGAGTCTGGAATTACAAAAATATAGCCCTACTCCAAACTCCAGACTCCAAACTCCAAACTAATTCCTTCTATGCGCTGGACAGAGAAAAAACATATCCGGATAGCTGTTCTTGACCTGTATGAAGGGCAGGAGAACCAGGGTATGCGCTGTATCCGTACGATACTTGCGGAGTGGAGTAAGGTTAAAAATATAAGCCTGACATTAGACGAATTTGAGGTGCGCCTTAACCTGGCAGTACCCGATACATCGTACGATATTTATATTTCGAGCGGTGGCCCGGGTTCCCCGTTGGAAACTGAACACAGCGCCTGGGAAAAAGAATATTTTAAATGGCTGCAAAGTATTGAGGACTGGAACAGCCAGCCAGAGGGGTTCCCTAAAAAACATGTCTTCTTTATTTGTCACAGTTTTCAATTAGCCTGCAGGCATTATGCGATAGGCAATGTTTGCAAACGCAGGTCCACCGCCTTCGGGGTATTCCCGATTCATATGCTGGAAGAGGGAAGAAATGAACCGGTGTTTGAAGGCTTAAGAGATCCGTTTTACAGTGTTGATAGCCGCGATTACCAGGTAATAGCGCCCAACCATACCCGACTGCGCGAAATGGGCGGGCATATCCTTGCCATTGAAAAAAACAGGCCACATGTGCCTTTTGAAAGAGCCGTGATGGCTGTGCGGTTCAATGATTATTTTCTTGGAACGCAATTCCATCCTGAGGCAGATGCCGAAGGTATGCGCATGTACCTGCTGCGGGAAGACAAGAAAAAAACGGTGATCGAAAATCATGGCGAAGCCAAATGGCAAAGCATGGTAGAACAATTGAAGGACCCTGAAAAAATTATGTGGACCTACCAACACGTACTACCCAATTTTCTCAATCATGCCATGGAAGAATGGGTTGAAGTCAGGTGAGTAGTCAGTAGTCAGTAGTGAGTGGTGAGTAGTGAGTAGTGAGTAAATAAGGGATACCCCACTCACCACTCACCACTCACCACTCACTTCTGAGTAAGTTCTCAAAAAAACAACTTTTTTAATAGCGAAACATGTTAAATGCGTACCTTAATAAACCTTTGATTGGGCAGGATTTTTAATTTTGAGGCAGCATAAAAAAGTTTGTATGGTTCCCGCTATCAGAAAACAGTTCAACAAAAATTTTACGGAAGAAAATTACCGTGCTTACTTAGCCGATCTCGACAGAAAACATCCGGGAGCCATTGATTTCAGGGTAGCTGAAACACCTGTGTTTGTTGACAGAAAATTTAAAGACAACATACTCTCTGCCTGCGAAAGTATTGTAGATGTGATCACACAATACAATTTCAAAACACTCAGCTCTCAGGCAATACCAGAAAATGCAAGAGTACCCAACGAAAATGCGCATACTGATTTTATTGCTTTCGATTTTGGCATCTGCGAAAATGAAAAAGGCGAACTGGAGCCACAGTTAATTGAAATGCAGGGCTTCCCTACCCTGTTTGCTTACCAGGTATGGCATGAAGAAGTAACCAGGAAACATTATGCTATACCCGACAATTATTCCACTTACCTGAACGGATATACTAAAGAAACATACAAACAGCTATTGAGGGATATTATACTGAACGGGCATCCGGCAGAAAATGTGATCCTGCTTGAAATATTGCCGCATCAGCAAAAAACAAGGATCGATTTTTATTGTACCACCGATTATACCGGTATCCCTGTTGTTTGCTTAACTGAGTTATTACAGGAAGGCAGAAAATTATTTTATAGAAACGATGGACGAAAAATTGAAGTAAAACGAATTTATAACCGCATCATTTTTGACGACCTGCAACAGCAATCGCCGGAGATACAGAAAAAAGGGAAACTGCTGCTCACCGATCTTGATGTAGAATGGGTACCCCACCCCAACTGGTTTTACCGCATCAGCAAACACACGCTGCCTTTTATAGATCATCCTTATGTTCCAAAAACAAGATTTCTGAACGAGATAGAAACATTGCCCGATGATCTTGAGAACTATGTACTGAAACCATTGTTCTCTTTTGCAGGTCAGGGTGTGGTGATTGATGTAACCAAAGTAGATATTGACAAGGTTACCGACCAGGAGAACTGGATACTGCAACGTAAAGTAAAATATGCCGATGTAATACAAACACCCGATACGCCCGCCAAAGCAGAGATCCGTATTTTTTATTTCTGGAAAAAAGGCGAACCAAGGCCCGTAGCCGTAAATAACCTTGCCAGGTTGAGTAAAGGAAAGATGATTGGTGTGCGGTATAACAAGGATAAAGATTGGGTTGGAGGCAGTTTGGTTTTTTTTGAAGAATAAAAAGGAACTTTGCAGATAACAGTTTGCTGAATAAACAGATCAGGCACATGAATGTATTCTGGAAAAAACTGGTAACAAGAACTATCCTCAGTCATAAGTACAAAGGCGATGAGATAGCAAGAACCTATTCAAGATATGAACTGGCCAAAGGTTTTCGTGAACTGAAGATCAATTTTCTTCGTTTTTTTAAAGACAGTTTTTTTATGGCTGCAGGAATCCTGTCTGCAGCATTTGGGCTCGAAGGCTTTCTTTTACCCAACAGTTTCATAGATGGTGGGGCAACGGGCATCTCCCTGCTGGTTTCAGAACTGTCTAAAGTTCCTTTATATTTTTTGTTGATACTGGTCAACATTCCTTTTGTATACCTTGGATACAATGTTATAGGCAAAGTATTTGCCATTAAAACAGCCATTGCCATTACGGGTCTTGCCTGCTGTGTGGCCTTTCTTCATTTTCCTGAAGTAACACACGATAAATTATTAGTATCTGTTTTTGGTGGTTTTTTCCTGGGTATGGGTATCGGCCTTTCTGTAAGAGGCGGCGCTGTAATTGATGGTACCGAAGTACTCGCCATTTTTCTGAGCAGGAAACTGGGCACCACTATCGGCGATTTTATCATCGTATTAAATGTACTCGTATTTTCTGCGGCTGCCTACCTGCTTTCTATCGAAACCGCTTTGTATTCAATGATCACCTACCTCGTGGCTTCCAAAGCGCTCGATTTTGTAATTGAAGGTATTGACGAATACACAGGTGTTACTATCGTATCTCCGCACAGCGAAGAGATCCGGAAAATGATCATGGAAAAAATGGGCCGTGGATTAACTGTTTATAAAGGCAAACGAGGCTTTGGCAGTCATGGAGAGCGTAATGATATAGACATCATCTATACAGTAGTTACCCGTCTTGAATTGAACAAACTCAATACAGAGATAATAAAGATCGACCCCAATTCTTTTGTAGTTACCAACAGCGTAAAAGATACCAAGGGTGGCATGATCAAAAAAAGAGCGCTGAAGCATTAAGTTATTCCCTCCGTTTGCTCATCCATTGGTAATAAAAATTTCAGCAGGTAATAGCTAACTCTTTATTTTTATCTAACTAAACTACTGCGCCTTTGCGCCTTGGCGAGGAATAATGCACGCAAAGGCGCAAGGGCGCAGTTTAGAGTAGGGGCTGCATTCAAACTAATATACTAGTAAAAAATTCTATGAATAAATGTTTATTACTGCTTTGTTTTCTTTCCCCTGCTTTTCTTTTCTCGCAGGAGAATTATGAGATACAGGTATATGGCTCGCCCACTATGACCAAAGGGCAAACCATGTTTGAGCTGCACAGTAATTTTACTGCCAACGGAGGAAAAGATATTGTAAAAGGCGTACTACCCTCTTATCATTCATGGCATGAAACACTGGAGATCACGCACGGACTTACAGACAACGCTGAACTGGGTTTTTATCTCTTCACCAACTACACGCCTTCGCATGGCTGGAAAGTGATCGGGGCTCATTTACGCCCAAGAATAACTGCTCCTGAAAAATGGAAATTACCTTTTGGGTTAAGTCTTTCAGCAGAAATTGGCTGGCAAAGCAAAGAATACGCGGCGGAAACATTTAATATGGAGATCCGGCCCATTATTGATAAAACCTTTGGCAAATGGTATCTCTGTTTAAACCCAACATTGGGCGTTACATTTCAGGGTATTGATAAACCTTCTGCACCAGCGTTTGCACCTAATTTTAAAGCCTCTTACTCCGTTTCACCAAAGATCAGCCTGGGCGCAGAATACTATGGAGATCTTGGCCCATTGAACCAGTTTGAAAAATTGCCCGAGCAAAGTCATGCCCTGTTTTTTGTTGCTGATCTTTATCTTGACCCCAAATGGGAGATAAACTTTGGGCCGGGTTTCGGACTTACAGAGGCAACAGATGGCTTGGTAATGAAGTTGATTCTTGGGAGAAGGATTAGTTGGGGGAGATCAAAAAAGTAAATAAGCCTTGTTTGTATTTATTCTTACCTTAACCAGAGTAACCAGTCACTAGCTACTTTATCCCAATTAAAAATATCGTAATTGATCTCCCCGTTTGGCTTTAATGGAAAATAATTATGTTCCGTTCCTACATATGCTTTGAATGTGAAATTACCCTTTCGCTCTCTTATTGTTTCAACTCTTAAATAATCGTTGTAAGGCGAGCTTGCATCTTTTGTTCCATAGCAAACAAGAACCGGAATTTTTAATTTACGCAAGTATTGAATTGGAGGAATTGAAAAATCGAATGTTGCTTTGTGAGTATCGCCGCCTGAAGCATCCATACTATTTTTATGTTTAACAACATTCTGCCAAAACATAAATTCCTGTTCAACGCTTTTGCCGGAATCACTTTCATTGGTTCTTTGGCGCTCAATGATTGACAGAATACGACCAAATGGGTTACCACCTGAATAAATCAGATGTGTTATTTTAGGGAAAAGCAAAGCCATTTTTGCAGCAACCGTGCTTCCTTCTGAATGTCCGGCAACAACTAATTTATTACTCAACACCCAGTTTTGATTTTGCAGGAATTTAGCTACATAAATATTCCTTCCTACATAATAATCCAGCAAATTTCGTTTAATATATTTTTCAGGAAATTGTTTTGAACCGTCAATAAATGTAAAATCGTCGTTTAATTCTTTTTGATCTTTAATTAATGGGATCGATGGCTTACCAATGATTGCTAAATGGTATTTAATGCATAAACTGTCCGTATTAAAAACAAATACATTATGAATTCCCTGTCTCCCATTATCATTATACTTTATTATTAATGGAACCGGCAAACTTCCCTGACAAAAAAGGAACAACGGTTTCTTCTTAAATTCATCTCCTTTTTTGGATTTTATTAAAATATCAACCGTGTCTCCATGATAGATTGTCTGCAAGTGTCTGAAGCCATACACTTCAACTTGCTTCATCTGCCCAAATAAATTAAAAGACAATAATAAAAAGGGGAAGATTATTCGTGCCTTCATAAATGATGACAATTTCTTAGTTCACAAAATTCCACCAGATCCCCAACCGTGTCCACAATCCGGTGCCGGGATTATCTGTTGTATTAAAGTTCAGTTTATTGAAAGAGAAACTTTTTGTATTCAGTGTATTCAGGTTCTCTATCCTGAAAAATCCTTTAAAACTCTTGATCCTGAAATGCAGAAATGCATGAATATCGGGCCTGTTATTAATGGTTTGTGTGTTCTGAACAAAATACCTTCCGAGAAAAGGCGAATAGTTATCGGCCTTGTAACCTGTATTATACCTGATCTCAATACCCGTTGACAAAAAGAGGTTGGTAGCAAAATTACCTTCAAACGCAATTCTGTTGCGGGTAAAAAGGAATGGCAGGTTAACAGGCGGCTGTCCGGTTGTTTGCTGAACATGGATCTCTGTATACCAGTTCCAGTGTTTGGATAACCGGAATTTCTTTTCCGCACTCAGGTGCAGCACATTGAATAATGTTGCTTCCTGTTTGGCAGAGAAAAAACTATCAAAATAAACATAGTTGTTCACCGCAAAATATTCGCCTCCTAATTTCCACCCGCTTCTCGGGTTTTCATATAATGCAAACAAACGGATCACATTCTCTTTCCCAAAGGCACTCCGGTTTTTAATCGGAAACATACTTAACTGATCAAATACAAAGGCCGGTGTTTTATTTACATTCTGAAAACCAATATTGAGATAGCCCAGTTTCTTTCCAAGTAATCTTTTCATGCTTACAAATGCAGCATAATCGCCTGCGTTGTGCCCGTTAAGGTATAATTCTCCGTTGGCCTCAATATCCCATACCTGGTTACGGGTACGGTTGCGGTATTCACCCAAAGCATATACATTATACAAACTGATGGAGGCAGTATCAAAACTCCCTTTCAGGTTTTGTAATGCAATCCCTGCTTTCAAAAACTGGCTTAAATTATTTTTTTCAGGGAATGAGATCAGGCTGAATTCGTTGGTCATATCATTCCACGAATCTTTATAACTAACGCTATCCTTACCCGGCCAGTAATTGAAATAGTTCATGTACCGGGCAGAATCAACATAATAATCGTAAAACTGGTAGCTGCTATGCGAATATTTAAACGTATGCTCTATGCGAAGGCGCGGGTAAAATATTTTGAATGTAACAGAATCCGTAACCAAAGAATCCCTTGTACCAAGGTCGTAGTGATGACGGAAAAGAAACGTTGAATTTTTATACAGGTTGCCGGTATTAACAGTGGTATTAAATGGGTTTCTGCCTGCCGCTCCGGCCCTGCCCAGCTTTGTTTCCAGTTCGTACGGATCGTTCAGCGCCAGGCTGTCTAATTTCAATTTATCCTGTAACCCGCCATTTTCAGAGGAAGCGCTTTTATTGGAAATGAATACAAGGAAGTTCTCATATGTTTTATTGGGCGACTGGTAGTGATTGGTGAACCGGAAATTATTCTGGCTGGCATTCTGGTTTTTCAGGTTACCCGGCGCATTGCTGAAACGATATTCGATAGAAAAATTCAGATTGCTCTGCCTGTTCTGTGTGTGTAACACATTGATCAGTTGCTCTGCTTTGCTGCCTAAGGCATAGGCCAGTTCTGTATAAGGCCTGGTGGTTTGAAAAAAACGGGTACCTTCTATGTTGAACCCGTAAATATCGTATGCGTGAAAGCCCGCATCAAATCCAGGTTTCATTAAAGGATTAAAAAAGAATGACTGTGCTGCTGTACCATAATTACCAAGATGATGATAATAGGAAGGCAAAGGAAAACGGGTAGTAAAATCACTGATCGATGAATCAATGGTGCGTATGCGGGTAGAGTCAAAATAACGATAAAAGATGGTGATGGAATCCGCAAACCTGTCGCGCTTTTGCAAGGAATCTTTGCCGGTATCTTTTTTCATGATGCGTCCCTGGCTATCATATCCCACATTCGATAATTGCTGTGAGCTGAATTGTCCCGACCTTATTTGTGCCGATACAGGTATGCCTGCAACGAGCAATAAGATAAAACTGATCAGTATGTTTAGCTTTAACGATGAACGCATGCTTGCAAATGTGCTGTAAAATAACTGATTGAGCGGAAGCTATAAGTTAAAAAGTTAAAAGTGAGTTGTTGATTGATTTTTGCCTTTTAACTTTTGACTTTTTATTTTTAACTTATAATTATAATGTCTTCACCAATTCAGAAAACAATAAAGTAAGCTTGGGTTCTGCATCATTGGCAGCCTGTAATACTTCTTCATGGGTGATCACATTCTCTTCTTCGCGTATGCCCATATCGGTGATCACGCTCATGGCAAACACCTCCATACCGCAATGAACAGCGGCGATGCATTCCTGTACAGTACTCATCCCTACTGCATCTCCTCCCAATGTATGGATCATTTTATATTCGGCGCGGGTTTCAAAAGTAGGGCCGGTTACGCCTGTGTAAACACCCTGCTTCAGTTCAATATCATGGTGCCTGGCAATTTGCTGCACTTTGCTGATGAGTTTCTTACTGTAAGGATCGCTCATATCAGGAAAACGGGTACCTAATGCATCTTCATTTTTACCGATGAGCGGATTATTGGTAAAGAGGCTGATATGATCGGTGATGATCATCAGATCGCCTACTTTAAAATGCAGGTTCACCCCACCGGCTGCATTAGATAATAATAAAGTCTGTACCCCCAGCAAACGTAATACCCTTACCGGGTAAGTTACCTGTTGTGCAGAGTATCCTTCATAATAATGAAACCGACCCGCCATCACCCATACTTTTTTGCCAGCTACTTCACCCAGGATCAGTCTGCCATGATGGCCCTGAACAGTGCTTACCGGAAAATGCGGAAGCTCACTATAAGGTATCTCAAATTCTGTTTTGATCTCATTAGACAAATTACCCAACCCGCTGCCAAGGATAATGGCCACAGAGGCTTCTGCAGTAACCCTTTCACGTATATACGCTACTGTTTCCTGTAATTGATTTAGTATTTCTGACATATATAAAACTTAAGTTGGCAAATATAGAATTTATGTGCCAAACGGAGTTTGGAGTCTGGAGTTTGGAGTTTGGAGTTTGATACAACACACTACCATTCACCATTGACAACTCACTACTCACCACTGACGATTGACGCCTCAGGTCTGCCGAAAAAAAAGGCCATCCGGCTTAAAGCGGGATGGCCTATGATAGGTTAAGAAAGTTCAGAGTTAACTTAAACGTTTCACGTTAACGGCATTCAAGCCTTTACGTCCTTCCTGTACATCAAAAACAACTTTGTCGTTTGCTTCGATCTGATCGATCAAGCCGTTTGCATGTACAAAAGTTTCTTTGTTGGAGTTATCATGCTTAATAAATCCAAAACCTTTTTCTTCGTTAAAGAACTTTACAGTTCCTGTGATTTGTGTGTCCATTTGTAAAATTGTAAATAATTAATGGCCGCAAAGGTA
>DAIOVU010000062.1:0-20688 GCA_036758845.1 Sediminibacterium sp.
TTCATTACAACAATTTAACTTAGTTAAACTGTTGCGTTAGAAACTTGAAGCTGAGCTTTAATTTTATAGTAATTACATGTTATTTTTTTATTATTTTGCTTAAAAACCAACTGTTTATGAAATATTACAAACAATTGCTATTTATTTTAACTGCACTGTTTTTTTCGCAGGTATTGTTTGCGCAATCTAAAACAATATCCGGAACAGTAAAAGACAGTAAAGGACAGGCACTGGAAGGCGCTGCTATCCGGAACAAAACCACGGGTGCAACAAGTGTTACCACTAAAGAGGGCAGCTTTAGCATAGTTGCGGGTAACAGTGATGTATTGTCGGTCAGTTCTATCGGATACCAATCTGTGAATGTAAAAGTGAGCAGCAATGCATTTAACATTATTCTGGCAGATGCACCTATTGACCTGCAGGAGGTAGTTTTAATTGGTAGCCGCAGAGGTGGCCGTGTAAAAACCGAGTCAGCAGTACCGGTTGATGTGATCAATATTAACCAGGCCGGTATTCCTACCGCCAAAATGGATCTGACCTCTGTATTAAATTATTCAGCGCCTTCTTTTAACTATAACAAACAAACCGGCGCGGATGGTGCTGATCATATTGATCTCGGCACCTTACGTGGATTAGGCCCTGATCAGACACTTGTATTAATCAACGGAAAAAGAAGACACCAAACAGCCTTTGTAGCTTTATTTGGAACAAGGGGGCGTGGTAATTCCGGGGTTGACCTGAATGCATTTCCACAATCTTCTGTTGACAGAATTGAAATACTTCGTGATGGCGCTTCTGCACAATATGGTTCGGATGCCATGGCTGGTGTGATCAACTTACAGTTAAAAAAAGATGTGAATCACTGGAGCATCAATACCGGCTGGTCTGGTTACTACGATAACAAATACAATGCCTACAACACACGCACAACCAAACGTTATGTTTACAGTAAACCTATTGATGGAGGCACGCTTGCCTTCTCTGCAAACAATGGTGTTAAAATTGGCAAAAACGGTGGCTTTATTAATGTTTCATTTGATTTCTTACACCAGGCAAAAACTTTCCGCCAGGTAGCTGATACCAATGTAATGACCAACCCGAACGCCTTGCCCATCAACTACGGCAGGAGAGCTTTTGGCGATGGTTCTGTAACAACAGTTGGAACCATATTTAATATGGAGATCCCAACCAATGCCAACACTACCTTTTATGCATTTGGCGGATACAATTATAAAAAATCTGATGCCTATGCCTATTCAAGAAACTGGAGTGCAAGACCCGACCGTTTCCCTGTAACCAGTACCGGCAGCAGGATTGATATCTCCGGTATTATGCAGCATGATATTGATGGAGAGACATACTATAATCCACATATCCAAACTGTGATCCGGGATATTTCTTTAGCCGCAGGCATCAAAGGTGTTACCAAAAGCAACTGGAACTGGGATCTGAGTAATACACTGGGTAGAAACGATTTTCATTTCTACGGAGATAAAACATTTAATGCTTCTAATATTGATAAATACACCCCCAATCATTTTGATGATGGAGGTTTTAACTTCTTACAGAATACACTCAACCTAGATTTGAATAAATCATTTAAATCAGTTGCTGAAGGATTGAACATTGGCTGGGGTGCCGAATTCAGGTATGAAGCTTATAATATTTACAAAGGAGAAGAGGCTTCTTATATAGCTTATCCCAACACATTGGGCCAGGCACCGGGTTCGCAGGGATTTCCGGGATTTAGTCCTGCAGATGTAGTAAAAGCCAACCGCACTAACCTTGGCGCTTATTTTGACGCAGAATTAAATGCAACCAAAGCCTGGCTTTTAGATGCCGCCGTTCGTTTAGAAAACTATTCTGATTTTGGTTTTGTAAATACTTACAAATTAGCTTCACGCTATAAAGTAACAGACAATTTTAATTTACGCGGATCGGTGAGTACCGGTTTCAGGGCACCTTCTTTACAACAGATCAATTTCAGCAATACCCTTACTTCATTCAGTGGCGGTCAACTGGTACAATCACGTATTGCACGCAATAGTGATGCGGTGACCAAATCGGCCGGGATTCCTGATCTGAAACAGGAAACATCTGTCAACGCAAGTATTGGTTTTGCCTGGAAACCAGCTGCCGGTTTTACTATAACTGTTGATGGCTATTCTGTTAAAGTGAAAGACAGGATCGTGCTTTCAGGTTTATTTAGTGCAAGTGATAACACATTACCTGCTGCATTTACCACACAGTTAAATACCCTTGGCGTTTCTACTGCACAATTCTTCGCCAATGCAGTAAATACAACCAATACAGGTATTGATGTGGTTGCAGATTATACCAAAAAATGGTCTGACAAAAGTTTCAAAATTTTATTGGCGGGAAATATTCAGAAAATGACACTTGATGCAGTACATGTTCCTGCAAAATTAAATGACAGTTATGCGCACCAGAAAACGTTCTTTAGCGATAGAGAAGAAGCGTTCTTATTGTCATCGGCTCCAACATCAAAATTAGCTTTAAGTCTTGAATATACTGCAGGCAAGATTGGAGTTGGCACACATATTACTTATTTCGGAAGTGCAGAATCAAAAGGATTTGGATGGACAGGCTTAGCCAGCAAAGCAGGCACCAATGGTCCCGGCGACCCTGCGATCTCAGGTAGTTTTGGCGGCATTGACCCTTATGTAGATATTGATGGTTACAGCGACCAGGTGCATGTTACCCCTGAAGTATTTAAATATAGTGGCAAACTAACTACCGATATTTTCGCTTCATATAAATTTTGTAAAGCAGCAAGTTTATTTATTGGCGCTGATAATTTATTTAATGTTCACCCTGATTTTGCAGCGGTAAAAAATGCAAGGTATGAGTCGTTTGATAACGAGTCGGGCGGCGCATGGGAATCTGTACAGATGGGCTTTAACGGATTACGCCTGTTCAGTAAACTGGTGATCAGCTTTTAATAACCTTTTTCTAATCTGCGAATCTGCGGCTAAAAAATTGGCCGCAGATTCGCAGATTTTTTTTGTTTAGTTTTAAATTAAAAGACGATGAGGAACAGAAAATTTTTTATTACACTATTGTTCTGCTTTTGCGCAACTGCATTGTTTGCGCAGAATAAAACGGTTGTTTTTCAAACCGACTTTGGTGTTAAGGATGGCGCTGTTTCTGCAATGAAGGGTGTGGCAATGGGTGTTTCACCCGACCTCAAACTCTTTGATCTCACACACGAAATACCTGCGTATGATATATGGGAAGCAGCCTACAGGTTAGAGCAAACCGTACCCTACTGGCCGGCAGGAACTGTTTTTGTTTCAGTAGTTGATCCCGGTGTGGGCACCAATAGAAAATCTGTTGTAGTAAAAACGAAGACCGGACATTTTATTGTTACCCCCGATAATGGCACTCTTACGCTGATCGCAGAATCGCTGGGTATTGCGGAGCGAAGAGAAATAGATGAAGCTGTTAACAGAAGAAACGGATCGCAGCAATCTTATACTTTTCATGGACGAGATGTGTATGCATATACTGCAGCACGGCTGGCATCGGGTGCAATTAGTTTTGAACAGGTAGGCGGATTATTGTCGAACAATGTTGTATCTATCCCCTATCAAAAAGCTTTAAAAGAAGGCAATACATTAAAGGGCAATATTTCAATACTGGATATTCAATACGGTAATATCTGGACAAATATTCCGGCAGAATTGGTACAGCAATTACACCTGAAATACGGGCAGGTGCTGCATGTCAGCTTCTTTCACAAAGGAATAAAAGTATATGAGGGGCAAGCTCCTTACAGCGAAACCTTTGGAGCTGTTGCCAAAGGAAAACCATTGGCTTACCTGAATAGTCTGATGCAATTATCTTTCGCATTAAACCAGGATAACTTCGCGCAAAAATTTCATATTAGGAGCGGTGGGGATTGGAGTGTGGCTGTTGGGGTGGTAAATAAATAGCAACTTTTTTTTTGCCACAGAAGACACAGAATTTCACAGAATAGTCTGTGTTAATCTGTGCCTTCTGTGGCAAATATTTTAATCTACAAACTAATCAGCCGTATCCAATAACTGAATCCCTGTTTTAGTAAATGCAATTTTTTTCTGTTTGTATAAATTGCCGGTCGTCATTTTAAAAGTCTTCTTACTCATCCCAAAAAAATCATAGATCTCCTGTGGGTCAGACTTATCATGGTAAGGCAGGTAGCCGTTATTTTCTTCCAGCAACCTGAGAATTTTTCCGGCTTCATCTTCCACTTTCTGGAAACCGGGTTTACCCAATACTACATCTATCTTATTATCCGGGCGGATAGTTTTAATAAAGCCCTGTAACTTATCGCCAATATGTAAAGTGGTATATATTTCGTTGCTGTGCAAAATACCTGTGTGGCGGTTATTAATGATCATCACATAGCCCAGTTCAGACTGACGGTACACGATCAGATCAACAATATCTTTTTCTTTTACTGTTAATTCATCATTACTCAACAACGCCTCAATTTTTTCTGTGGCTGCTACCCTGCCCGTTTGTTCATCAATGTACAATTTTACCAGGTATTCGGCTCCCTCACGCATGCCGCCCAATTGTTTGGATTTGGGTACAAACAGATCTTTCATCAAACCCCAATCCAGGAAAGCACCCAAACCTGTTACAGATACCACTTTCATTTTGGCTATTTCGCCTACACAGGCTTTGGCTTTTTGAGTAGTGGCAATAAGTCGGTTATCAGAATCGTGGTAAACAAAAACGTTGAGTTCATCACCTATGCGAAGTGTGCGTGGGGCAAAGCGTTTGGGTAAAAGAATGCCTTCTCCACCATCATCCAGATAAAATCCAAAATCAACCTTCCGGCTTACTTTCAGTGTATTGTATTGCCCAACTTGTACCGGATCCATGTGCTGCGTGGTTGTTTTGTTTGCAAAGGTACGATTGTTTCATTTGACACAGTTCCATCCCCCAAAACCGCGCCTTTGCGCCTTTGCGTGCATTTTTTTCTCGCCAAGATGCAAAGGCGCGGGAATTTGTATGCAGGCACATCAGGATTTTTGATATTTTGCATAAGTATGATGAAAATGATCAAAGCTGCAGTTGTATTGGGATTACTGTGTATCACCCTCCACTCTTCGGCGCAACAGGTAAACGGGCACTGGTTTGGTATCGGGATGTTGCAAACTACCCGGCAATACCATGCGTATATGTCTGAAATGGTTTTACAGCAAAAAGGAAAAACCGTAAATGGGTACCTGAATTATTATTTTAAAGATAGTCTTGTAAAAGTTACTGTTAATGGCAGTTTTGATCAGCAGACACACAGGCTGAGCCTGAACCCTTTCCCGGTTATGTATTACCTCTCGCCCAGCGCACAAAACAGTATTGATTGCTCTATGTCGGGAAGTTTTGTATTGCTGGCATCTAAAACAGAAACCGTGCTTACCGGCAAGTTGTTTGGGGATGATGATCATAAGTATACGGTGCCTGATATCAGTATACGCCTGACAAAATCGAATGATACCGCATTACTTGTGATGAAGGATGATGAACCGGAAGAAAAAAAAGACACTGTGATAGCTGTACCTCCCGTACCAACAGCACTGGAAGCTTTTCATCAGCGTGGAAAAATAGTTGCCAAAGAAATAGAGGTTACTAATGCTACATTGAAGCTGGAATTATATGATAACGGAGCCATTGATTATGATTCTGTTTCATTATTCCTGAATAATAACATGATCCTGCCAAAAACGATGCTTACGCATAAGGCTATTAAAATCAGTATCAAGTTGGATCCTTCTCTTGAAATAAATGAGTTGAGCATGTTTGCTGAGAACCTTGGAATGATACCACCCAATACGGCAGCATTGATCCTGTATGATGGAACAACGAGATATGAAACTTTACTTACAAGCGATCTCAATAAAAGTGCTACCCTCAGGCTCAGAAAAAAATAATTGCGCCTTAGCGCCTTTGCGTGAATTATTTGCACGCAAAGGCGCTAAGGCGCAAGGGAAAAACACCACTTATTTATAACTGATCAATTCAGCATTCAATTTTTTAGCCAGACCTTTGGCACCCCAGCTCATTACCACATCATGATTATAATTGAATGCGGGCTTTAGCAGGAAAGAGAGATAGTTCATCCATGCTTTGTTGGTAAATACGGTCCAGTTGTATTGTATATAAGTAACACCATCTTTTTCTTCAAAAAACCATTCGCCCTTCCCTTCCAGTTCACCAAAAGCTTCGCCTTTCATGTGTTTGTATTTTTCAAACTCCGTTAGCCGCATATTAAATGCCAGTTGATAAGGCAGGATACTGCGCCAGGTATATTCGCGTATACCGCCAATGCCATTGTCATCACCCTGGTGAACTTCGGATACATTAACCACCCCTTTCCACCATGATGGCCATTCAAGCGAACTATGAATGGTATCCCATACCTGTGTAAGCGGGGCTTTGATCTGCCAACGTGTAACAAACGCATATTGTGTAGCCATAGACTAATTTTAAAACCATACGGCAAACCATTACATAGGTGTTAGCTAAAACAATTCCGGCTGCGCATTCTCATCTTTGGGTTTTTGTTCCCATTCCATCTCTATGGTTTTACTGTAATCAGTTAGTTTGGCGCCAACTGCTTTCCATCCCATCACCTCCACCATTTTAGCCACTTTAAATTTGGCTTTACGCACCTGCTGGCCGCGGCCGGTTTGTACCACCAGTATTGGTTCTGCATCGGTAGTTACGGCTTCCAGTCGGTTTCCGTTGCCTTCCTTGATAAAAAGAAACTGCGATTTTAGCGTAGTGGTCTCTATTTTAAAACGCTTGATATTGTATTGCTGTTTATCGTTATCCAGGTACACGGCACTGATCACTTTTTCAGGATCAAACTTTTCGATCAATGTTATTTTATCCGGTTCAAAACGCTGCGTGCTCTCGGTATCGGTTAATTCATACGTACCATCATTATAAAATACGATGATCTTCTCATCTTCAAAACTTCCCAGGTACTGGCCTTTTTCTTCGGTATTCAGTCTGCCGAATTTATCATCGAACCATAATTTACGGCCTGCCAAAGTACTCTTACCCGCTTCTTTAAACTTAACCGTTTTGATCGGATATTTGGTTACCTGGTTACCCATACTGCCCCGTCCTTTGATCTCCAGCTCTTCAAAAAAGAAATCAAATTCTTTTTTATGTGCTGTACAGTTCGGGCTCAACACAATCTTCACCGCTTCGGCTTCACCGTTAGGGTTAGCAGTAAAATAATGCACTTTGCTTTTTTCTGATCCTTTGGTAAGATCGTATTCTTTTTCGCGTGTAATACCGGTTACATTAAATCTTTTGGCGTAACTAACGCCCGATTTACCATCGAGGTAAACCATATTATAGGTAGTACGTTCATCGTTTTTCTGAAATACTGCCGCGTGAATAATGTCTTTACCAATAAAGACTTTATCCGATACCTTAACCACCTTCATGGTACCTGCTTTGGTAAAAGCGATGATATCATCATAATCGGAGCACTCGCATAAAAGCTCATCTTTTTTAAGTCCTGTGCCAATAAAACCTTCTGCGCGGTTCAGGTATAATTTGGTATTGGCGATAGCCACGTGTTTTACCTGGATGGTATCAAACTCTTTGATCTCCGTTTTGCGCTCTTTGCCCTTGCCATATTTTTTCAGAAGATTATCGAAATAGGCTACGGCAAAATCGGTCAGGTTTTCAAGATCATATTTAACCTGTTTAATATCTGCCTCAATGGATTTGATCTGCTCATTCAGCTCATTAATATCCAGCCTGTAGATCCTTCTAACGGGTTTTTCGGTAAGTTTGAGGATGTCTTCGCGCTCAATTGGGCGTTTCAGTTTTTTCTTGAATGGATTGAATCCTTTATCAATAGCCTCAATCACTTTTTCCCAGTTCTCATGTTTCTGTTCGAGTTCTTTGTATATTTTTTCTTCGAAGAATATTTTCTCCAATGAGGTGTAATGCCATTTATCTTCCAGCTCTCCCAGTTTGATCTCCAGCTCTTTTTTCAACAAAGCTTTTGTGTGTTCTGCAGAAACAGTAAGCAGTTCGTGAGCGGTGAGAAATCTTGGTTTATCATCAACAATTACACAGGCATTGGGCGATATGCTTACTTCACAATCGGTAAAAGCATACAACGCATCAATGGTAATATCGGGCGAAATACCTGCTGAAAGATCTATTTGTATTTCTACATCAGCCGCCGTTACATCTATTACTTTTTTGATCTTGATCTTACCCTGATCGTTAGCCTTGGTAATACTTTCCATCAATTGGGTGGTGGTAACACCATAAGGCACATCACGGATAACCAATGTCTTCTTATCCAGTTCTTCAATATGCGCCCTTACCCTTACTTTACCGCCCCGTTTGCCATCATTATAATTGGCTACATCAATCATCCCTCCAGTCTGAAAATCGGGATAGAGTTCAAACTTCTTACCGCGCAGGCATTTAATGGAAGCATCTATCAGTTCACAAAAATTATGCGGAAGAATTTTGGTAGACAAGCCAACCGCAATCCCATCGGCACCCTGTGCCAGCAGTAATGGAAATTTCATTGGTAAGGTAACAGGTTCATTCTTCCTGCCATCATAACTTAATTGCCATTCGGTGGTTTTGTTATTAAAAGCAACTTCCAGTGCAAATTTGGATAAGCGTGCCTCGATATACCTTGATGCAGCAGCTTCATCGCCCGTGCGCACATCACCCCAGTTACCCTGTGTATCTATCAACAGGTCTTTCTGGCCAAGATTCACCAGTGCATCACCAATACTGGCATCGCCATGCGGATGGTATTGCATGCTTTGCCCGATGATATTGGCCACTTTATTAAACCTGCCATCATCCATTTCCTTCATAGCGTGCAGAATGCGTCGCTGCACGGGTTTGAGCCCGTCTTCAATAGCCGGAACAGCGCGTTCCAGTATTACATAAGATGCATAATCCAAAAACCAGTTTCGGTATTGGCCACCTAAGCCGCTTTCATTTTCAAATGACCTGTTCTCTATCTTTTCTTTTGCCATGGATGAAACTGTGTTAATCAGCTTATTGCTTAATCTTTTAAAATTCAAAAATCAAAAGTCAAAAATGAGCCGCCATTAAAATTGCGTGTTTCATTTTTTTAATTTTTACTTTTTAATTATTACTTTTTACTTCTTATTTCTTCCTCTTCCAGCCTGAACGAATCCACTTTCCCGTCTTCCAGTGTATTCAGTTCCATAATGATAAAATCTTTTTCAGCAATTACTTCATGCCATGTCCATGCACGTACTGTAACCATTGCCGGTGCAACCACTTTGCAGGTTCCTTTCTTTTCTTTGTTCCTTACATCAAACCAATGAATCGTGATCTCACCGGAAAAAAGTATAAATATTTCAGGATTCTTCCCTTTCGACAATTCTTTGTGATAATGTCTGGCATTATGCGTTCCCGCTTTTCGGTAAGCCACCACAAACTGCCCTGTTCTATCGGTATCGACAAAATGTGTTGATCCCCGCTCATCGCTGTGAATCATTGGAACTTCTGATACTTCTATCATCTTCATCTTCTTTTAAACCTGGTATAATTCGAGCGGTTGCCCGTTCGGGTCATAAAAAAAACAGAAAAATTTTCCGGTAAACTCATCCACACGGATATCTTCTACTTTTACTTCGTTCTTTTTCAGCCATTCAAATCCCGCTTTAACATCTTTTACCGCAAATGCCAGATGCCGCAATCCTTTTGCTTCAGGAAAAGAGGCTCTTTCACAATAGTCGGGAAAGGAAAACAATTCTATCTGGTATTTGCCATTTAAGGCAAGATCCAGCTTATACGAGTTCCGTTGTTCCCTAAAATGTTCTGCAACAACCGTAAACCCTAATACTTCTGTATAAAACCGTTTGCATACTTCATACAACGTATTATCTGTAAGCATGGCAACATGATGTATGGATTCGATTTCTATCATTTATTCTTCTGCTATTTCTGCGGTTTCACTATTGGTACCGGGTAATTTAATGATTAGGTCTTTCCAGTTTTTTGTCCAGTCGCCCATCACCTCCAGTTTTCCTTCCGCTGCCATTTCCCTGATACGCCAGGCGAGAAAAGCATCGCCTGTTTTCACTTTCATTTTATTTAATGCAGTGCTCAGTAGCTTAGGTAATTTCTGTGGTCCAAAATTGATGATATTCAGGATATCCCTGTCGTAAAACGCAGCCTCTTTGCCCACTACTTTTTTCCCGCCTTCCAGAAACCGAACTGTTGCGTTTTCATTGCAGGTCTTTTTCCATTCGTCAGGATCTACTTCAAACTCGCTTAAAGTGATCGGCCTGGCTAATTTTTTTGCTTTCAGAAATTCTTTGGGTTGAATTTCAGAAAGACTGGTTGGATAAAAGATATTCCCTTTCTCATTAATAAAAGGAAGGTTATTGAGGTATAGAATATGGATCTTTCCCTGATAATTTTTTAACTGACTCATCAGCCAATAATAGCCGCACACATCATGTACATTCTGCCCCATCCAGATCCATACCAACTGCTCCGGCTCTTCGTCTAATTTTTTCAAAAGATTATGAATGGTCAGTTTATCGTCCACAATATTTAACTGCTCAGTGTAGGGAGAAAACTCGAGTACGTTTTTCCACCAGTCTCTCCTCTGCTGGTAGCCTTCTGTTCCGTAAATATCAACCAATGGGCCAACGGCAAAATCGTCTTTAATTTCAACAATCTCTCCCTGCAAACTTTCATCCAGTTCGATGGCCTTACTTAATGCCTCTACGTTAGCCTGTTCAAAAACAATATGTATCATCTCAATTCTTAATTTTAATTTTTAATTCTCTATCAGGTCTAGTTCTACTTTTAAATTATTGATAATGAATTCCTGTCTTTCCATCGTATTCTTACCCATATAATATTCGAGCAGGTTTTGAATATGATCGCCCTGCTCAAGGATCACCGGCTGCAGGCGGATATCCTGCCCGATAAACCTGCCAAACTCTTCGGGGGAGATCTCACCCAAACCTTTGAATCGGGTAATTTCCGGTTTACTGCCCAGTTTTTTAACGGCAGCCTGTTTCTCCGTTTCATCGTAACAATAAATTGTTTCCTGTTTATTACGTACACGGAACAATGGTGTTTCCAGGATATACACGTGACCACGTTTTACAAGATCGGGGAAGAACTGCAGGAAGAAGGTCATCATCAATAAACGGATGTGCATACCATCCACATCAGCATCGGTTGCTATTACAATATTGTTGTAGCGAAGGCCTTCCAGTCCGTCTTCAATATTCAATGCGTGTTGCAAAAGATTGAACTCTTCATTCTCATACACCACTTTTTTAGTGAGGCCAAAACAGTTCAAAGGTTTACCACGTAAGCTGAACACCGCCTGCGAATCAACATTTCTCGATTTGGTAATGCTTCCACTGGCACTGTCTCCCTCTGTAATAAAAATGGTAGAGTTATGCTGCAGCGCAATAAAATCGCCTTTACTTTTTGCCGGAGCTTCATCATTAAGGTGAATACGGCAATCGCGCAATTTTTTATTATGGAGATTCGCTTTTTTTGCGCGTTCATTAGCCAGTTTCTTGATGCCCGCCAGTTCTTTTCTTTCCCGCTCATTCTGTTCGATGCGTTTTTTTAACGCATCAGATACTGTGGGGTTACGGTGTAAAAAATTATCCAGTTCACGCGCCAAAAAGTCAAGCACAAAATTCTTCATGCTCGGCCCGCCTTCATATACGTTCTGCGATCCCAGTTTAGTTTTTGTCTGGCTCTCAAACACCGGCTCCTGTACGCGAACAGATACTGCTGCAACAATACTGGTGCGGATATCGGAGGCATCGTAATCCTTTTTAAAATAATCCCGGATCACTTTTACATAAGCTTCCCTGAATGCCTGCTGGTGTGTACCACCCTGCGTGGTGTATTGGCCGTTTACAAAAGAAAAAATGTCCTCGCCATAATCATTGTTGTGAGAGAGGGCAACTTCAATATCTTCTCCTTTTAAATGAATGATGGGGTAACGCAATTCATCGGGGTTGGTTTTGCGTTGCAACAGATCCAGTAATCCATTTTTACTGATATACTTCTTGCCATTAAAATGCATGGCAAGGCCGGCGTTCAGGTAGCAATAGTTCCAGAGCTGGTTATCGAGGTATTCATGGATATAATGGAAATTGCGGAAAACCGTTTCATCCGGTATAAACTCAACCAATGTTCCGTTGGGTTCGGTTGTTTTGGCTTCTTTATGTTCTTTGATCAGAAACCCTTTTTCGAACTCCGCTGTTTTTTCTTTACCGTCGCGAAAAGCGGTTACTTTAAAATTCTGGCTTAATGCATTCACCGCCTTGGTACCCACCCCGTTCAACCCCACACTTTTCTGAAAAGCCTTGCTGTCGTATTTGGCGCCGGTGTTGATCTTGCTTACAACATCCACTACTTTTCCCAGCGGAATACCTCGGCCATAATCGCGAACAGTTACTTTTTTGCCTTCAATGGTCAGCTCCACCTGTTTACCATAGCCCATAGTGTATTCATCAATACAGTTATCTATGACTTCTTTCACAAGTACATATACCCCATCGTCCGGCGCAGACCCATCGCCCAGTTTACCGATGTACATACCAGGCCGCAACCGGATATGCTCTTTCCAATCGAGCGACCTGATGGATTCTTCATTGTATTCAACCGGATTTTTCTCTTCAGCCATAATCTCTTACTTTATTATAATATCTTACCCCTTCAGGTAGCCCTCCTTTGCAGGAAAGTAATGTGTACAACCCGCAAATCTAACTACCACACACCGCAGCCCAATTTTACTTTTCTACAAATGGGCCAGGAATGTGGATAAAACCCTAAAAAACCTGAATTTACTTATCTGTAAGCCGGGTAAAACTTTAGTTTTGCCCCATCGAAGCGTCAAAAACCTATATCGAAACCGATCTTGGCCGTATAGCCGCGTATTCGGCAGTCAGGATTTCAGAAAACGACCGGTTCAGGGAATTTGTGACAGAAAGGAACCGTGAACAGATTGATGAGATGGTTTTTCGGCTTAATGAAAGCATTGCACCGCAGATCAGTTGTACCAACTGTGGCAACTGCTGTAAAAGTCTGATGGTGCTGATCTCTGATGAGGAAGCTGATCATCTTTCAAAGCACCTTGAACAATCACGCGAAACATTTGATGAGCAATACATAGAAAAAGGCAGCGATGGACTGATGATCATGAACCGGATGCCCTGTCATTTTCTGAGCGGGAACAAGTGCACCGTGTATGAATACCGGTTTGAAGGTTGCAAAGAATTTCCAGCACTGCATTTGCCCAATTTTAAAGACAGGCTATTTACCACCTTTATGCATTATGAACGTTGCCCGATCATTTTTAATGTGGTGGAGCAATTGAAAGATGAGATGGGTTTTGAAAAAGACAGTTTGGTATAAAAGATTTAGAACTAACCCGTTGGCGGCGTTATTCAAAATTTAACTGACAAGTCCTTATTTTGAAACAATTAACCATAAAGGTTAAAAGTTCAAAATCAGTAAATGTCATTTATCTCAAAGTCCGGGAAAATTAACTCCACCATCACGTTACTATTTTATTTTCTGTTCCACTAACTTTATCAGCATGATTCGTTTTGGCATTGATATTTTATTGGAAAAAAATCCTGCCTGGAAGAATTTGCGTATTGGCCTTGTAACAAATCAGGCAGCCACTACAAACAATCTTATTCCTTCCCGGGAGGCATTGCTACAGCAACAATTCAACCTCACAAAACTATTCTCGCCAGAGCATGGGCTGGATGTATTGGGAGCAGACGGGCATGAGATGCATGATGGGAAGGATCACTTAACGGGTTTGCCCGTTATTAGTTTATACAGCGCCAAACTGGCACCAGCAAAAGAAGACCTGCAGGATATTGATCTGGTTTTGTTTGATATACCAGATATTGGCAGCCGCTTTTATACCTACCTGTGGACGATGACCCATGTGATGGAAGCCTGTGCTGCGTTTAACAAAAAACTGATCATACTGGACAGGCCCAACCCTATTTCAGGGAACATGGAAATGGCTGAAGGGCCGATACTCCATGATTCGCTGGCTTCTTTTATTGGCAGATGGCCCATTCCTATACGGCACAGTTGCACATTGGGTGAGCTGGCACAATATTTTAATTCGGCAAGAAATATTAAGTGCCATATAGAAGTGATCAAATGTGAGGGATGGGACAGGTATGATCTGCAGCCCGACTGGGGGATCCCGTTTGTGCCTACCTCTCCTGCCATACAGCATTTTGAAAGTATGGTATTATATCCCGGCCTGTGTTTACTGGAAGCCACCAATATCAGCGAAGGCAGGGGAACCGAAGATGCTTTCTGCGTAGTGGGCGCCCCGTGGATCAAGGGTGAAACACTTGCTACTATCATGGCTAATATTGAGTTAGATGACCTGCACATAAACCCGTTCAATTTTACACCGGCAAGCAGCAAGTATGAAGGCAAAATCTGTCATGGCATACAACTGATGATCAAACACCCTCAATTCTTTCAGCCGGTTTCATTTGGTTTGGTATTGATCAGGCTGATCAAACAACTGTATCCGCAATCGTTTGAATGGAGCCCTTATCCAACATTAGTTAATCCCGATGGGAAACATCATCTTGATAAATTGCTTGGCATCCCTAACAGCGAGCAGTTATTCGAACTTCCGCTTCCTAAATTTATTGCTGAAGTAACCAAACTAACCCGTTGTGCAAATTGGGGAGAAGAGATCAAACCCTACCTTTTGTATTAATCACTTAACTATTGAGATATTGCACGCCAAGGCGCCAAGGCGCAATGTTTTTCCTGGCGCTTTAGCGTCTTTGCGTGCATTCATCTATAAAACTTAATTTAGTCTGCAAATCATCATTATGTTGAAGCGGATAAAATTGTTATTGTTTATGAGAAGAAGAGATTAGTTCTTACCTCTTGTATTACCAATCAGAGATATTGCACGCAAAGGCGCCAAGGCGCAATGTTTTTCCTGGCGCTTTAGCACCTTGGCGTGCATTCATCTATAAAACTTAATTTAGTCTGCAAATCATCATTATGTTGAAGCGGATAAAATTGTTATTGTTTATGAGAAGAAGAGATTAGTTCTTACCTCTTGTATTACCAATCAGAGATATTGCACGCAAAGGCGCCAAGGCGCAATGTTTTTCCTGGCGCCCTTGCGCCTTTGCATGCATTCATTTATAAAACTTAATTTAGTCTACAAATCATTTTTATGTTGAAGCAGATAAAATTGTTATTGTTTATTAGAAGAAGAGATTAGTTCTTACCTCTTGTGTTACCAATCAGAAATATTGCTCGCAAAGGCGCCAAGGCGCAATGTTTTTCCTGGCGCCCTTGCGCCTTTGCGTGCATTCATTTATAAAACTTAATTTAGTCTGCAAATCATCATTATGCTAAAGCGGATAAAATTATTGTTGTTTGTTGCCTGTTTATTACCGGTTAGTCAATTAATGGCACAACCCACTATTAAAATACTGGAGTCGGGAAAGAAAATAAGTATACGCGGTTTAAGTGTAGTGAATAACCATATTATCTGGGCCAGTGGCAGCAACGGCTCTGTGGCGAGATCGGTTGATGGGGGAAATACTTTTACATGGCTCACCATACCCGGTTATGAAAAAAATGATTTCAGGGATATTGAGGCATTTGATGAAAATACAGCTATCATTATGGGCATTACCCAACCGGCAGTATTATTAAAAACGACTGACGGCGGACAAAACTGGAAAAAGGTTTTTGAAGACACAACCACCGGTGCATTTTTTGATGCCATGGATTTTTCAGGAGAGAAATACGGTGTGCTTGTTGGCGACCCGATCAATGATATGATCTTTATTGCCCAAACCTCTGACCAGGGCGATCATTGGAAAATCTTATCTCCTGCACCCGGCAACAAGGGAATAGCAGCAAAAGCGGGAGAAGCTTTTTTTGCATCCAGCGGCACTAATATTAAAATACTGGGCAACGGTTATCAGCAGTTTACACTGGCTTCCGGCGGGCAATCATCCAGGTTGTTTCATGCAGGACTGAAAGATTCTTTACCTATCATGCAGGGTAAGCAATCAACCGGCGCCAACTCGCTTGCTGTTTACAAAAACAGAAAAGGAATTGTTGTTGGAGGTGATTTCACAAAAGATACCATCAGCAATAACAACTGTGCATATTTTAGTCTGGATAATGATACGCCCATCAAATTTCATATTCCCCAAACCCCACCCCACGGCTACCGTTCCTGTGTTATTTATATTAACGAACACAAACTCCTCACCTGTGGCACATCGGGTATTGATATTTCGAAAGATGGCGGGAAAAATTGGGAGCTGATCTCTAAAGAAAGTTTTCATGTTTGCCAGAAAGCTAAAAAGGGAAAGGCAGTGTTTCTGGCAGGAGCCAATGGAAGAATTGCGCAGTTAATCTATCAGTAATTTTTCACCACAGATTACACAGATGGCACAGATTTTTTTGGGTTCATTGCAATTGCTTTAAACTTTTTTTGCGGGGGCCAGTCTATTTTCCAAATCACTTACTACGAGAAAACTATTTTTCTTTTGGATACTAAGCAAGCAGTACCGTTCATTGTACAGGGGGAACAAGGGCAAACCGGCAACGGGATGCCCTTTTCTACTTTTTAAAAGCGAAATAAACTGCTCCAATCAGAAACAGAAAGCTGATTAAGTATTTAAATGCAAACGGTTCTTTCAGGTACCATACGGCAAATACAGAAAACACTACCAGTGTAATGATCTCCTGGGTAATTTTCAGTTGAAAACCACTCATCCCATTGGCATAACCCGCCCTGTTGGCAGGAACCATGAGGCAGTATTCAAAAAAAGCGATGCCCCAACTGATCAGGATAGCCTTCCATAACGGTAAACCCCTGTCTTTCAGGTGGCCATACCAGGCAAACGTCATAAAAATATTAGAAAGTAAGAGCAATCCGATTGTTTTCATGATAGATATGATTAAATTTAAGTGCCGCAAAATACTGCAATAAATGCAGTTGATCTTTGCCCTGATTGCCAGTTTGCCATCTGATCAAACATTGCACGAATCTTGTACTGACTAACCAGTAAAACAGAGAGAATGAAAAAGTTTCAGGCGATCATCAGCTTTACAATGGACGAGGATTTCATGTCGCTGGTACCACCACACCGCACGTATATCAATTACCTGATCAATAAAGGCATTATAGACAGTTATGCCGTAAGCATGGAAAGCCAGACCAGTTGGGTAACCATCAATGCCGAAAACAAGGCAGAAGCGGATAATTATATAGCCAAATCCCCATTGTATAAATACTGGACCTATCATATAGAAGAATTGTTCGTATATGACAGCCAGCATTACCGTTTACCGGCGCTTCAGTTCAATTAATTTAAAAAAAGTCAAACTTTTTTTTGGAGGTTACCGCTCAGACCCTATTTTTGCACTCCCAATAAACAAGGGAGCATAGCTCAGCTGGTTTAGAGCATCTGCCTTACAAGCAGAGGGTCCGCGGTTCGAACCCGTGTGCTCCCACAAAATAACCCCTCAGAATTTTCTCAGGGGTTATTTTTTTGCCTATGTATCAAGTTTATATTCTTTATTCAGCAATCAAAGACCGGTATTACGTCGGATTCACTTCAGACAGTTTATCCGAACGAATCAGGAGACATAATACTAATCACAAAGGCTTTACAGGTAAAACTGGTGACTGGGATCTTGTTTATACTGAAACTTTCGCCTTGAAAGAAAATGCCATGAAAAGAGAAAAAGAGGTCAAAGCATGGAAAAGTCGTAAAATGATTGAAAAACTCATACGCTCAGTTGGTTAGAGCACTCCGACCTTCAGTCGGAGGGGTCCGCGGTTCGAACCCGTGTGCTCCCACAAAATAACCCCCAAGAAATTTCTTAGGGGTTATTTTTTTGCCTATGTATCAAGTATATATTCTTTTTTCTCAAATAAAAAACCGGTTCTACGTGGGATTCACTTCAGATTGTTTATCTGAAAGAATAAGAAGGCATAATTCCAATCATGCAGGATTTACCGGTAAAACAGGTGATTGGAAACTTGTCTATTCCGAAACACATGATTCCAAAGAAACTGCTATGAAAAGAGAAAAAGAAATCAAAATGTGGAAAAGCCGGAAAATGATTGAAAAACTTATAAGCTCAGCTGGTTAGAGCACTCCGACCTTCAGTCGGAGGGGTCCGCGGTTCGAACCCGTGTGCTCCCACAAAATAACCCCCAAGAAATTTCTTAGGGGTTATTTTTTTGCCTATGTATCAAGTATATATTCTTTTTTCTCAAATAAAAAACCGGTTCTACGTGGGATTCACTTCAGATTGTTTATCTGAAAGAATAAGAAGGCATAATTCCAATCATGCAGGATTTACCGGTAAAACAGGTGATTGGAAACTTTGTTTATTTCAAAACTATAATTTATACAAAAATTCGATTAGGCCAAACCTTGGTAGCATCTTTTGTTGGCCAAATTGACTGTAAACATCATTTCGAGATCCAGAGAAGGTAGCATTTGTATTTAAAATATTATTAATAGTTAGTTTCATATCTAAACGTGATTGCCTGATGGTATACCAAATTGAAGATGATATGAACCAATAATTATTTTTTTGTATTGCAAAATTATCAGAAAAATGACTGGAATTAGTTCCAATGGAAAATTTATTAGATAAAATAGCAGTAGCATTTATATAGGGACCAACTTGATAAGTGCTTTTTCGTGAAGAAATATCTTGGTTATACATCAGGCTTACTCCTCCTGTAATATTGAAAACACTATTAAAGTATGGCTTAAAAGAAGCATTAAGAGAATAGACAAAATTCCTATTGCTTACTATAAGAGAATTAACCTCTATTGGTCTTGTAAACCATGTAAAACTTTGCTTTATACTAAAAGAGCTCTTAATTCTGGAAGCATATTTATCATACTTCAAAAAAAGGGTATTCTGGTCTTGGTTATTCGAGCTGTATCTTGTTGTATAATAATCAAAATCTTTAAAATATCGAATATTAGATACTTCGCTACTAAATTGTCGAAGATATAACCATGAGAAAATCAGCGATTCTCCATTGTTAATATCCCTAAAAATGTACGTTAGGTTTGATTGCAAATAAGGAACATTTCTATACCATGGAATTCTGGATGTAAACGATCTAAAAGATGTTAGGATAGAATTCTGATTAATATTTACAGAACCAGGATTAGTTGAATTATTGTCAATTCCCAAATTGATATCATTCTTGTTGTTTATTCGATATTTACAATTAACATTAAAAACCGGCAAAAAAAATGTTGCTCGCTGAGTAGTTGTTTTTTGCAAAAAAAAAGTATTCGCATATAATGCTACCCCACCACCAATTCCAAAAGAGAATTTTCGAACCGCTAATTCTTTGCTATAAAATAATTGCAACTTATTGCTTTTACTTTGGTTCCTGTTTTGATAGTTAATAGGATCTAAAACAAAATTTGAATTCGTATGCAATTGCAAGTAACTGTTCAAATCAGCATTGAAAAGTGTGTTTGTTAACCGAAGTTCACCAGGAGATGTCCTTTTTTTTCGGAATAGGAATCTAGCTTCACTTTTAAGATATCTAATTCCGGTATTAGTACCCTGAAACTGTTGATCTGTCTGATATAAAGAATCTATAGTTCGAAATGAATTTTGATTTAAATCATATTTTTGTTTTTTTGTATCATATACGTATTGAACAGAAAATTCAAAGACTTTGCTCGAATCAATACGATATGTAAAATATGTGCCAATCCCTGAACGTTTATATCGCGAAAGTAAATCTGACAAATAATTAAGTGTAGAGTTAATACTATCAATTTCCTCATATTTCTTATTTGAGTAAACGCCGGTAATTAGAAGTTGAGTCTTTTTTGTTAAATATTTCACTTGTCCATATAAGTTTACATTACTGGGTAAAAATTGTTTTTCAGAAGTTGTTTTATATGATAATGTCGGATAGATCAGATTTAGAAAATTGTATTTTTGAAATTGCCTGATTTTATCAAGATACACATCTGAAAATATTTTTGCACTAAGCGTACTATTTATTTTTAGGCTATTATTTACAGTAGCCATATTTGAGTTATTAAACAAGCTATTAGGCACTGCATTAAAAAGTGGCTTGGCAAATAAAGAATTTTCTTCAATTTGCATAGGAATCAATGTATTGTCAAATTCATAATCTTTACTCTGTGTATTTTTCTGATCGAATGTGATTTCCTCATAAGGGCTTACTCCAATATTGTTATTGTTGCCCAATATCATAGTCTTTGAGGCTTTATTAAGTGCAAATAGATCCCCAGTCAAGTTTTGTTTGGATTCGATGCCTGCTCCGATTTTTAAATTTCCGAATGCGCTAACATGATTTGGATTTTTAAGGGTAAGATTCATTGCTTGCTTACGGTTTCCTGTCAATCCTCTTAAAAGAGGATTAACTTCGTATTTATCAATCATTTCTACTTTATCAATGGCATCAGGGGGAATATTTTTCGAGATTAATTTATAATTTTTTGCTAACTCGTCTCCGTCAATAAGAATTGTTTCAATAGGTTTGTTATTGAACTTGTTTAAACTTTTAATTTTCTGATAAAAATTGATGTAATACAGAGCCAG
>DAIOVU010000063.1:0-20460 GCA_036758845.1 Sediminibacterium sp.
TTAACTGTTGCATACAAATTCATTTTGTAGTCAACTTTTTTCAGGACGAGACATATACTAAAAGAGCCCTCCAACTCTGAAGGGCTCTTTTACATTAAGTTATTTTCTACTCACCTCTCACGATTGACGACTGACGATTCACAATTCTCACGTCTCACGACTGACGCCTCACGATGCTCTCGGTCACACTAACATCCGCAAAGGCTCTTCCAGCAAGCTTTTCAGCGTTTGTAAGAAAGCAGACCCGGTTGCGCCATCTACCACACGGTGATCGCAGCTCATGGTTACTTTCATTACATTACCCGGAACTACCTGTCCTTTTTTAACTACAGGTACCTGCGCAATACCACCTACAGCCAGGATACAGGCATCGGGTGGATTAATGATGGCAGTAAACTCATCAATACCAAACATACCCAGGTTAGAGATGGTGAAGGTGCTTCCTTCCCAATCGCTGGGTTGTAATTTTTTATCTTTAGCTTTTTGTGCAAATTCTTTTACTTCTGTGCCAATCTGGCTTAATGATTTACCATCGGCAAAACGAACCACCGGCACCAATAATCCATCTTCCACAGCTACAGCCACTCCAATGTTTATGTGATGGTTGTAACGGATCTTATCGCCCAGCCAGCTACTGTTTACTTTAGGGTGTTGCTTTAATGCCAACGCTGTTGCTTTCAACACCATATCATTAAAGCTGATCTTTACCGGCGCTACTTCATTAATTTTTGCACGGGCTGCCACAGCAGCGTCCATATCAATACTCATAGTAAGGTAAAAATGCGGCGCGGTAAATAAGCTTTCGCTTAAACGGCGGGCAATTACTTTACGCATCTGAGAAACAGGAACCTCATCAAAGCTTACTACGCCGGAAGCCGCGGCAGGAGCCACTGCTTTTGCGGCAGATGGGGCTGCGCTGGTTGCAGATGCAGCAGCAGGTACATAATTATCCAAATCAGCTTTTGTAATCCGTCCGTTATCACCGGTTCCTTTTACATAGCGAAGATCAATACCTCTTTCAGAAGCAATTTTTTTAGCCAGTGGAGATGCCAGAATTCTTCCTTCATTTAATACTTCAGCAGAAGCAACCGGTGCTATAGCAGTTTGAGATTTGCTCTCAACCGGTGCTGCGGTGGACTGTGGATCGTCAACTGTTGACTGTTGTGCACCTGCTTTAACTCCAGCAACAATTGCATTCACATCCAATCCTTCTTTACCAATAATGCAAAGAAGATCATTCACCAATATTTTTTCTCCTGCTTTGGCACCCTGGTATAATAAGATACCATCTTTATAACTTTCCAGTTCCATGGTGGCTTTATCTGTTTCGATATCAGCCAGCACATCTCCTTTCTTAACGGTATCTCCAATATTTTTCTGCCAGCCGGCAATTACGCCTTCGGTCATAGTATCACTCAGTCTGGGCATCAGCACTACTTCTTCCATAGTTGAAACATTTACTGATGATGTTGTTGGTGCTGCGGTTGCAGTTTTAGCTTCAGGGGCCGGGGCAGCTGCGGCCACACCGCCAGCGTGTTGGGCAACAAGCGCAGAAACATCTTCGCCGGCTTTTCCAAAAATGGCTAAGAGGTCATTCACCTGCAGTTTACCACCTGTTGGGGTGCCTGTATATAATAAAATACCATCCTGATAACTTTCCAGTTCCATGGTGGCTTTATCGGTTTCAATTTCTGCTAACAAATCACCTTTCTTCACTGCATCACCCACTTTTTTATGCCAGGCAGCAATAACCCCTTCTGTCATGGTATCGCTTAGTCGGGGCATTAAGATCACTTCAGCCATAGTTCGATTGCTCTTTTAAATGAGCCGTGAAATTACATTAAAAACGGATTTATGAGCGCTGATTCCGCAGATTTCAGTTTGATTGCCAGCCAAATCAGCGAAATCATACCAAAAATCATATCAATCATCGCTGATTCCACAGATTTCGGTTTGAATACCAGCTAAATCATATTAAAAAATCATATCAATCAGCGCTGATTCCGCAGATTTCGGTTTGATTACCAGCCAAATCAGCGAAATCATATCAATCAGCGCTAATTATTGACCCTGCGCTAAGCTATACGCCTTCTTATCGCCCCACATATTCAACAATTCTGTTGAACATATTTTAAAATCATGTGCCAAACGCCTGTACAGTTCCATAATATCAACCTGTGTTACCGGAACATCGCCAAGGCTCTCAAAACGGCAACTGTATTGGTTTACCAGGTTGGTAAATGAAGACCCCTTGGGCCATACCTGTGTTCCCCGGTTGCTGATGGTAACCAGCTTGAAAATATCTGTGGTATGATTCAGGCATTTTTCAGCGATCACACTGGGTTGCAGGTTGCTTTCTATAAACATATCCACCCCAACAATTGCTACCTGGCTCAATTCGAGACTCTCTAACATGGGATTTTTCTCTAATTTAAAACTGGTAGGGGTTGGATCCTGGTCGGCGATAAATGGTTTGGGATTAAGCGCCGGCGACTTTCCGAAATTACCGATGATGGCTTCTGTAAATTCTGAGGTGCTGAGTGAGGGGATGGATTTATCTCCAAAATCGCCGGTATGCACCCCGCTTTCAAGGGTAAATAATAGTGCATTTTCTACCATTGCAGCGGTCTCCATTAATCCGAGATGGCGAAGCATACCAATACCACTCAACAGCAATGCTGTTGGGTTGGCAATATTTTTACCCGCAATATCCGGAGCTGTGCCGTGTACCGCTTCAAAAATAGAGATATGATCACCAATATTAGCTGAAGGTGCAAAACCCAATCCGCCAACCAATCCGGCACAAAGATCGCTCACAATATCACCCTGCAGATTGGTAAGCACTACCACATCAAACAGATCGGGGCGGCTAACTAATTTCATACACAGGTCATCCACGATCACATCATCCGATTTAAGGCTTGGGTATTCTTTGGCTACTTCATAAAACACATCCAGGAACAAGCCATCAGTGAGTTTCATGATATTGGCTTTGTGACCGCAGGTAATTCTTCTGGCTCCTTTCTTTTTGGCCATTTCAAATGCGTATTTGATCACCTGCAAACTACCTGGGCGGGTAATAAAGCGACGGCTGAGGGCCACATCATGGGTTAACATATGCTCAATTCCACCATATGTATCTTCAATATTCTCCCTCACAATAGTAATATCAATGGGTATCTCTGCTTTACTGAAAACGGTATCAACCCCGCTTAAAGTTTGAAACGTTCTTTTGTTGGCATAAGTATTCCAGGTTTTCCGCGCGGTCACATTCACACTTTTTACGCCTTTCCCCTTGGGGGTTTCCATCGGGCCTTTAAAGAGAATGCCGAGAGATTCGATGGTTTCCTGTGCTTCGGGGGTCATTCCATTACTGTACCCTTTATCAAACACCCATTTACCCATGTCCACAAATTCGAATTCGAGAGGCACTTTGGCGGCTTTAAAAACCGATAGAACCGCTCCCATGATCTCCGGTCCGATGCCATCTCCGTTTGCAACTGCAATTTTTGTCATAACCTGCTTTTAATGTGCTGCAAAATTACGTCCAAACGGAACACAACACTGTTAAATCAAGTGGATAATTCTACCGATGGCACTTTGTTTATGGGCTCAGCCACTCATATTTTTTCACAAGGTTTCTAAGTTTCAATTCCTTATTTTTACCTGAAAGCAACCAATTGCACAATGGCATCTAAAATTTCAGAAGGTGTTGAAATAAGTGTAGAGACCTTTTACCAGGCCGATTACAGCAACCCGCTGAACAGCGAGTACATGTTTGCGTACCGCATTACCATTAATAACCACAATAATTTTGCTGTTAAACTGCTGCGCCGCCAATGGTATATATTCGACAGCAATGGAGAACATCGTGAAGTGGAGGGAGAAGGGGTGGTAGGTGTTCAGCCCGTATTAAATCCCGGAGAGAACTATCAATATGTAAGCGGCTGCAACCTGCGCACCGAAATGGGAAGAATGCATGGCAGCTACCAGATGGAGAACCAGAATAATAAACAGTTGTTCTCTGTTAATATCCCCGCTTTTGAAATGATTGTGCCTAACAAGATGAACTGATCCTGTTATTCATTAACACATTGTATTATTGAAATTAGATGCTGATGTATTTTTACTTTGAAAAGTATTAAATGATGCGGTTATTCTTTGTTTCAAATCTTTTAAGCCACATAGATACATTGGGGGAAAAAAAGAAACATAGCTTTTAAACTATCTGCCCTGTTTCCTCACCTATCTACCTATGTGTTTAATAGCAAAACATGCTATTCAGGAATTCTTTTTTAGCTTTTTGTTTACCTGGGTTTGTATCTCGCCTCATCAAATATTTTCTTTGCCGGCGTTTTCATCAACTCATCCAGTGAGAGATCTTTATTCTTTCCCATCCATTTCGTTACTATTTGCAAGCCAACAAACTGCCCGATATTACCGGGAGAGGCATCGCCCAATGCGGGAGTGTTGGGGCCATCACTCATATAATCGCGGGTAAGATTGGGATCAGCATTATATAAAAGATCATTCTGCACAAAAAAACTCCAGATGCCTTTTTCACTTTCATAACACCCATCCAATTGTTGTTTGGTATAGCCTATTTTCAGTGTATCAGGCAGTTCAGGTAAAAACCTGTCGAGCAGATAGATACGCTTGCCCGCTTCCACCATCTGCTCTACCAACGGCTTGCCAATGCTTTTATCGGGATACATATCATCAATAATATTCCTGATACAGTTTACCGGTATATACTCCGGCTCAAAACGTCTTGAAATAAATTTCGGATACAACTGTTGTCCCTGCTCAGAAAGATATAAAGGATAATCTTTCCCCATATACAGTTGCAGACCTACAGCCAATGCATTAGGGGTAATAATATTGCCGTAACTGTTTATCGGCCCGATGAAAGTAACGAGCTTTTTTGGCAGCGGATACTTCGGATAATAATACTGCACAAACTGCAACCCCTTTTTTACCTGTTCTTCTATCCTGTTAAACTGTTTAAACTTATCAAGGGAAGCCTGGTACAGGCCCGCATAACTGCGGATAAACATTGGAATATCTTTTCCGGCGCTGTCTGGAGTAATGCCAAGAATATTAAATAAAAAATCCTGCGCAAACCCCTGGTGCTTTTCGTGAAGTACCTGCAGTGAGCTGTTCAGATGCAGGGTATCGAGCGAAAAGAAATCTTTCTCAAACCTGTTTACCTGCAAGGATATATTGATGCCCGATACATCAGGTATCTTTTCCCCGGATTTGCAGGACAGTAGAAAAAAAATAGTGCAGAAATATACCAGCCCTTGTTTCATCGGTTTATTTTATTCATGAGTCTGTTACAAATGTATAGCTACCCAACAAACAAACAGCGATGATTTACTAATTGCGTGTTAAAGGCGATTGCTCATTCTTTGTTTGAATAAACATAAGTCCGCCAATACCCGCTTCTGTATTCATGTACAACGATGCGTATTGTGAATGGGCAAGAAACTGAATGGGTGCGAATACCAGTATTTTTTCCGGAAACTTATCTTTTGTCAGGCCGCCTGGTTTCATTGTGATCAATACAGGGTAAGGTTCATCGAATGCGTCTACCTGGTATAAGGCCAATGGCAACGATTCTTTTTCACCACCAATAAAAAAGATATGGTTATAGGGCGGATCACCTGCAGCAAATACATCCAGCGATTTACTGGTATACCATTCGAAGCCTTGTTCTTTAGATAATTTTACGCAAATAAATTTAGGTGCATTCCGCCCGGTAGAGCGGGACAAAAGTGGTGATTTATGCGCAGATGTTCCCGCCATTACCGGTGCGGCATTCACAAATTTGTCGGCAGGCACTTGTGTTGTCCGAATCCGTTGGTTTGGCCCGCCCGTATTAACAGCAATGGGCGGAGGTTGATAATCTGTTGCCCTTGAACTATTTAATGACCGTAAGAATGATTGGGTTGAGGGATCTTCCACCGTTAGATTTCTTTGTACCTGTTGTGGAGCTCCGTTATTCAATCTAAGTATCGCAAAACTGCCCTCATCAGCATACACCATTTCCAGCAACTGGATGCTTTTCAATATTGATGCTTCTGTTGCTGCAAAGCCTTTACGGAAGTTCTTCAGCATATCACCTGTAAACGGAATAAACCTCGGCGCCAGTTCATTTTTTCTGCCAAACGGAAAAGCAATACTGAATATCCCTTTATTTGTTTTCGACAACCCGTCAACATACATCCCTTCTGCCTGCAGGCAATTACAATCGTTATTCTGAAAAACCTGCATGCCTTTTATTTTCACTTTCTGAAAAGTAAAAGTTTCACTTACAATCTGTTCTTCTGTTAAAGGCATTGTATTCACAGTCAGATCTGATGATATCCGGTAGTTACTATATTTATCAAACACCAGCACATGGGCATTGCCGTTGTTATCCAGAAATGTTTCAGGTGCCGCATCCAGTTCCATATCCTGCTTAAAACTGTATTCTAACTGTTTTATAATGTTCCAGTCAGGCCCAAGTATGGTACCACGTATCTGCAGGGAGTCGTTTGATTTTCGGATCAGTTCATAAAACAAAGTATAGAACTTATTGTTGCTGGTAAGCAGTTTTGGCATGCCTTTCATTGCGGGCAATTCACCTTCTTTAGTACGAAGCGCCTCTCCTTCACCATTCAATTCAAGCAGGTGATAACCAACTCTGTTTTTATTGCCGGAGGTAGCTATAAAAATAACAGATCGCTCTTTTAGCTGAATAGAGAGTAATTCTTTTGGAAATGCGTATTGCCTCGCATGTCCTTTTTGCGCAGACGTGTCGTAAATGTATAAAACTAAACTATCATGACGGTCTGTATTTAAAAGAAAAAAACGGGTGTTGATATTGCCAATCAAAGCCTGAGATTGCAGAGCGGGTACATCCACAGGAAAAAACCTGAAACTATGCTGTTGCGCAAATACATTCAGTGCTAAAACAATACAAAAAATTGCTGAACATGATTTTCTACCCATACAAAACTGTTTGACACCCGTGATTGATTTATGGCCTGAAAAGTGAAAAACTATCCAAAAGTTACGGAACTTTACCCGATGAAGATATTTTTAGCACAGCAGAATTATCATATCGGAAACTTCGAAAACAATATCCATAAGATAATCAGTGCCATAGAAGAGGCCAAGGCACAGGGTGGCGACCTGATCATGTTCAGCGAGATGTGTGTTAGCGGTTACCCCGCAAGAGATTTTGTAGAGTTCAACGACTTTATTAATAAATGCTATGAGGCTGTTGACAAGATCAGGGAGCATGCCGATACCATTGGTGTGCTGATAGGCAGTCCTGCAAGAAACACGAAACAAAAAGGCAAGAGCCTGTTTAACGCCGCTTTTTTTCTGTACGAAAAAGAGATCAAAGCAGAAATTCACAAAACCTTGTTGCCTACCTATGATGTGTTTGATGAGTACAGGTATTTTGAACCTTCATTCGATTGGCAGGTAGTGCCATTTAAAGGCAAAAAATTAGCCATCACCATTTGTGAAGATATCTGGAACCTTGGTGATAACCCGCTATACCGCATTTGCCCAATGGACAAGCTGATGGAGCAACATCCAGACATCATGCTTAACATCAGCGCTTCGCCTTACGATTATACGCATGATGAAGACCGCAAATCGGTGATCAAGTCGAATGTAATAAAGTACCATCTTCCCATGTTTTACTGCAATGCCATTGGCAGTCAGACAGAAGTGGTGTTTGATGGCGCTTCATTGGTATTCGACAAACATGCGAACCTCTGCAAGGCATTACCCATGTTTAAAGAGGCTTTGGAAAGTGTGGTATTATTAGATGATGGAACCATAGATGCAACAATTATAGAACCTGCCAGCCGTGTGCCTGATAAAGAATTAACGCCATCCACATTAGAGCCCGGGCTCAATATATCGCAGGTATACGATGCGTTGATACTGGGCATACGCGATTATTTTAGCAAGATGGGGTTCAGCAAAGCCATCCTTGGTTCATCAGGCGGTATTGATTCGGCTGTTACATTAGCCATTGCCTGCGAGGCATTGGGCAAGGAAAATGTACGGGCTGTGCTAATGCCTTCGCCTTATTCAACAGAACATTCTGTAGATGACGCGGTACAACTCAGTAAAAACCTGGGTAACCCATACGATATCATCCGCATTAATGAAGTGTATGAATCATTTCTAAAAACACTAAAACCTGTTTTTGGTGATCTTCCTTTTTCGCTGGCAGAAGAAAATATACAAAGCCGCAGCAGGGGAAATTTATTAATGGCCATCGCCAATAAATTCGGGTACATCTTACTCAACACTTCCAATAAAAGTGAACTGGCTACCGGCTATGGCACTTTGTATGGTGATATGGCCGGCGGTCTTGGTGTATTAGGCGATTGCTACAAACTACAGGTGTATGAGTTGGCAAAATACATCAACCGGGAGAAGGAGATCATTCCTGAAAGTATTATTACCAAAGCACCAAGCGCAGAACTCAGGCCCAACCAGAAAGACAGCGACAGCCTGCCTGATTATGAAGTGCTTGACCAGATCCTTTATCAATACATAGAAAAACATTTGGGACCTGCGGAGATAAAGGCGCAGGGATATGATGCTGCACTGGTAGACAGAACCATCAAAATGGTAAACACCAACGAATACAAACGAAACCAGTTCTGCCCCATTATCCGCATTTCTCCAAAAGCATTTGGGGTGGGAAGAAGGGTGCCGATTGTAGGGAAATACCTGAGTTAAGTTGGGAGTCTGGAGTTAGGAGTCTGGAGTAGAAAAATACTTTGAACTCCAAACTCCTAACTCCAGACTCCAGACTCCAGACTAAAACAAAAAGCCCGGAGATGAGAGCTGCTCCGGGCCTTGAATGCTTAATAAACCTTTATCCTGATTATCTATGCGCAACCATCAAAGGAATGTGGCTATGAAAAGCCAGCATCTTTGTATGGCTTGATGAGAAAAGGCTCTCAAAAAAGCTATGCTTCCGGGGAATAGTTATGATCAGATCGATATGATGTTCCAATATAAAATCGTCAATGGCCTGCATATAGTTTTTGTTCCTGGTAAAATGATATTCGGGGTTCAGATCCTGCAATAAAGTGTGTACCGCATAACTCTCGCCCAACACATTTGACGGATAGGTAACGCCATATTCATCTACTTCTTCTTCCACATTAAAAACAAAGAGTTTCGCTTTTGTTTCTTCCATTATTTTTCTCAGCGGGCCAACTGGAATGGTTTTATCTGCTTTATCAAAATCGCTCAGCAGCATCACTTCTTCTATTTTAGTAAACCTGCTGTTGACCGGAACAATAATGACAGGTGTGTTTGAATGTTTGGCAACAGAAATGGTATTACTGCCTATCAGTTTTTCGGTAAGCAATCCACCACCGGTTATTCCCATCACAATCAGGTTAGCGCCTGTTGCAAGGCAGGCCTCATCCAACCCGTTATTCAATAAGGCGTATTCGCAATAGGTTTCTATCGTGCAGCTTTTAGGACAAAATGCAGTAACAAATAATTTAAACTTATCAAGCGCCTCATGGCTGTCTTTCTTCAGGTTATCCTCGTTCAGCAATTGCACAGCAGGCACCATCGGATCTACCATTAAGGGCGCCTGATAAGCATTGTATAAAATGACTTTCGGAGCGCCCAGTTGTTCGGCCAGTTGCAATGCATAGCGGGCCGCATTTTTGGAGGTAGGAGAAAAATCGGTGGGAACTAATATGTTTTTCATATCGGAAGAATGTACCGTAAAGGTATTCTCAACCCCTGCCTTTTCATATGATATTAATCACCCGGGAGAATGATATTTGGCAAGTATATCCGGAAGTTTCTATAACTAAGAAACCCCACTTAAGAGCAGGGTTTCTTGTTCTATGTTGATTGTCAGATCACTATTACAGATTCTCAATAATCCCGGCAATACCCTGCCCGCCGCCAACGCAGGCAGACACGATTCCGTACTTTTTATTCAGTCTTTTCATATCGTTCAATATCTGAACAGTAAGCTTACAGCCGGTGCAACCCAATGGATGTCCGAGGGCAATGGCGCCACCATTAATATTTACAATATCTGGGTTCAGTCCCAGTTCGCGGATCACCGCCAAAGACTGTGAAGCGAATGCCTCATTTAATTCTATCAGGTCAATATCGCCCAAACTCATATTGGCCTGTTTTAATACTTTAGGAATAGCAGCTACCGGGCCAATGCCCATAATGCGCGGATGCACGCCGGCAGAGGCACAGTTTACTAAGCGCCCGATAGGTTTTAAGCCCAGTTCAACCACCATTCTTTCGCTCATCACCAGGGCAAAAGCCGCACCATCGCTGGTTTGTGATGAGTTACCCGCAGTTACCGACCCGCCTATGGCAAATGCAGGTTTCAGTTTGCCTAATGCCTCAACACTTGTATCGGCACGTACACCTTCGTCTGTATCAACCACATAAGAACGGGTGGCTTTTTTGCCTTTCTCGTTCACATAGGTTTCTTCAACAGTAATGGGTAGTATGCCTGATTTGAAATAGCCATTCTGAATGGCCTGCATGGCTTTTTGGTGAGAGTTGTAAGCAAAGGTATCCTGGTCGGTACGACTAACATTATATTCTTTGGCCACTGCTTCGGCGGTAAGGCCCATGCTCAGGTAGAAGTCCGGTTCATCTTTTGTGATGGAATAAGCGGGAACTGTTTTCCATCCCGTTGTTGGCACCAGACTCATACTTTCGGTGCCGCCTGCAATAATACAATCGGCCATTCCGGTGCGGATCTTGGCTGTAGCCGTTGCGATACTTTCGAGTCCGCTGGCACAATAGCGATTGATGGTAATTCCAGCCACATCAATACCCAAAGCCTTTGCAGAAATGATTCTTCCAAACTGCAAGCCCTGTTCTGCCTCGGGAACGGCATTACCCACAATCACATCATCCACACGCTTAGCATCCAGTTGAGGCACAGAAGCCATCAGTCCTTTGATCACTTCAACAGCAAGATCATCGGATCTGAAAAAACGAAATCCACCTCTTTTACTTTTAGCAACTGCGGTACGGTAACCGGCTACGATATATGCTTCCTGCATGACAAACAATTTTAGCTTACCAAATGTAGGGAAAAAACAAATAAAAGGTTGTTTATGCAACCAAATGAGAGGGAATAGAGAGCATTGGGAAATTTTGGAATTGGGAAATTGGGAAATTGAGCTTTTGGGGGACGGATAGCCGCTGCTAATTAGCAGGTTTTATATGAGTAATTTTGGCAAGCGTTGTATTTCAATTCCAAAATTTCCCAATTTCCCAATTCCAAAATTTCCTCCCCTCCCCCGTATCTTCGCAGCATGATCTACCCTCTTATCCGAGAGCTGTTATTCTGCTTCCCCCCGGAAGATGTACATTATTTTGCCATGAACCTGCTTAAAACAGGGTGCAGGCTGGGGCCGGTTAAATCAATGGTTAATACATGCTTTGGCTATAATAGTACCGATTTACAGAAAACAGTATTTGGGCTTACGTTTAATAACCCTGTTGGTTTAGGTGCCGGATTTGATAAAAATGCCCTGTACCTGAATGAGCTGGAAGCACTGGGTTTTGGCTTTATAGAAATTGGTACGGTTACGCCCAAGGCACAGCCCGGCAACGATAAACCAAGATTGTTCCGTTTGCCTGCCGATAAAGCCCTTATTAACCGGATGGGTTTTAATAATGACGGTGTGGCAACCATCAAACAACGACTAATTAAATGGAATAACGCCAAATCCAAAAACGCCAAACTGATTATTGGCGGAAACATTGGTAAAAATAAAATTACCCCGAATGAAGATGCGTGGAAGGATTACAATATTTGTTTTAATGAGCTGTTTGATTGTGTGGATTATTTCGTGGTAAATGTTAGCTCGCCCAATACGCCCGGTTTGCGTGAATTGCAGGAAAAAGAATCTTTGAAAAAAATTCTGTCGGAGCTGCAGAACATCAATCATGCAAAGCCTCATGCAAAACCATTACTGTTAAAAATTGCCCCCGATCTTACCAGGGAGCAGTTAGATGATATTGTTGCTCTTTCATTTGAAGTGCAACTGAGCGGGTTGGTTGCTACCAATACCACTATCGGCAGGGAGGGGTTGAGTGAAAGGTCAAAACTCAAAAGTCAAAAGATCGGTGCGGGTGGACTGAGTGGTTTACCGGTAAAAAAAATGGCTACAGGTGTGGTAAGTTATCTTTCTGAGCAAACACAGGGCAAGGTGCCCATTATTGCCAGCGGTGGCATATTCACCGGCGCCGATGCGAAAGAAAAATTAGCTGCAGGCGCTTCATTGGTGCAGGTATGGACAGGTTTTGTGTATGAAGGACCTGCTATCTCAAAAAAAATCTGTCAATATTTGTCTGCCCAACAGGCATAAACCATACTCTTTATATTTGTGATCAATCCCGCATAAGATGGAAACTTTGTTTACTACAGAAAGCTTAGTTAGTTTTTTAGTACTGGTTGTTTTAGAAATTGTATTGGGTATAGACAATGTGATCTTCGTGAGCATTATCATGAACCGCATGCCAAAGCCATTGCAGCCAAAAGCAAGGTTTACCTGGATGGTAACAGGTATGATCTCAAGAACCATTTTATTGTTTGGCCTTAGCTGGCTGCTTGCACAAAAGGGCAAATCCCTATTATCAATATTTGGTAAAAACTTTGACCTCGCAAGTATTGTTATGCTGGCTGGTGGATTGTTCCTGATCTATAAAACGGTTAAAGAGATCCATCACAAATTAGAGGGCGAAGCAGATGTGCTAGCCGGCATCAAAACCAAACCTTTGGGTTTTGGGCAGGCAGTGTTACAGATCATGTTGATAGATATGGTTTTCAGTTTCGACAGCATTATTACCGCCGGCGGTACCGCCAAACGACTCGAAGTAATGATTGCCGCAGTTGTAGTGGCCATGATCATCATGTTCCTGTTTAGTCCGAGGATCTCAGCCTTTATTCATAAACACCCCACGCTAAAAATGCTGGCGCTTTCTTTTTTGGTGATGATCGGGTTTGTATTGCTGGTAGAGGGCTGGGACAGTGAACAGTTGCACGACCTGCACTTAAAGAACTATGTTTACTTTGCCATGGCATTCTCCTTTACGGTAGAACTGCTGAATATGCAGATACGCAAGCGGGCTGTTAGGCCTGTTGAGTTAAGAGAGCCTGTTTTGGTTGAAGAGACCGAAAACGGGTCGGACATGGCTAAATAACCAATTACCATTCATAAAAAAATTCTGTAAAAACACCCTGGTCTAAAAATTTTCTATTTACTTTGTATTTCAAAGTACTTTTATGACTGAGAAAAACGAACACTTAGATACGCTTCACGATATCCGTCAGATGATGGAACGCAGCAGCCGGTTTATCAGTTTGAGCGGACTAAGCGGTATTGGAGCCGGGGCATGCGCCCTTGCAGGTGCCTTTTTTACTTTCCGCCTGGTGGCATCCGAAAAAACGCTGGGTACAGATTACCGCCAGATGGCCTTTGAAACAGGAAGTGATGTACAGCACCAACTGTTATGGATTGGTGGACTCACTTTCCTGGCGGCATTGATCGTGGCATTTGCATTTACCTACCTGCGCAGCGCCCAAACAGGAATAGCCATCTGGGGCACAACAGCAAAAAGATTATTGTGGAATACACTGATCCCGCTTATTGCAGGCGGAATTGTAGCAATCCGTTTTATTCAATGGGGTTATGGCGGATTGGTGGCGCCAACCTGCCTGATATTTTACGGACTGGCTTTGATAAACGGGAGTAAATACACGCTCAGCGAAATTCGCTGGCTGGGATTTAGTGAACTGGCACTTGGTATTGTTAACCTCTGGCTGATAGGTTATGGACTCATGTTCTGGACATTTGGCTTTGGTGTATTGCATGTTATGTACGGCGTGGCAATGTGGTGGAAATATGAAAGGTCTTACTAGCCACTAACCGAAAAGAACCCCATGAAAAATTTCATCGAAAACCTGAATAAAGTATTTGACAGCCGCATACGGCTGGGCATCATGAGCGCATTGCTGGTGAATGAGGAAGTGAATTTTAACCAACTTAAAGAACTGGTACAGGTAACAGACGGCAACCTGGCCAGCCATTTAAAAACGCTGGAAGATTCTGCTTATATCAAGGTAAAGAAGGGATTTATCGGCCGGAAAACAAATACAACCTATAGCGTTACCAGGGCAGGTGAAAAAGCGTTCAAACTGCACCTGGAAGCTTTGGAGCAGATCATCAAAAACCTTAACTAATTTTTTTTAATTATTTACTTTGAAATACAAAGTGCTTTTATACTTAAATTAACCAATATGGAACAGTCTCTTACCAACCGGCCCGTTGCAAACGGCAATGGAAACAAGGCATTAATCAAAGGTGTTATAACAGGTGGCCTTATCCTGTTAATGCTAATACCTACATTGTTTATCAGCAACCTTGTTAATGAAAGAAAGCTGCAACAGGAGGAAGTTGTAAAAGATGTAAGCAGTAAATGGGCGTCTGCACAAACAGTGTCGGGACCTTATCTTTTCATACCTTATTTACGAAACGACAAAGACAGTGATGGAAAAGAAAAACTGGTAAAGGAAGACATGATTTTTCTGCCAGACAACCTTGATGTGAACGGAACTATTTTGCCGGAACAAAGATTGCGTTCTATTTACAAAGTGTTGCTTTATAAAAGCCGCATTGCCAGCAAAGGAAATTTTGTTTGTACCCTGCCTAAAGATATTGACCCCTCATCCCTTGTACTCAATGAAGCAAAGATCTGTTTGGGTATTACAGATTTTAAAGGGATAGAAAACAAAATTGATGTACAGCTTAACGGCATCAGTTATACTTTAGTGCCGGGCCTGCCATCTGGCCTGATTGACAGTTCTGGCCTGTCGGTACCGGTTAACCTCACAAAAGAAGATCTTGGCAAACCCATTTCTTTTTACTTACCGATACAATTAAAAGGAAGCGGGCAACTGCATTTTCTTCCATTAGCCGGAAACAGTCGGTTTGCGATACAGTCGAGCTGGCCCAATCCATCGTTTGACGGGAACACCCTTCCCGGCGAAAGAGAGGTCAGTGATAAAGGCTTCAGCGCCAAATGGGTATTCAACAAAGCGAATCTGCTTTATACAACCACTATCCGGAACGAAAAAATAAATAAATACGCATACAATTTTGGCATCAGTATGCTGCAGCCGGCTGATCAGTACGCAAAAACTACACGAAGTGTAAAATATGCCATCCTTGTTATCGGGCTTAGCTTTGCGCTTTTCTTTATCATCGAACTGATGCAAAACAAACCCGTACACCCTGTTCAATATGTATTAGTAGGGCTTGCCTTAGTTATTTTTTACAGTTTACTGTTATCGGTCAGTGAATTTCTTTTATTCGACCTGGCTTACCTGGTGGCTTCAGCAGCAACGGTTTCTTTGATCACACTATATGCCAAAGCCCATTTTAAAAGCTGGAAAACTACAGGTATTTTTGCTTCGTTGATCGGGGGGCTATATGGCTTTATCTTTATCCTGATCCGTTTGGAAGATACCGCATTATTGGTAGGTAGTATTGGCCTGTTCATTATATTAGCCCTGGTGATGTACGCAAGCAGAAAAATAAACTGGTACCAATCTGCATAGCAGGAACAAAGCCTTATAAAACAAGTGTAAAAAATAATCATCTCTAAAAACAAAGTCCATGAGCTGGTTCAAACAATCCGGATGGATTTACATCCCGGTTAAACCCGAGGGGATCATCGTTACGTTAGCAGCAGTGTTATTTCTGATTCCGGTTTACATGGCAGTTATAAGAACCGGTCATTCCGTTTCAGACGATCTTTACCATCTTTTTGTATACACCAGTTGCACTGCTTTCTGGTGGAAATGGATTGCCGAAAAAACTTCAATCAAAACAAATGAGACAAACATCCCTGCTTGAATCCTTCCAATATGCTTTTACGGGCATGGGGCATTTTTTAAAGAACGACCGTAATGGCAATATCCATCTTACAATAGCCATACTCGTAGCTGTTACGGGCTGGCTGTTACACATATCATTGATTGAATGGTGTATTATGCTGCTCTGCATAGCACTGGTCATCAGCCTTGAAATGTGCAACCACGCACTCGAAAAATTAAGCGATGCAGTTCATGAACCCTATCACCCGCTGATCAAAATTGCCAAAGATGTTGCGGCAGGGGCAGTACTATGGTCGGCCATTATCAGTGTGATCATCGGATTCATCATCTTCATCCCAAAAATCTCAGCATTAATATGAACCTGAAAATATCTCCTGTTAGTAAGATGCTGTTACTCTCGATCAGTTTTTCGATGAGTTTATTAGTGGTGCGTTACTTTTATTCTTCCACTTCTGATTATAGTTTTTATCCATGGAATATGTTCCTCGCAGCTATTCCATATGTAATAAGTACACAATTGCTGAAACTAAAGAAATTGAATGTGCCGGCCATTGCCATGCTGGTAATTTGGTTATTATTTTTTCCAAACGCTCCCTACATCATCACAGATATTTTTCATTATGAACAAAGGCTGCCGGTTCCTTTCTGGTACGATCTGATCCTGGTTATTTCTGCCGCATGGAATGGATTGATACTGGGCATGGCTTCCCTTCTGAATATTGAAAAATTTCTATTACGCTACCTCAAACCCGCATGGGTAAGTTTTTGCGAGTTTGCAAGTTTATTGCTGTGCAGCTATGGTATTTTTATCGGCAGGTTTCTCAGGTTCAATAGCTGGGATGTAGTGAAAGATCCACGTGTACTGGTTTACACATCGGCGCACCATGTGCTGGTACCGCAGAATTATCTGAAGCTTTGGGTGTTCACTATTTTGTTTGCGGTGATGCTGGGGATCATGTATTTCACTATCAAAAAATTACCCAGACTGGTAGAAACAAGAAAATAAAACTGCGCCTTTGCGCCTTTGCGAGAGTTTTTCACGCAAAGGCGCAAAGGCGCAGTTTATTATGAATTGTTAGAAGAGACAGACAGGGAACTTGTGTCTTCTTTTAAAGATTTATCAGAAATCAAATCCCAAAGCAAAATACCAAACAGGTTTGCCTACAAACACACCTTTCATTGGCCAGCCCGCATCTAATTTCATAAAGTAACCCAATAAAGTACTGCGGATACCAAAACCGTAGCCACCCGCAAAAGGTCCCAGGCCGCCGGCATCTATCCTTACTACAACAGGTGTATTAGGTGCAGTGATCACTTCGCCGGGGCGATGGATGCCGTTGTATTTACCATTCCATGCAGTACCCAGGTCAACAAACTGCACCAACTGGAAATTGCGCAGGAAAGCATTATTAATCGGGCGGTTGATAAGGGTAGAAAATATTGGAAAACGGAATTCACTGTTAATTATCACTGCGTTGTTTCCGTTGGCAACATTCTGGTTATACCCGCGCATATTCACTGTTAACGACTGGAATGCATAGGTTTGATCTGCTGCAGGCTGGTTGCGGTTAAACTTAGGGCTGATCCATCCATCCACACCGCCCAGATAATAAACGATCTTTTCGCCACCCCATGAGAAATCACCGGCTGCACGTCCGGCCCAGATAAAGTTGCGGTAGATCTTATGATAATATCTCGCGTCAAACCCAAGGTTCATCGTTGCTTTGCCATTGTTAAGCGATGTTTTAAAGGTTGGCATATTCACATCAAAATAAACTTTGTACCGGAGGCCCACCCAGATATTCTGTGTTGGATTGATCGTGTTATCATGCACATACTCCAGCCGCGACACCACGAACCTTGTAACTGTATCAGCATACTTTAATGCGCCGGGATCGGGTAAGCCTGAATTATTATCATACGAACGAAGCACACCACGGTCTGTTCTTAAACCAACTGTTGCACGCAAACTCTTTACCTCGTTAAATGGATAAGACACATTAAACTGGTAAAGGTTGGTATACAACATAGTATTGAAGCTGGTATTAAAGAAATTGCTAACGTTACTCCTGTAATAGGTAAGGCCCCAATCAAAACGTTTGCGCAGATTCTGATAGGTAAAGAATACATCTTTATCGCTCAGGTTAGTACCAAAACGCAGACCACCAACAAATTTTACATCTTCCATCAGATCGCTCACGCCAACCCGGAAAGTAAAGTTGAAATCAGTACCATTGTTCAGTTGTATAGGGCCTGCACCACCGGCATAAGGCTGGTAACGGTTTATGAGAATGTTGTTGGTAAATCCACTCAGCACATAATCAGAACTGAATTTTAACCTGTAATCAAAAAGCCGCGATTTGGAAAGCACAGAGGTTCTTGCAGGTAATACCGGCATATTATTTTGTAGTGCTATAGCGCTGCTGTCGGGCTTTTCATCAGCAAATTCATTCTGGAAAAAATCTTTGGCTTTTTTAACGGTGTCTGCAGCAGCTTTTTTATTGTAAATAATAGCTCTTCCTTCTGTTGCTTTCTTTTCGGCAGTCAGTTTTCTTATATATTCTGTTGGTCTTGCATTTACATTACGTTTGTTTAATGCCTGCTCGTCTACTTTTAGTTTGTACAGGAATTTGAAATCTCCTTCCCTTCTTACCTCGCTTACCAGGCCATTGTTACCGGCAATACGTGTTTCAAGCAAAGAGCTTTGGTAATTGGTGATGGGGAAAGTATAGGTAGAATCTTTATACACCTGGAAATAGCTCACACTGTCAGGCTCCTGTTTTTGCCAGGCGTTTAAGGTAGAATCAAATTCTTTGGGTGACGGGTTACGCAAAAGCTCATCACCTATATAATACAGAGTATCTAACCCATTCCGTTGTGTGGCAAAGAAACCTGCCCAGCGGTTGCCGATACCATTTTCATCAGATACATAGGTAAAGTGATTGGTATTGTATTGCATGGGGTAACGTGCATTACCCTGTTTTACATTGGTAAGTTGCGTTAGTTGTTTTTGCTTACTGTCGTTCAGAATATCTACCATGAAAATATTGAACTTATACTTGCTTGGCAATACCGTATCCTGGTTGGGTGCATTGGGATCGGGGCGATTGGAAGAAAAAATAATACCGGTACGGTTAGGAAATGCAACAAATGTAGGATCGAGGTCATCATACACATCGTTCGTTATCTGGGTTATTTTTTGTTCTTCTATCTTATAAGTATAGATATCAGAATGGCCATTCTTAACAGCACTTAACACCAGTGTGTTGGCATCCAGCATAAACGTAGCATCCAGTATCTGGTCAAACCCTGTGATCTCCTGTTTGGCCCTTTTGTACTTGGCAAAAATATCGTACACAAACATTTTTGTTTTGCCATCTTCCCAATAGATCACCAGTAAACGTGAGCCTTTACCATCCCATGCAAGAATGGGATAATTAGGATTGATATCGCCCATATTGGTACGAACACCCACTTTTAATAAAGTTCTTGCATCATAAAAATTCTCCATCAGCTTTACGCTGTACTGGCCTTTTTTAAATTCAACCACACCATACGTGGTGCTTTTGGGATTAGGGTTGGCCTGAAATCTGAAGTAATCATTCTTAGAAATATCTTCCGAAACATTCAATTGCCCCTTGGGCTGGTTGCGCCGCTGGCGGATGTCTTTGGCGTACACTTCCTGCTCGTACTGCATAAAATCAGACAGTACTTCTTTGAACTTTCTTTTACAAACCCTTAAGCAGGCGTTGTTGAGATTTTTATAAATGCGTGCCAGGTATAAGAGATACGTGATATTTTCTTTCCTGTATTTTTCTCCGATATAATACCAGAACGCATGCCCGGCCAGTAAGGGTTTTTCAAAAGCAAACTGGTAAAACGAGTTGTACCTGCCACCAAGAATGGCGCTCTTTAATGCATCATCTTTTTCGGTACTCCATGTTTCGGCGGTGTAAGCAACATAACCATCAACCAGCCATTTGGGTAAATCGAGCAGGGCCTGGTTACTGGCAAACTCACCAATATCATCACCAAATAAAAGATTATCTGTTAATACCCTGGCAATACCCTCGCGTATTTCGCGCTTCAGGTGGTCGTGGTTTCCATCATAATATACCACCAGTTTATTGTTCACCAGCTTGGTTAGTCCGCCTGAATTCTGCCAGTCGCTGCCCAAACCAATATTGCTGCTTTTATAATCGTTGTAGTTATTATATACCACAATATTGGCGCGGCGCTGTAAAGAATATTCAATAAAGTTTTCTATGGAGCGTAATTCTTCTTCGGCTACCTGTGCCACAAATTTCCCCAGCTCTACTCCACCCTGTGCCGTGTAGATATTGAAATTGGGAGATTGATAGAACTTCCATATAAATTTCTTATGCTGTATCCTGTTTTTCCCAAACTCCACAGAATTTACCTGTGCCATGGAAAGGAACGGGAAAAGAAAGAAGGCAAAAACAATCCATTTAGCGATTCGATTCAATTGCATATCCGAACTTTAGTGTTTTAAAATTAGTCATTTA
>DAIOVU010000064.1:0-20393 GCA_036758845.1 Sediminibacterium sp.
TGGAGGCCGGTGTACACTTTGGTCACCTGAAAAAGAAGTGGAATCCAAAGATGTTACCCTACATCTTTGCTGAGAAAAAAGGTATCCACATTATCGACCTGAACAAAACGGTTGATCACCTGAAAGAGTCATCTGCTGCTATCAAGCAAATTGCCAAGAGCGGTAAGAAGATCATGTTTGTGGCTACTAAAAAACAGGCAAAAGAGATCGTTAGTGAATGTGCCAAGCGTGTAAACATGCCCTATGCAACAGAACGTTGGCTGGGTGGTATGTTAACCAATTTCAACACTGTTCGTAAGAGCGTGAAGAAAATGCAGAGCATTGAAAAAATGCTGAACGATGGAAGCGCAGAAAGCCTGACCAAAAAAGAACGTCTGACACTTAGCCGTGATAAAGAAAAAATGGAAAAAGTATTGGGCGGTATTGCTCAACTGGGCCGTTTACCGGCTGCTTTGTTCCTGGTGGATATCGGTCACGAGCACATCGCTTTATCAGAAGCAAAACGTTTGGGTATCACTACTTTTGGTATGGTAGATACCAACTGCGATCCTAACAAAGTAGATTTCGCTATTCCTGCTAATGATGATGCAACCAAGTCTATTGCTATCATCACTAACTATATCATTGCTGCCATTGCTGAAGGTTTGGCTGAACGCCAGGCTTCTAAAGATGAAGATGAATCTGATGACAGCAACAATGAGAACGAAGCAAAAGCACGTCGCCTTGAAGCTGAAGCACAAACTGAAGCTGCACGTGGTGGCAGATCACGCGGCGGCAGCGCAGCAGGTGGACCAGGTGGTGCTCCCAAGCGCCGTGTTCCGGGTAACCGTCGCCCAGCGGGTGGTGGAGCAGGTGGAAGCAGATAGATTCTACTATTATTGAGATCTCTCTATAGATCGAATTAGTAATTAGTAGTTAGTAATTAGTAATACACAATTGCTGGTTCTGACTGCTAATTATTAATTACTAATTATTAATTACTAATTAAAGATTATGTCTACTGTAACAATTACAGCATCGGATATCAACAAACTGCGCCAGGCAACCGGCGCCGGTATGATGGATTGCAGAAAAGCTTTAACAGAAACCAATGGCGATTTTGAAGCAGCTATTGACTGGTTGCGCAAGCAAGGACAAAAAGTTGCTGCCAAACGCAGCGACCGTGAAGCAAAAGAAGGGGTTATCATTGCCAAAACTTCTGCTGATAATAAAACAGGTTTTGTGGTATGTATCAGTTGCGAGACTGACTTCGTATCTAAGAATGCGGAATTTGTTGCATTTGCACAAAGCATTGCGGATGCCGCTGTTGCCAACAATGTAAAAACTGTTGAAGAACTGAATGAAGTGGTGATCAACGGAGCGAAAGTATCTGATATGATCAATGATAAACTTGCTTCTATCGGTGAAAAAATTGGTGTGGCTAAATTTGAAAGAGTGGAAGCGCCTTATGTGGCTTCTTATATCCACGGAGCATACCGTATGGGTGTTCTGGTTGGCTTATCTACAGTTGCTGAAGAAGCAGGTAAAGATGTGGCCATGCAGATTGCAGCAATGAATCCATTAGCTGTTGATGCAGCCAGTATTCCTGCAGAAACCATTGAAAGAGAAAGAACCATCGTGGTAGAAACCATGAAAGCTGATCCTAAAATGGCAGGTAAACCGGATGAAATGATTGCTAAGATCGCAGAAGGTAAACTGAATGCTTTCTTCAAAGAGAATACTTTGCTGGCACAGGCTTTTGTGAAAGATGGCAGCATTACTGTAGAAGCTTATCTGAAAGCTGCAAATGACGTGAAAGTGACCGAATTTAAGCGTGTAGCTTTAGGATAAGACTATGTATTGCCCCGTCCTAGAATAAGTTGACCTTGGGTCAACTTATTCTAGGACGGGGCAATACCCTTAATGCAACAAGCTGGTGCATTAAGATTATTTATCGCTCAAGGCCGCTGGGCCTCGTCCCTGTTACCGGGCTGCTTTAGCTTCTGATCCCGCTTTACGGCGGGATGCTTCGCATCATTTTGCCTGCCATCGCCTTCGCTCGGCACCGAACCAAAAGAGGCCCGTCCACAGGGACTGAATAGAGAGTTTAACAATCCTTGCTCCTAAATGATTTTGTTTTAAAGGACTGGGCAGGATAAGCGCAAGCTATTACTCTGATGATTCTTGATATTGGCCTCTGAAAAAAAGCGTTAAGAAATTTACGGAATGGAGCGTTAAGAAATGAACGATGCCGGGCTGTGACTAAATGGCGAAAGGTAAATTTGCCCAATCATTGTTTTAAAGCCTGGCTTTAGACTTCGTTCATTTTAGCGGAATACAGTAAATTTTAGCTTTTTTTCAGCAGCCTTGATCTTTTTTGTTACTTTTTTGTATCAAGACAAAAAAGTAAATAGCGTAAACGCTTTCTGGGAACAGATTTGCGCCTATTCTACCTAATTCTACTGTTTTATAAAGCAGGCCTTTTTTATAAAATTTAAGAGACACACGCTAAACCTTTACAACAAGATTACCGGTAGTTTATAAGGGATGATGTAATTTGTAGTATGGCATCTGCTCCATCCTATCATATGTACCCCTGCGGCGATCATGCCGTAACCATTGAACTGGGTGAAGGAGTTGATGGCGCCATAAACCAGAAAGTGATCTCGCTATTTACTTATCTGAAAAAACAAGCCCTCAAAGGAGTGAACGATATCATCCCTGCCTATCACACCGTAACAATTGTATACGATACCGCTTTATTGAAGAAAGACATACAGGCTCCCACAGTGTATGAATGGATCTGTGAAGAGATTGGAAGACTGATCAACTCTTTCACGCCTGATATTTCAATTACTGCAAGAACGGTGCGTATTCCTGTATGTTATGATCTTTCTCTTGCACCTGATCTTGCCTCACTCGCTGATCTTCATAAAATAAGTGTTGCCGAAGTGATTCAACTGCATACAGCCATCAATTATCGTGTGTATATGATCGGGTTTTTGCCGGGCTTTGCTTACATGGGATCTGTGGATGAAAAAATTATCACACCCCGAAAAGTAAAACCGAGAACAGTAGTGCCCGCAGGAAGTGTTGGTATTGCAGGTGAACAAACAGGTATCTACCCGTTTAGTTCTCCCGGTGGCTGGCAACTGATTGGCCAAACACCGGTAGCCATGTTTGATGTTACTAAAGAAGCACCTTGCCTGCTGCAACCCGGTGATGAAGTACAGTTTTATTCTATTACGCTGACTGAATTTCAAAAAACAAGATCCCATGTGCCTTCGCATTAATAAAAGCGGATTACTGGATACCATCCAGGATGCGGGCCGTTATGGTTACCAGCACCTGGGCATTAACCCGGGCGGTGCAATGGATATAACGGCTATGCAAATAGCCAATGCTTTAGTGGGTAATGATCTGAATGAAGCAATTGTAGAAATGCATTTTCCTGCCGCGGAAATTGTTTTTGAAGAGCCGGTGTTGCTCGCATTAAGCGGGGCTGATTTTGCTGCCGAAATAAATGGGGAACCTATTCCTGTTCTGCACCCTGTTATTGTTCAAAAAGGCGCCATCCTTAAATTCAAACAAAATCAAAACGGTGCAAGGGTATACCTGGCAGTGCGTGGCGGTTATCGGTTAACGGACTGGTTGCACAGTTACAGCACACACCTGAAAGTAAAAGCAGGCGGATTTGAAGGAAGGGCTTTGCAAAAAAATGACCGGCTTCTTTTAAAAGATGCTCAAAACTATTCTCTTCCCAACACTGATCAATGGTGTAAAGTATTGCACTGGACAGTGAATGCAGACAGCCTGTATATGGCTGGTGCCGTTCAATTTATTCCAGGCGCAGAATATCATGCCTTAGACAGTAAATCACGGCAACGATTGGAAACGGCTTCGTTCAATATTCTCCGGCAGAGCGACAGGATGGGTTATCGTTTACAGGGAGAAAACATTTCCTCATCATCACAAAAAGAAATGATCTCTACTGCTGTAACAAGAGGTACGATCCAGTTATTACCAGACGGGCAATTGATTATTTTAATGGCCGATCATCAAACAACAGGCGGCTATCCGCGTGTGGGTCATGTGATCAGCGCCAATCTTCCTGCCATGGCACAAAAAAAAGCAGGCGATAAAATTTTGTTTCAAAAAATTGATTTGTCGGCGGCGGAAGAAATATTATTTACACAGGAAAGGAATTTGCTGCAACTTCAAAATGCCTGTAACTTCCGCCTGCAGGAATATTTTGGCAATTACTAACCAGAGGAGGTTACTGATGCACACAATCGATCTTAACTGCGATATGGCAGAAGGCTTCAACAATGAAGCCCTGCTGATGCCCTACATCAGCAGCGTTAATATTGCCTGCGGCTACCATGCAGGCAACGAAGCCATTATGCAGCAAACTGTAGAGCTTGCGTTAGTACATCATGTAGCTATCGGCGCACACCCAGGCTTTGCCGATAAAACTAATTTTGGCAGAACAGAAATGAAACTCCCGCCCGCAGAAGTGTACGATCTTGTAGCTAACCAGGTATTTCTTCTTCAGAAAATTGCCCACTGGTCTGATGCTAAACTACATCATGTAAAACCCCATGGGGCATTGTATAATATGTCGGCAAGAGATCCTGTATTGGCAAATACCATTGCACAGTCTGTATTTGATGTTGATCCTTCTTTAATACTGTTTGGTTTAAGCGGAAGTTATTCTGTTACCGAAGCGCAAAAACTGGGTTTAAAAACAGCCAGTGAGGTATTTGCTGATAGGACCTACCGGAACGATGGCAGTCTTACCCCGCGTGCCAATGCCAATGCCATGATTGGTTCTGATGAAAAATGCGTACACCATGTTCTGCAAATGATAGAACAGCAAACAGTAACAAGCGTATCGGGTAGGCACGTACCTATACTGGCCGAAACCATTTGTTTGCATGGCGATGGCCCGCACGCCGTAAATTTTGCTGCAGTTATTCACAAAACATTGCAGAAACATTTTATTCAAATTGAACCTGTACAACATTGAAAAAATCCATTAGATCATCTGCCATAACAGGAGCTGCCTTTTTAATGGCCACATCGGCTATTGGTCCGGGTTTTCTAACTCAAACCACTGTGTTTACAAAGCAGCTCTTATCAAGTTTTGGGTTTGTGATCCTTATTTCTATTTTACTGGATATTGGCGCCCAGATGAATATATGGCGCATATTGGCTGTAACTGAAAAAAAAGCGCAGGTTGTTGCCAATGAGGTTTTACCCGGCCTTGGTTATTTTCTTGCAGCGCTGATTATGATGGGTGGCCTGGCTTTTAACATTGGGAATATTGGTGGATGCGGTCTTGGCCTGAATGTATTAACCGGCATCGATGCCATTTATGGTTCCATCATCAGTTGTGTGGCTGCTTTGTTTATTTTCTGGATGAAAGAAGCAGGCAGGGCTATGGATAATTTTACAAGGATATTAGGTGTGCTGATGATACTGCTAACCATGTATGTTGCTGTTAGCTCGCATCCTCCTTTAACAGATGCCATAGAGCATAGTTTTTTTCCTGACAAAATCAGCGCCACCGCTATTGTAACATTAGTAGGTGGAACTGTTGGTGGCTACATCAGTTTTGCCGGCGGGCATCGTTTGCTGGATGCAGGTATTAAAGGCGAACAAGCCTTACCCGAAGTAACTAAAAGTGCCGTTACAGGAATAGTAGTTACCGCTGTAATGCGTTTTGTTTTATTTCTTGCAGCTTTAGGTGTGATCATGAAAGGTGGTTTGCTGGATAATGCAAATCCACCTGCATCAGTATTTAAACTGGCGGCGGGTGAGTTGGGGTATCGTTTTTTTGGCGTGGTCATGTGGTGTGCCGCCATTACTTCGGTAGTAGGGGCGGCTTACACTTCTGTATCGTTTATAAAAACCTTTCATCCCAGGATAGAAAAAAATGAACGATGGATCATTTCTTTCTTTATCGTTTTTTCAACTATGGTTTTTATAGCTGTTGGCAACCCGGTGAAGATCCTGGTGGTGGTAGGGGCCTTAAACGGATTTATACTGCCCATAGCCCTGGCGGTAATGCTGATAGCGGCAGCACATTCCAGAATTATTGGCAGCTACCGGCATCCGCTCTTTCTACAGATCATCGGTTGGCTGGTTGTAATAACTATGAGCTGGATGGGGTATCTGACTATTGCAAACTGGCTGACCAATTAATCTACTTCGGCAAATTCTTTTCTATCTTTATACAAACCACTCCCCCATGGAAGACAGGAAAAAATATTGGGATACTATTTATCTCACTAAAAGATCTGATGAAGTAAGCTGGACACAAAAAGTGCCAACAACCTCTCTCGATTTTATTCATGGATTTCACCTGCCTAAAAACGCCAATATCATTGATGTTGGTGGCGGCGACAGCAAGCTGGTAGATTTTTTGGTTGAGGAAGGCTATGAACAGGTTACCGTACTTGATATCTCGCAGGAAGCATTGGATAAGGCAAAGAAACGTTTGGGAGAAAAAAGTAAACGGGTAAAATGGGTGGTATCTGATGTTACCGAATTTAAGCCTGATGCCAAATATGACCTGTGGCACGACAGGGCCACGTTTCATTTTTTAACAACCCCCGAACAGATAGAACAATATTTAACCATTGCCAGGAACAATGTTACCGGGTATCTCACCATCGGAACATTTTCAGAAAACGGGCCGGAGAAATGCAGTGGGCTTCCAATAAAACAGTATAACGAAGCACAATTGCAAACCCAACTGGCAAAAGGATTTGATAAGATCCGTTGTATTACGGAAGATCATGTTACCCCATTTCAAACCAAACAGAATTTTCTTTTTTGCAGTTTTAAAAAGCACAGGGATAATTAAGTGATCTTTTCCTGCCTGCTACCGTGTTGTACTATTGAAATCTATAATAGTGTGGCTGATTTTTAAAAATATTTATGCAGGCAGTTATACGTTTAAATCATTTTTTAAACACATAGACATAGGAAAAGCAAAGGGCATAGAGTTTTTTGAACTCTATGCCCTGTTTCCTAACCTATGAAACTATGTGTTTAAAAACACAACAGAGTATTAATTGACGGTTTCCTGCTTAGTGCTTTTAAGAAGTATTACTGCATTGGTTTCTTCAGCTACATCAGTAAGCTCGATCTTGTTGAACAGCTCAGAAAAATTCTCCCTGTTGTGCAGGCTTTTGAGATAATGTTTGTCATAGTAATGAAGCAGTACAGCAAAACATTCCCTGATATTATCTTCTATTAAATGACTAATAGCTGTTTTGGTTTCTAGTCCGCCCAGTCTTTTTTTAATGCGGATAATCGCATTTACCAATTTCTCTTTTTCAAAAGAGCCGTATCCTTTCACAATAAAACCCAGTCTTTTTTCAAAAGGGATATCAAGAAAAAAAACTTTTTTGGTGCGCATATAGCGGAAGAAAGGCGTAGGGATATTTACCAGGCCAATTCGCTGGCTTTCATCTTCGAGCCAGATGGGTGAGATGTTAGATGACAGATGTAAGCTCTCAGCTATACTGCCTAATTCTTTTGCCAATAAGTTTTCAAACATTTCCTGCGATGGTTGTTCGGGTTGTCCTAAACTTCCAAACGCAGATCCTTTATGACAGGCAAGGGCTTCCAGGTCGATAATATTTTCGCCTTTTTTTGCCAGCGCCTCCAGTACTTCTGTTTTTCCACTGCCGGTATAACCGCCAATAAGATTGATGGGGTATTCTTTTTCAAACTGCTTCAATACCCAGTTGCGATAGGCTTTGTATCCGCCTACCAGTGTGTACACTTTAAACCCGTACAGATCAAGCAGCCAGGCTACGCCTGCACTACGCATGCCACCGCGCCAACAGTGAACAAGTATTGTGTTGTTTGTATCTTCCTGTTTATTCTTTGTATTGCGCACTTTTACCAGGGCTTCTACTTCTTCTACCATGGTAAGCATCTTGCCTCCGTAAAATGACAACCCCAGCTTAATTGCCTTTTGTTTGCTCTCCTGTTTATACGCGGTGCCTACCACCTTTCTTTCTTCATCGGTAAACAAGGGCAGGCTATGGGCACCGGGAATATGCGCGTAGGTAAACTCGCCTGGACTGCGAACATCTAATACAGGATATTCGTTGGCGAGCGGTAAAAATTCTTCTATGGTTAGTCGGGTAATGGCCATTATTGCAAATGTAAGCGGAGTTTTTTGTAACTTTTACGGATGAAACAATTACTGGTAATACGGCATGCAAAAAGCAGTTGGGCAAATCCCGGCCAGGACGATTTTGACAGGCCGCTTAACGACCGTGGCCATAAAGATGCCCCCATGATGGCGGAACGTTTGTTAGACAGGCAGGTGCAGCTTGATGTTATTGTTTCGAGTACCGCTAAGCGGGCATTAACCACTGCCGGTTATTTTGCAGAAGCATTCCAGTTGCATAAAAAAGATATCAGGGGAATGAAGCAATTATACCAGGCATACCCTGCAGTGTTTTATGATGTGATCAGTAAGCTGGAAGATACGGTTACTACTGCGGCAGTATTTGCACATAATCCCGGCATCACCCTGTTTGCAAATGAATTAACTACTACCCGGATTGATAATATGCCCACCTGCGGCATTTTTGCCATTAAAGCAGTTATCCATCATTGGAAGGATTTTGAAGATGCTAAAAAAACGTTCTGGTTTTTTGATTACCCCAAACTTTGAACGGAAAATTTTTTCACATTGGCAAGATATATGCCACAGAAAATCAGAGTGGCCACAATTAATCGTCAGCCGTGAATCGTGAGACAATACTTTTTACTCACTACTCACCACTGACCACTGACGATTTCAATAACCCCGTAATATCATTCTCATCAAACATCTTAAACTCCGGCAGTTGGTATTGAAAATATTTGGCCTTCGCAAAATGTTCTGCACAATTCAATTTATCCTGTGTAACTGACAGACAGATGCTGTTCTCCATTAATTTTTTGGCGAGGTATTCCTGTTCTGTCTGGCCGGGTGTGGGGATGAGCAGCATTTTCTTTTTGAGGGATAACAATTCCATCAATGAGGTATAACCGCCGCGACTAACAATGCAATCGCTTTGCAGTAATGCTTTTTGCAATTCAGGTGTAGGCAAATGATTTTTAACTTCTACATTTTCGGGAACCTTCAATATTTCGGTGCTGCCCGGTTTACCACGGACCAGCAATATTTTTCTGTTGATGGAGGAGATGTTTGACAGTATTTTTTCTTCCAGCATTGTTCGCTGCGGTTCGGGGCCGGATAATAAAACACAGTAATCGTATTGTTTTATTTCTGTTTGTAATTGAAACCTCGACAGGAGCCCGATATAATGAACTTTTGTTTTCGGCAGTATGACGGGATGCGATAAAATTCCTGCAGCATTTATATCACCGGCCACATCGGGCACCCAGCAACAGGTAAATTGATTGATGAACCGGTAGTTAACTTTTTGCATCAGCCTTTCAAGCCAAACAAAAGGCGCTTTAATGGTTAGCTGGTGTGTAATAAAAATGCAGGGAACTTTTTTGGTATGCAATCCAAACCGGTTATCCGAGATCACAAGGGTAATATGATGTTCATCAATTAATGTGTTAAGCCATTTATTTTCTGCTTTGATTACCCCGTAAATGCGTGGAATTTGTTTCAGCAGTGTAAACAGGAATCCCAACCTTGATTTACTGTACATGACATGGTATCCCGCCAGTGGTATTATTTGCAGTGATGGAAACTCAGTTTGCAACAGGCTTGCCTGTGCCCCTTCGGCGCCAATGATCACTTTATACCCGTTGGCAAGCAAAGCCCGTATGATGGAGATATCACGTGTAGCGTGGCCCAGGCCCCAGTCTAAGGGCGCCACTAATACTTTTTGTATGTTAAAATTTTCCTGCAATAGCCGGATAACCGTCTGATTAAACTGTAAAGTAGTATTTTAGAACACAGATATGAAAAGGAAACTAAACCAAATAATTATTTTGTTGCTGCTCCTAACAGTAACTGCCAGCTCCTGTGGCGTTTTTCAAAAGAACAAAGGAACTGCTTTTTGTGGCTGCCCTAATCATAAATAAGTTAGCTGTGTATATCAGGTGCGCCGTTTTTCGCTTAACTGAACGTTACTTCAAGTTTTTTGCGGAACCCGTTTTCTACCAGCTTTTGTAAAGTGTGCAGTTCAATTCCCGATTTATTATTTTCAATGCGTGAGATATAACCCGGTGTTGTACCACTGCGTTTGGCCAGCGCACCCTGCGTTAAGCCGGCGGCCAACCTTTCTTTTTTGATCAGTTGGCCTATCGGAAGATTGGAGTTTTCCATGACAGGTTCACTGAACTTAAATAATACATCAGCCCCGATTTCAAACGGTACTTTGCGGATCTCTTTGCCCCAGGGTATTTGCTGCTGAATACTTTTCCATGAGAGTGTGTTGTTTTGGATGTTGAATTTTTTGAAAACAGCAGGGTTGTACAGTTTAGCGGCCGGAGATTTTTTATCAATGCCAATTTTGGGTAATACCTTTTTAAAATCAATCAGCCTGGTTTCGCCATTATTAAATACAGCGTAAACAGTCAGTCCTGTTACTTTTTTAACCCTGAGTATCCGGGGTATTTTATTTACGGAGCGCATACAACTGTGGGTTTAATAGTTTAAAACTTTGGGCCGCATTGCCTTTATTGTTTGTAAGCCATTCCCTTGCTTTTTTCAATTGTTTGGCAGGCAGCCATCCTGCATAAATAATCCCGGTTTCTATTTCCAGCAGCACCTCATCAGCGCCGTATAAAACATGAATGTGCGGCGGCAGATGATCACCATTGTAAATATTAACCTTAATTCCGTTGAATGAGTCAAAATTAGGCATATTTGTTCATTTGAATATACCTAATTAGGTATATTTTATGGGCTCAGAAATTGTAATGCAAATAATATTTTGCACTGTAATTTATTGACCAAATGCGGTACAAAAATTGCGGTTAATACCTGTGATTTAACCGGTTATGGCGATTACAATTTGAGTAAAAGGGGAATTGACGCTTTAAGACGACCATCCCAAATCAGGAGATTTATTGAAAAACGGCTCTTGTATAAAAGGATGTTTTTCAATAGTTGAAAACTGCAAATTTGCATCTTTCTTTAATTCGAAAAGAAAATGATATAGCTCTTTTTTCATGTGCTCTGTAGAAAACATTCTATCATGTAACAGTAAGACAAGATGATCGCGAACTTTAGTTTTATTGTTTAAATGAGTGTGATACACATTTTGGATCAGATCAGAATAAACAATCTCTGGGATGTTTCCTTGATTGTGCAACGTAAGCCATTCTAAATCCCACCCAACAACTGTATACCCTTTTCCTTCAAATAAATACAGGTATCCTTAACTTGGTTTCTTGAAAACATTTCTTTGTGATTTACCCATGCAGAATTGCCGGGTAGTCTGACAATTTTGGTAGGGAAGGCTACTTTTGATTGACACGAAATAATATCCTTTGCTGCATATTCATTAATCGCATAATAGTTAGTGTAAGTCATCTCCTGTGCATGAGTCAGACTGTGGTTGGCAATTAGGAATCGATCAGCATAACTTAAAATATTCTCGACTACATCTTTGTTTTTTTTTAAAAGTAAATGGTTGCCAATAACAAAGAAAGTAGCTGGCAAGTTCAACTCATTTAAGATATTTATACAATTGATTGTCCCAGGTAATTGAGGACCATCATCGAAAGTTAGATATAGTGTGAGCATTCTTATGAGGGGAATGTTTTTGTGAGAGTGAATCTCCCTTTTGCATCGGCGGCTGTTGAACTAAATTGTCCGGTGATTAAATTCGGACTTTGTACTAGTAGTTCAAATGAGGAACTAGACTTTCTTAGTGGTCCATCTTCTATTATCAGTAAAAAAACTGAGGATTTTCTAAAATAGTTACGTTGCAAATATCCTTGAACATGCACTCGCACTCTTGCCTTTCTTTCATATTGTATATGACCATTTATTATGGAATCTTCACTTATTTTTTCTCCTTCACCAACAATCTCTGCCCCTTTTTGTAATAAATGGAACACATACTGTATTTTATTAACAGGATCGATTGTTTCTGTACTTGAAATAATTTTTTCTTCGCCAAGCCATTCACCTGTTAGATTAATATTGAATAAATACTCTTTTACTAAAAATAGAATCAACGTTAAAATTATACCACCATAAATCGTGTCGGTCATCCCTTGTGTAGGGAGCGTATGGAATTGATATGTGCAAAAATCAAACGAAATAAGAGCGTATGTTAAAGCAAAAAACAAGAATAAAAGGAATGTTTTTAAAAGCATATAATTATAATTTGTGGTATATAAAATATGGATGAGAGCTATGAATACTGTACAGATTAAGTAGGTATTGAGTCCGAATATCTATCTTATACATATTTCTTGCAGAATATTCTTTTGGCTCTGGGTATTTTATTCGGGCGACTATTTCTGCGGCAGATGTCAGGCTGATTGGTGATAGAATATCTTTTTTCAATAGTACCTGCTGGATTCCAACTAATTCGGTTCCATAATAAGCAGTATGCAAATAAAGAATAGGTATATGTTCCCGCTTTATAAACCTTGTTAGGGTAGTTGCTAAGAATATTTCTTTAATCTTTCGACTAAAGCATCGTCTATAGTCTTTTGTAAGCACCCTTACTAACTGTTGATCTATAGTACTTGCACCTTCTGTTTTATTATAAACAATTTTCTGTTTCAATGCCCTTATAATGGCAATTAGATCGAATCCTGGATGAAATCTAAACCGATGATCTTCTCCTGAAATTAGCATATGAATTACGATTTCAAGCCGTTTACTTTCTTCTTCATATTTAATGGTTTTCCAAGCAGATATTTCGTTCGCTAAGCTTTGTACTTGTGCAGGATATAATCTCAAAGCGAGTGAAGAAAACAGTGTACGAATCAAAAATTAACCATTTAATTATAAGGACATTTTATTTAGAAACCTACCGATATACAAGTTATAAATTATTTTTTCATTTTTACACTGTCAACATATGGACACTCCCATAAATAATACAGGCGATTGGACATAATAGAAAAGGGCGTCAATTGTAGTTTTATACTTTCCCTAAATCATCTTTCTGATTAGGTATGGCATTAATTAGTAAAGCCTCCCCAATGCCGCATCTAATTTGGTCAGCATTTCAGGGATCTCTTCTTTTTTACAGGTGCCCACACTTAAGCGGTACCATGGACTGTTAGTTCCCGCGCCAAAAGCAGAAAAAGGAACTACAGCTAATTTAGCCTCGCCTAAAATATAAGAAGTAACATCAGACTGGGTTGCTAAAACAGTGCCATCTGCAGTGGTTTTGCCTGCGAGGTCAATTTTGATGGTAAGATAGATGGCAGCCTGCGGCGATACGGAATCTACTGCATATCCTTTTTGTTTTAACGCGAGAAATCCTTGGTGAATGCTGCGCAACCTTTCTTCCAGCTCTGCCTTAAAAGTGGTTAAGTAGGTTGAGATGGCCTCTTTCTGCATTAAATATTTAGCCACCGCTTTTTGTTCTGCCATTGGGGCCCATGCGCCTAAATGACTAAGAATGGCCTTCATTTTTGCAATTACTGTTGCAGGCCCCAGCGACCAGCCCACCCTGACACCTGTTGCGGCAAAGGCTTTTGAAATACCATCTACAAAAATGGTGTATTCTTTCATGTCGGGCCGTAATGCAATGGGGTTGTAATGTTTGGTACTGCCGTAGGTTAATGTCCAGTACATCTGGTCGAACATGAGGTATAATTTTTTTTCATCCTCACTGCGTTGTTTGTTTTCTTCCAGCACCAGGTCGCAGATCTCGGCCAATGCATTTTTTGTAAGTGTGGTACCAGTAGGGTTTTGCGGGGTACAAATACAAATCAGGGTGGCGTCTTTGATATTTTTTTTAACATCTTCCGGCGTTGGCATAAAATCATTTTCCGGGCTGCATTCAATCACACAATGTTCGCCATCCGTCATGTGTACATAGTGATTATTGTTCCATGACGGCACACCATAGATCACTTTATCGCCTTTATCAACAATGGCTTTAAAAATGGTATAGATCAATGGGCGACCGCCTGATGCTATCTGTATTTCGTTGGGAGCATAATCCAACCCTTCCCATTCTTTGATAAATTCACTTACCGATTTGCGCAGATCAAGTACCCCTTCGGCTGCGGGATAACTGGTATTTTTTTGCTGGTAGGATTCGGTGATCAGCATTTCCAGCTCTTCCGGAATAGGAAAAACATGCGGATCAAAATCGCCAATAGTGAAATTGTATATTTTCTCACCATTGCGGATCCGCTCGCTGATCATATTACCAAGTTTCACAATTTCACTTCCTATCAGGGTGCCGGCCAGATGGCTCAGTTTGGGCTCGCTCATACCAAAAAATTTTCGAATGCAAAATTACATGATTGCATAGTGGGGAACGGAAATAATTGGATGACGGATTTTTTTATGGCAGTAGAATGCCGGTCGGGGCGCTAAAGCGACCTGACCGGTATCAACTGTATGATGGCCGCTATTTATATTTGATCAGGTATCAGTCAGGTCGCTTTAGCGTCCCGACCGGTACCAACTATTATTCGATGGGTTTATAATCTTTGAATAATTTAACAGGCGTACTTTCTGCCAGCGTGCGGTATTGTTTCCATTTACCATCAAAGAAAGCATTGGCTTTTTTGAGAACATCTGACACCATATTTTCTGCATATCCCATCAATCGTTCTTCCTGTGACCCCGGCGCTATGTTCTTGCCTAATACATAAGAACGTGCCTCGCCCATGGCGCTGTTAACCGTTACCTGCGGAATATTGCCATAACCCTGTTTCTCCTGTGGTTTACCATTTAGTTGTTCGCGGATGGCTTTAATACTATCCTGCATGGCTTTACCTGTTTTGCGGAGTGTGTCTGCCTGCTTCTGGTCCATATCTTTAAAATTGGCCTCGATCTTTTTGATAATATCATCAGCTTCTGTTAAACGGTCAACCAGATCTACTAATTTCAGCGAACTTTTGTCTAACCTGCTATTGGCTTTGCGGATAGCGTCTCTTACTTCTTTTGGTGTTGGTGCATTCGGATCATCATTCACCACTACCATGGTGCTATCACTCAGGCCTTTTCCTAAACTGAATACTATTTTATAAGTACCGGGATCAACAGGTAAACCACCGGGTTCATCGGCAGGATTGCGTGCGCCGCCAAACCTTCCACCACCACGTCCGCCACCGGCAGGCTGACGTATGCCTTTCCCTTCCATACCCCAATAGAAACGGTTAAATCCGCTATCCGCTTTGGTACGTAATGTGCGAACCTGCACATTATTGGCATCATAAATTTTTACTATTGCTGTATCTGCTATCTTATTCCTGCCGGTATCGGCGCTTGTTTTGTTTACAAAAAAACTAAGTGCAGCACCGGTTCTCCGGTTTTGTCCTTCATAACTTCCCCAGATACTATATTCAATACCGGATGGGTTTTTGATATTGGCCTGGTAAGCTGCCGGTGTTTCGAATGCAGTTAATTTATTAGTGAAGAGCTGACCTTTATTGGCTGCAATTTTTCTGAGCGGGCGGATATCATCCAATATCCATAACGCTCTTCCAAAAGTTGCAATTACCAGGTCGGCTTCCCTTTCCTGGATGGCCATATCATAAGTAGAAACAGAAGGGTAGCCGTTTTTAAATTGCTGGTAAGTGTTGCCGTTATCAAAGCTTACCCATAAACCCTGTTCTGTTCCAACAAAAATGAGATTTGGCTCTGCCGGATCCTGTATTAAACACAATGCATAACCGGTTACCTTTTTTTCATCAACAATCCTTGTCCATGTTTTTCCAAAATCAGTTGTGCGAAAAATATAGGGTTTGTTATCGCCACGGCGATAATCATTTGCAATCACAAATGCTTCTCCTGCATTATAACGCGAAGCGCGTATTTGCGGAATCCATGCACCCAATGGCATACCCGGGATCTTACCACGGAAATTGGTCCATGTTTTTCCGCCATCTGTGGTTAATTGCACATTACCATCATCTGTACCTGCCCATATCACGCCCTGCTGTTTGGCAGAAGGTTCAATGGCAATGATGGTACAATAGTTTTCGGCACCTGTAATATCTATTGAAATACCGCCATTGGTACTCTGGTCTATCCTGGCGCTGTCGTTGGTACTTAAGTCGGGCGAAATAATCTCCCAGGAAGCGCCTCTGTTGCTGCTCTTATTTATAAACTGGCTGCCATAATAAATAGTGGCTTTATCAAATGGGTCCTGTGCAATAGCCGAGTTCCAGTTAAAACGCTGGCGGGTTTTGATATCGGGCCTTGGGGGGCGAATACTCCACTCTTCGCCTGTTGCTAAATTGTATCGGTTTAAACTTCCGCCCTGGCTCATCGAGTACAACCAGTTGGGATTTTCGGGGTCCGGCATCACATCAAATCCATCGCCACCATTTACTCCCTGCCAGTAAGCATTGCGTATGCCGCTTCTGATCCAGGCATAAGCCGGTCCATGCCAGCTACCGTTATCCTGCAGTCCGCCCATTACATTATACGGGAGTTGGTTATCTACATTGATATGATAGAATTGCCCGAGTGGCAGCTTCTCATCAAACTGCCAGGTTCTGCCACGGTCGCGGGTTATAGCAATACCGCCATCATTTCCATCAATGATAAAATCAGGATCAAAGGGATGTATCCACCATGCGTGGTGATCGGGGTGTATGCCGCTGTAAGGAATAATTGTAGTACCAAATGTTTTACCCCCATCTTCACTCATCGTGATCATCTGGTTGATATTATACACACGGTTTTCGTTTTTTGGATCTACTGCTATATCCTGAAAATAAAATGCGCGGTTGGTAACAACAGAGGTTTCGCTGTTTATCAGTTGCCATTTTAAGCCGCCATCCTCCGATCTGTATAAACCATTTTTGGTGGCTTCTACCAAGGCATAAATTCTGTTGGGTTCACTGCGGCTGATGGTGATACCGATACGGCCATATTCTCCTGCAGGCAAACCTTCTTCTTTGCCTAATTTCTTAAATGTTTTACCGCCATCATACGTAATAAATAAACCACTGCCACTGCCACCCCCTTTCAAACTCCATGGGGTGCGTTTGTGCTGATACATGTTTACCAGCAGTTTATTGGGGTTGGATGGATCCATCACCATATCGCCCACTCCACTGGTGTCGTTGGTATGTAAGATCAGTTTCCATGTATCTCCGCCATCTGTGGTTTTATATAAACCCCTTTCTGCATGTTCTGCAAAAGGATTTCCCATTACACCTGCATAAACAATATCAGGATTATTGGGGTCGATGATGATGCGGTGAATATTGCGGGTCTTCTGAAGCCCCATGCATTTCCATGTTTTACCACCATCTAAACTTTTATAAATGCCCTCGCCCAAACTAACAGAATTACGTGGATTACCTTCTCCCGTTCCTGCCCACACCACACTGGGATTGCTTTGGGTGATGGCGATTGAACCGATATTCTGAATGGGCTGTTCATCAAACACAGGTGTCCAGCTTGCACCAGCATTTACTGTTTTCCAAACACCACCACTGGCAGTGCCTAAAAAGATCTGATCGGGGTTGGTCCATACTGCATCTATAGCGGTAACCCTCCCGCTCATTCCCGCAGGACCGATATTTCTTGGTTTTAAATTTTTGAATTGTTTGAACAGGTCTGCCTGTTGGGCAAATGCAAACACAGCAGAAGCGATCAGGATGGCTGATAGCAGAATTCTTCTCATAGCATGTATAGTTTTCGCAAAGGAATTTCTGAAATAAAGCCTCAATCACCAAAAGAGATATATAAACGGTGTAACCGCTCTTTTACACTGGTGAATATGGGACAAGTCCGCCGGATAAGATGGACAGAGATGTTGCTGTTTTTTTTACTTCAACAGTCACTATTCCCAGTTCAATATTCATCTTTCTTATGGCAGTTAATAGCTTATATTTAACATGTTGTGTTATTAAACACATCAGTACATTTTGGTTACAATAAAAGAAGAAAGAAGAAAAAGAGGGTGCCCCGAATTTCAGAGACACTCTTTTTCTTCTGTCTTTCTCATATTGAAATAGCTTCTAACATATTGGCTATTAAAATTCGATTGATCTCTGCGTAAACTCTTTTACGCTGCGCTCAGCGGTGAAAGCCCTTTGCTTAATCGCCAGCTTGTTTTAATCAGCTGATTCAATTCACCGCAGAGAACATGAGATACAGAGAATGCGCGGAGAAACTTTCTTCAAGGTTGACTTATGTTGACTGCATAACACGTTATATTTATTTTTAAACACAATCTTTTGTCAACCGGAACTGTAAAATACTTTAAAGGGTCGCCGCTGCAAACAGGCGTCTATGCTGCTGTTGCGGCATTTCTCACATACACCATGATCTTTGGTTTTAGAAAATCATATACTGTTTGCACATTTGATGGATTACGTTTTTGGGGATTAAACTACAAAACCATCCTTGTATTAAGCCAGATGATCGGTTACCTGCTGGCAAAATTTTATGGTATCAAATTCATTTCTGAATTAAAGAGGCTGGGGCGTTATAAAATTATTTTGTTGCTGGTGGGTATTGCGTGGGCAGCGTGGCTATGCTTTGCTGTTGTGCCTGCGCCGTATAATGCTGTGTTTCTTTTCATCAACGGGTTTCCATTGGGTATGTTATGGGGCGTGGTGTTTTCTTATGTAGAAGGCAGGCGCAGTACCGATTTTATTGGTGCATCACTGGCAGTTAGTTTTATTTTTTCATCTGGTTTTGTAAAAACAGTGGGGGGATGGCTGTTGCTTGAATTTCATTTATCAGAATTCTGGGTGCCGTTTGCAACCGGGCTGGTGTTTGCTGTGCCGCTTTTATTTTTTATTTACCTCATCGAAAAAATACCGCCGCCCGATGACGAAGATATTGCCGCAAGAATGAGCAGGATACCCATGCTTGCTGCCGACAGAAAAAAATTTGTGCGTAGTTTTTTACCCGGCCTGGCCGCTTGTATTTTCATTTATTGTTTCGCTACCATCTTCCGCGATATACGTGATAATTTCAGCGCCGATATGTGGAAGGAGATGGGCTATCTTAATCAGCCCGCCATCTTTTCAAAAACAGAAACGCCCATTACCTTAATTGTGCTGGTGCTGATTGGCAGCATGGTACTGATCAAAAACAGCTATAAAGCGCTTATGCTGGCGCATTTGTTTATTGCCATCGGTTTTGCATTATCGGGCATTTGTACTTTCTTTTTTGTACGCCACCAACTAGATCCTGTTTGGTGGATGACCGCGGTAGGATTGGGTTTATATATGGTGTACATACCCTTTAACTCTGTTTTTTTTGAACGGTTGATCGCGGCTTTCCGTTTTACAGGCAATGTAGGGTTCCTGATTTACCTGGCAGATTCGTTCGGGTACCTGGGTAGTGTGAGTGTGTTACTGAGCAAAGAAATATTTAAAGTAAAACTGAACTGGGTTGATTTTTTTTCAAACAGCGTGATGGTATTGTCTGTAGTTGGGGTGTTGATTACTTTTTTCTCGGCCTACTATTTTGCCCGAAAGAAAATTGAGCAATTAAGAAGTCAAAATTAAAAAGTCAAAAACTGTTGTCGATTTTTGACTTTTTAATTTTGACTTTTGCCTTTTACAACTAATGCTTCTCATCATACTTCTTCCCCGCCTCTTTGGCTTTTTCAAAATCGAGCACTACACCATTAATGCAGTAACGTAACCCTGTTGGCGGTGGGCCATCTTCAAATACATGGCCTAAATGCGATTTGCATCTTCCGCACTGCACCTCGGTTCTTGTCATGCCAAGCGTGTTGTCAGGCAGATAAATAATGGAGCCTTTGCTGATGGGTTCATAAAAACTGGGCCATCCGCAACCGCTTTCAAATTTGGTATCACTTTTAAAAAGTGCATTGCCACAAACGGCGCAGTAATAAGTACCCACGTCTTTCAATTTTTCAAACGGACTGGTAAAAGGCCTTTCCGTGCCTTTCTGGCGGGCGATATAATACACATCACCCGGCAATATTTTTTTCCATTCTTCATCTTTCAGTATCACTTTATTACTATCGGTTCTTGAATAAGCGGGATGTTTTTTTTCGTTGTGTGTATCCATTTGTTTTGCGTTGGTTTGATTGTTTTGAGAATGACAGCCAAGGGATAAGCCACCCAATAGCAGGGAGGTCAGCACCAATCTCATATTAAAATATTTAACATTCATTTCGTTTGGTTTAATAATTAAGTAAAATTCTCATTTGTAATGACGGGAACCTGCTATTTACCTTACAATTCGACCTTTTCTAAGGTTTTCAGATACTGTTAAATGTTTTTTAAAATCAAGGCCTTATATTTGTTCTTCACTCAAGGTT
>DAIOVU010000065.1:0-20181 GCA_036758845.1 Sediminibacterium sp.
ACCTTCAGGCAGCACATCCCAAGGATGCGGGGTCAGTTGTTTCAGACCTAAGCTGATACGTTTTTTGTCGTCGTCGAAATCCAGTACCACCACCTGTAATTTCTGATCCATCTTCACCACTTCGCTTGGGTGAGAGATACGACCCCATGAAATATCGGTGATGTACAACAGACCATCCAAACCGCCTAAGTCCATAAACGCACCAAAATCTGTGATGTTTTTCACCACACCTTCCAATACCTGGCCTTTTTCGAGTTTGCTCATGATCTCTGCACGTTGTGCTTCGATATCGCTTTCAATTAATGCTTTGTGAGATACAACGGCGTTCTTAATGGTTTCGTTAACCTTCACCACTTTAAACTCCATTGTTTTACCAACAAACTGATCGTAATCAGTTACAGGTTTCACGTCGATCTGAGAACCTGGTAAGAATGTTTCCATACCAAATACATCAACGATCAATCCACCTTTGGTTTTGCTGGTAACAGTACCGGTAATTACTTCACCGGTCTTATGTACTTCAACAATTCTTTCCCATGCACGGTAGATGCGGGCTGATTTGCGGCTCAGGTGCAGATTACCACCCCTGTCTTCTTTTTCAACCACCATTACTTCTACATCATCTCCGATCTTCAGACCCTGCAGATCGCGGAATTCGTTCAGAGAAACTAATCCGTCACTTTTAAAACCGATGTTAACTACTACATCTGTTTTAGTTAAAGCAACTACAGAACCCTGTACGATCTCGCCATCTTCAATTTGTACAAAAGTGTCATCATACACTTTGTCGTACTTCATTCTTTCTGTTTCGGCATACTGACTAACATTACGTTTGTCGATGCTCCAGTCAAAATCATCATGAGCTGTTTCAATAACAGGCTCGGCTACAGGTGCATTTGTTGTCGCAGTAGTAACTTCTACAGCTTCTGAGGCTGCGGCGTTCTCCTGTGCATCTGCGTTTAGTTGTTTGTTAATTAAATTCATACAATACCCGACGGTTTTATTTCGGGGGAGCAAAGGTAAGAATTTACCCCCTAACCCCCTAAAGGGGGAATGAATTAATTTTCTATGAGCATCTTCCTTAAAAAGGAAAAATCCAGCCTTCCAGGCTGCATTTACTATATTATTGATAATCAATTAATTATAAAACATCTCCCCCTTCAGGGGGCCGGGGGATACTTCTCCTTCTCCTTAAAATAATCCCAGGCTGCTTTTGAAATATCGGCTATGATTTTCTCATTTGTGGCAGCGTCTTCTTTTGAATCAGTTACAAAAACGCTGATAAAAAAATGTTGGCCATCCGGTAAAAATACAATCCCGATATCGTTTACCGCTGCTGTTAACCCAACCTTATTTGTTCCTGATGAACCTGTTTTATGGGCAACGATGGTATTCTCGGGTAACTGCCCTTTTAATCTATTCTTACCCGTTTCTGTTCCTTTCATTATTTTCCAGATGAAGCGGTAACTTTTTTGAGAGAGTAGTTTTTTCCTGTTGTAATAAAAAGATGCCAATACTTCGTTTGCCGATTTGGGTGTTGTCCAGTTTTGAAATTGCAGATCCCAGTTACCCTGTTGCTGTTCTTCGTTAATCTTTATTGATATGTTTTTGAAATTATTTTTCGTGAAGTATTCTTCTACTGCATGCGGTCCGCCAATAAGTTTTAATAAAACATCGCAGCCCACATTGTCGCTGGCAGCAACCATGTATTCTATAATTTCCGAGATTGCCAGGGTTGCCCCATCAGGATATTTATCCCTGATAGGACTATACAAGCCGGGTAAAAGATCTTTTTTCTGAATTTCTATTTTTTGATCGAGAGAAAATTTGCCTTTGTCGATTTGATTTAATACTGCCAATGCAATATGAAACTTGAATACGCTTTGAAGCGGGTAATGTTTTTCATTATTTATCGACAGGGTATCTTTCCCGTTATTACCCATAATTGAAACGCCAACAACAGCATTTTTTGCAGAAACGATCTGCTGTATTTTTTTACGTAAAGCATCTGTTGTTTGCGCAGATGACTGGCAGGTAATCAGTAAAAGAAGTAATGTTGTGAGGTGAAATATTTTAGTCATGTTTTTGCTGGCTTAAATTATGCGCAGGGGTTTTGCGATTGTAAAAATAACTGGTTATAACATATCGTGTTATTAAACACATAGTTACATAGTCCAGGAAACAGGGCATATAGTCCAAAAGCTATGTTTCGTTTTTGTTTACTTTCTCAGCAGTGTGTTCTTCTAAAAATACAAAAAAAAGAAAGTTCTACGCAGGTGTCTCCCGGAACGGGGCCCCTGCGCTTAGAATTGATTCATATTCCTGTTAAGTAAAATTTCTGCGCAATACTATAAAGTAACTTTTATAACGCTCAGCATATCTATCTGTTCCATCAACTAACTAATCGATTGGCTTTTTCGTTCAAACTGTATTGTCCCGTTCCGGAAGACACCGGCGGAGAGTGTTTTTATTTTATGAAATGGACACCTTTCGGAGAATGAAATATGCACAATCTCCAACCCAAAATATGCATAAAGCCACCCAAATAAGGTGGCTTATGCTAAAGATTATTAAGTGCTGAAGGTTTAAGACATAGATTGCTTCCTCCTTCGCTAACGCTACGGCGGACGCGGTCGTTCCTTGCGAAGAAGTTATAATGCTCTTTCAATTCCCAGTTCCAACCCTCTTAATTCTGCTAACCCTCTTAAACGGCCGATGGCGCTGTAGCCGGGGTTGGTTGTTTTTTTGAGGTCGTCGAGCATCTGGTGGCCGTGGTCGGGGCGCATGGGAATGGAGATATGTCGGCGTCTTTGTACATGCACAATTTCTTTCACCACTTCATACATGTCTACATCGCCATCAAGGTGGTCGGCTTCAAAGAAATTGCCATCCGCATCGCGCCTGGTACTTCTGAGGTGCAGAAAATGAATGGCATCGCCCATACGGCGGATCATGCCGGGCAGGTCGTTATCGGCCCTAACACCAAAAGAGCCGGTGCAGAAACAAAGACCATTGGCGGGTGAGGGAACAGCATCCAGCATTTCCTGCGCATCGGCTTCGGTACTCATAATGCGTGGCAGGCCAAGCACTGAATATGGCGGATCATCAGGATGGATGGCCATCTTCAATCCATATTCTGCCGCAACGGGTACTACTTCTTTTAAAAAATAAAAAAGGTGTTGCTTCAGTTTGGCGTGATCAATGTCATTATATTTTTCGAGCGCTTCAAAAATCTGTTCGGGCGTAAACTGTTCGCGGCTGCCGGGCAATCCCATTAATGTGTTTTTGAAAAGGGTTTGTTTCTCTGTTTCATCCATCTTTTCAAACCGTATTCTTCCCCGTTCAATTTCTTCGTGCGTATAATCTTTTGCAGCGCCGGGGCGTTTTAATATAAACAGGTCAAATGCAATAAAGGCCGCTTTTTCAAAATAGAGGGCACGGCTCCTGTCGGGCATTTCGTAGGCAATATCTGTGCGCATCCAATCGAGGATGGGCATGAAATTGTAGGTAACCACTTTCAGTCCGCAGGCTGCCACATTGCGCAGGCTGATTTTATATTTTTCAATCCACTCCAGGTAATCGCCTTTCCGGCGTTTGATGTCTTCATGCACGGGCAGACTTTCAATCACCGTCCATGTCATGCCTGCCGCTTCTATCAGTGCTTTGCGTTTGTTGATCTCTTCAACTGTCCATACCTCTCCTACCGGTACCTGGTGCAGGGCTGTAACTACGCCTGTGCAGCCTGCCTGCCTGATATCCCAAAGATCAACCGGGTCTTCGGGGCCGTACCAACGCATGGTGTGTTCCATTGCCATAAAAAATATTTTAATACTCTCTGCGAAAATGCAGCTTCTCGCAGAGAACTTTTATCAAACCTAAAATTATCAGCACAAAGTTCGTGGAACATTTTGGAATATTTCTGCGAAATCGATGGCGAAGATTGGTGAGTGGTCAGTGGTCGTGGTGAGTAGTGAGTGGTGAGTAGTGAGTTTGACTGACGAGTAACTCCAAACTCCAGACTCCAAACCCCAAACTCCAAACATCACTCTTACCAGAAAACAGTATACAGCGCTGTAATTATGCCAGCTACGATCAATGCCCCTACTGCAAAAGCGGGATTGAGTCTGAACATGCTTTTATCAATTTCCAGTCCGTTTGCTTTAATCCCTCTTTTCCTGTCAAGCAGGCTAATAATCACCATGCCAATTACACAAAGCAGGAATACAAAACCCATCCTGTCTATAAAAGGAATCTCATAGATACCTGCCTCTGTTTTAGCAGCATAACCAAGAGGCTCCATGAAAGCAAGATTTACAAACTTTGGCAGGAACTTGAAAAAGATGGAGAATAAAAATCCAACCACTGTTGCAAACAATGCCGCGTTGGAAGTAGTTTTTTTCCAGAAAAAACCAAGTATGAACATGGCGAAGATGCCGGGTGATACAAAACCGGTATACTCCTGTATAAATTCAAACCCGCCTTTTTTATCAATACCCAGGAAAGGTGCAATTAACACCGCAGTAATGAGCGCGAGCACAACAGCGATCTTTCCTATCCAAACCATTTTCTTTTCACTGGCTTCGGGGTTTATTTTTTTCTTGTAGATGTCTAACGTAAAAATAGTAGCGATACTGTTTGCCTTACCTGCCAGCGATGCAACTACCGCAGCAGTTAAGGCTGCAAAAGCAAGGCCTTTTAATCCCGGGCTCAGAAGGTTAAGCATGGTGGGATAAGCATTATCCTGCACTATCTCTCCATTGATCATCATCTGATCATGAAACCCTCCTTCATTATATAAAACAAATGCCGCAATGCCGGGCAACACTACAATAACCGGCATCAGCAATTTAAGGAATGCTGCAAATAGAAGACCACTGCGGGCAGTTTTAAGATCGGCGCCAAGGGCACGTTGTGTGATGTATTGGTTACAGCCCCAGTAATTGAGGTTCACGATCCACATACCGCCAATTAATACCGTTAAGCCGGGCAGACTGATAAAATTGGGATTGTCTTTTTTGAGGATCATGTGAAAATGGTCATTGGCCTTATCGGTTAGTAATTTTAGTCCGTTAAATACGCCGGTTGTACCAAATTTTTCAGACACCAGTGTTAATGCGAGGTAGGTAGTGGCTAACCCACCAACAATTAGAAAGAATACCTGTATTACATCGGTATAGCCAATCACTTTCATACCGCCGAGGGTGATGATAACTGCGAATATTGCGAGAAAAATCATACACAAATACAGGGGTAACCCTGAAATAGCATGAATAGCCAGTGCGCCGAGGTATAAGATAGAAGTGAGATTAACCACCACGTATAATAACAACCAAAACACGGCCATGATCATAGCCACCGTGCTGTTATACCGCTGGTTAAGAAACTGCGGCATGGTATAGATTTTGTTTTTGAGATAAACGGGGATGAAAAATATTGCCACGATCAACAGCGTAGCCGCAGCCATCCATTCGTAAGTAGAAATAGCGAGACCCATTTTAAAACCATTCCCACTCATGCCGATCATCTGCTCGGCAGAGATATTAGATGCAATGAGTGAAGCACCAATGGCCCACCAGGTTAGCGAGCCTTCTGCCAGGAAATAATCATGCGAAGCAGAAATACTTGCCTTTTTCTTTTTGTGGTATACCCAGTAGCCATAAGAAGCAACAATGATAAAGTAGAAAAGGAATACAATGTAATCTGCGGTTTGCAATGATTTCATGATGGTAAGTGTTTGTCGTGAATCGAGAGTCGTGAATCGTGAGATGATTTTCTCACGATTCACGACTCTCGATTCAGCAATTCGTTTTTTTGATGACAGAAAGCAATATAACTTATTTTTTCAGCAGGAATAATAATACAACCAGATCCATCACATATTTTATTGTCTTACGGTTTTTCAAACAGTTTTAATAACTGCTTATCATGGTAATCATCGATAAAACATTCAATGTTCTGGCAGGAGGCAAACTCATCTTCTGTGTGCATGGTGTTGATCACTACGCAACGCATACCGGCGTTAAAGGCTGCCTCCACTCCTTTTGGGGCATCTTCAAAAACAATACAGTTGTGCGGGGTTACGCCTAATTGCTCGGCGCACAACAAATAAGTTTCGGGATGGGGCTTGCTTTCTTTCACACTCTCTGCGCTTACAATTGTTGGAAAATAGCGCCTGATATTGAGTCCGTCCAACACAAAATCTATATTATACATGATGGCCGCCGAGCCAATGGCCATCTGTATTTTATGCCGCCTTGCCTGTTCCAGAAAACTATCCAGCCCATCAATCAGTTTCAACATAGGTTTAAATTCCTGCTGGTAGGCGGCTTCTTTGGCATAGCTCATTGTATCTTTTTCTTCTTCAGAAAATCTTCCGGGAAATATACGTTCTAATAATTCACCATTCTTTCCGTAGCATTCGCTTTTCACTTCTTCCATACCAATGTTGGCGCCAAGATTGTTCAGGATCCTGTGCCATGCCCTGATATGAAAATCCATATCATTGATCATCGTCCCGTTGAGGTCGAATAAAAATGCGCTCGTATGCATCATAATTTTTAATTGGATATTAGCAGATGATAGATGACAGTTGACCGATTTCTGACATCTCGCAACTGACATCTCTCAAATATACCGATTGATCAGATTCTCAAGGTATTCCTGTTTACCACTGATTACTGCGGGTTCTCCATGGGTGATGGCATAATCGCGGAGGTCATCCAGAGAAAGTTTCCCTTCTTCAAAAGCTTTTCCTTTGCCACTATCGTAGGATGCGTAACGACCCGTTCTTATTTTTTTATACTCAGAATTTTGCACCACAGCATCTGCAATAATAAGCGCCCTTGCAAAAACATCCATACCCCCAATATGCGCATAAAACAAATCAGCATGATCGGTGGAGTTTCTTCTCCGTTTAGCATCAAAGTTGATGCCGCCTCCGGCAAAGCCGCCAGATTCCAGTATTACCAGCATGGTTTCTGCCAATTCATTAATGTTGTTGGGGAACTGGTCTGTGTCCCAGCCATTCTGATAATCGCCCCGGTTGGCGTCCATGCTTCCCAATAAACCCGCATCGGCGGCAACTTGTAACTCATGCTGAAAAGTATGACCGGCAAGTGTTGCGTGGTTGACTTCAATATTCAGTTTGAAATCATTCAGCAAATCATATTGCCGCAGAAACCCAATTACTGTTTCACTATCGTAATCGTATTGGTGCTTGGTTGGCTCACAGGGTTTGGGTTCGATAAAAAAAGTTCCTTTAAATCCATTTTTTCTTGCATAGTCTTTTGCTGTGTGCAGAAATTTTGCCAGATGTTCTTTCTCTCTTTTCATGTTGGTGTTCAGCAAACTCATATATCCTTCACGCCCGCCCCAGAATACATAGTTCTCACCACCCAGTTCAATGGTGGCATCCAGCGCTGCTTTTACCTGTGCACCTGCATGTGCCAGCACATGAAAATCGGGATTGGTAGCAGCGCCATTCATATAACGCCTGTTGCTGAAAAGATTGGCCGTACCCCATAAAAGTTTTACACCACTATCAGCCTGTTTTTGTTTTGCGTAAGCTACCAATGCCTGCAGCCTGCGGTCATTTTCCCGCACATCATTAGTATAATCTACCACATCCACATCATGAAAACAATAATAAGGGATGTTCATTTTGGTAATGAATTCAAATGCAGCGTCCATTTTATCTTTTGCCCTTTCTACTGCATCTGTTTTTTCATTCCATGGATAAAGATGTGTTGGCTCTCCAAACGGATCACCTCCATTACCAACAAAAGAATGCCAGTAGGCACATGCAAACCGGAGCCAGTCTTTCATTGGCTTACCCGCTACTATTCTGGATTCATCATACCAGCGAAATGCGAATGGATTATCGCTGCCCACTCCTTCAAATTTTACCTGGCCTATTTCTTTAAAGAAGGGATTATCGCCCGTTATTATTTTCATGGTATGCTTTTTTATTTTTGATAAATATCATTTACTGGTCTTTTCAAGTAATCGTTTTTTCCAGTTATAATAAAAACTGTTGTATGCATCCGTCTCAGACGGTTCGATGTATTGCAGACGTTTACTTTTTACAAAAGCCGCTTTTGTATCAGAGAAGATACCTGCTCCTAATCCCGCACCAATGGCGGCGCCTGCGCTCCCATCAACATCATACAACTCAACAGGAACACCTGTTGCATTTACAAACGATCCGACAAATACATCGCTTAAAAAAAGATTCGCCTTACCCGCCCGGATTACTGTTGGCTGTAAGCCGTTTTCTTTCATAATATCCAATCCATACCTGAATGCAAAAGCAATACCTTCCTGGGTGGCGCGGAAAAGATGGGCAGGACTATGTTTATTAAGATCGATGTTGCTGATATGTGCATTAACCGTTGCATTATTCAACATTCTCTCGGCTCCGTTTCCAAACGGGAGAATGCATAGTCCGTCACTTCCCGCATTTATTTGTTGAGCTGCATCATTCATTTCACTGTAACTGAGTGATGTGCCCGTTATTTTTCTGATCCAGCTATTCATTATACCCGTTCCATTAATACACAAAAGAATACCCAATCGCTTTTGAGAAATAGTATGGTTCACATGCGCAAATGTGTTTACGCGGGAATATTTATCAAAGGCCAGCCTATCACTCACACTATAAATTACTCCTGAAGTACCGGCAGTTGCAGCTATCTCACCCGGTTCAAGAACATTTAATGATAAAGCATTGTTCTGCTGGTCGCCTGCTTTGTAAGCAACAGGGATATTTCGTTTTAGTAATAAAACATCGGCAACTTCATCCTTCAATAATCCATGCGTTTCAAAAACATTTTTTACAGGCGGAATGATAGATTCATCAAAACCGAAATAAGAAAAAACATCTTTTGATAATTCGTGCTTTGCAAAATCCCAGAAAATGCCTTCAGACAATGCGGCGATGGTAGTGGTAGTTGAACCTGTAAATTTCATGGCGATAAAATCGCCGGGCAATAAAACCTGATCAATTTTTTTATAGACCGCTGGTTCATTCGCTTTTACCCAGGCCAGTTTTGAAGCGGTAAAATTTCCGGGGGAGTTTAAGAGATGGGATAAACATTTCTCCACCCCTATCTTTTCAAAAGCATCGCTACCAATATTCACTGCACGGCTATCGCACCAGATAATACTATCGCGTAACACTTTTTGTTCTTTATCTACCAATACCAGCCCGTGCATCTGGTAAGCGATGCCAATGGCGCCAATATCTGCAGGATGATATTTTCCTGATGCATGTACTTTCAGAATGGCTTGTTGCACATGTTGCCACCACATCTCCGGCGATTGTTCTGCCCAACCGGGTTGCAAGGCAGTAATGCCCGATTCCGTTTCAGGATATTGAGCCGAAGACACAGCTTGTTGTGTATCAGCATCAACAACCGAAACTTTAATGGACGAAGTGCCTAAATCTATTCCTAATAATAACATGTACTTTTTTTATGACATGGTTTTCATTAATCCGTTATTCAAAAGCACAAATAATGTATTCGTCTGCAGACCTTCGGCAATCGTTCAAATTCGCAAAGCCATCCGGCTCCTGAAACAGCTAACTAATGTCGGAAGAAAAACCCGAAATGCAACCGATTGCAATATTTTTGATGAAGTAAAACCGGGGAGTGATAAATAGCTGTATATAACCGGAAGGATATTGGAATTGAAATAATAACTTCAGGCTTTGAACTACATAAACAGACTTACCTAAATAATATGATATGAGTCAGAAATTACGAAGCCACGATTGGTTTGGCAAATCAGATAAAATGGGGTTTGTGCACAGGTCCTGGCTTCGTAACCAGGGGTACCCGGATGATTATTTTACGGGCAGACCAGTGATCGGCATCTGCAACACCTGGAGTGAGCTTACCCCCTGCAACGGGCACCTGCGCGATTTTGCAGAGATCGTGAAACGGGGCGTAATTGAAGCAGGTGGTTTTCCACTTGAATTTCCGGTTACATCACTCGGCGAAACGATTATGCGCCCAACTACCATGCTGTTCCGGAACCTGGCAAGTATGGATACGGAAGAAAGTATCCGTGCCAACCCGATTGATGGCGTGGTACTTTTAACCGGTTGTGATAAAACAACACCAAGCACACTGATGGGTGCCTGCAGTGTGGATCTTCCTACCATAGTGGTGCCTGGCGGGCCCATGCTGAACGGACGTTTTAAAGGGCAGTGCATCGGTTCAGGCTCATTCAACTGGATGGTGAAAGAAAAACAATTGGTAGAAAATTATACAGCAGAAGACATACACGAAGCAGAAGTAGGCGCTGCACGCAGCCAGGGGCATTGCATGAGCATGGGCACTGCATCCACCATGGCTTGTATGGTAGAAGCATTGGGTTTGACTTTACCCGGTGCCGCAGCCATACCTGCTGTTGATGCCAGAAAAAAAGTAATGGCGCAGATGTCGGGCAGAAGAATTGTAGAGATGGTAAAAGAAGATCTGAAGCTTTCTAAAATTTTAACAAGGCAGGCTTTTGAAAACTCTATTATTGTAAATGCAGGCGTTGGCGGCTCTACCAACCTGATATTGCATTTGCTGGCCATTGCCGGAAGAATAGGTGTTGAATTGAACCTGGAAGATTTTGATACCATTGGCAGTAAAATTCCATTGCTGGCCAATCTGAAACCTGCCGGCAATTACCTGATGGAAGATTTTTATTATGCCGGTGGCTTACCCGTTGTAATAAAAGAACTGAAAAAATATTTACACAACGAAGCCATTACTGTAAACGGGAAACCGATTGGCGAAAACAATGCCAACCCAATCTGTTATAATACCGAGGTAATTGCCACCATAGACAATCCGCTTCAGCATAACGCAGGCATTGCAGTATTGAAAGGAAACCTATGCGAAGATGGCGCCATCATCAAACCTTCTGCAGCAACAAAAGCGCTGATGAAGCACCGCGGCCCGGCCATTGTGTTTGAAACGATGGAAGATTACCACGCAAGAATTGATGATCCTAACCTGCCGTTTGATGAAAACACGGTGCTGGTATTAAAAGGCGTGGGCCCTGTTGGTTACCCCGGCATGCCGGAAGTGGGTAATGTTGACCTGCCGGAAAAACTAATCAGGAAAGGTGTGAAAGATATTATCCGTATTTCTGACGGAAGAATGAGCGGTACTGCTTATGGAACGGTGATTTTGCATGTATCACCCGAATCATCTATTGGCGGTACATTAGCCATTGTACAGGATGGAGATATAATTGAACTGGATGTAGAGAACCGGAGATTACATCTTGATATCAGTGATGAAGAAATGAAAAAAAGAAAAGCTGCGTGGGTAGCACCCGAGCCAATGGCTACCAGAGGCTATGTAAAATTTTATATTGATCATGTGCAACAGGCGCACCTTGGCACCGACCTCGATATTTTACGCGGAGGCTCCGGTGCTGTTGTAACAAGAGACCTGCACTAACCCTCTGCTTCTCCTGTTCTCTGCGATGAAAAAATCACAATCGCAGAGAATAGGAGAAAAATTATGACTGGATATAATTCTGCAAATGCGAAATAGTTTCCTGTTGCGTTCTGATTGTTTCTGTAACCAGGTCATTAATAGAAATGATCCCCTCAAGTTTGCCATTTTCAATTACAGGTAAATAGCGGATATGATGATCAGACATTAACTGCATGCACGAATCAATGGAATCAGTTAGTTGTACATTGGGAAAATCCTTGGTCATAATTTCTCCTACAGGAGTCTCACTTGAATGTCTTCCTTTTAAAATAACCTTTCGCGAATAGTCGCGTTCGGTCATAATGCCGAGAAAGATTTCATTCTCCTCAACAACTACCGAACCAATGTTATGTGTGGACATAATTTGGAGTGCTTCCATAACGGTAGTTTCTGGGGTAACCGTAGTAACCCAGTTTCCTTTGCGTCTAAGAACATCGCTTACTTTTCTCATATGGCAATATTTAACCCTTAAGTTAAATATATTTCCCGTCACTTACAATAATCCTGCGGTCAGAATCCGGGCATTTTTTAAAAATTTAATCAACCCCCTCCCCCAAAAGCTGCGTCTTTGCGCCTTGGCGGGAAAAAATGCACGCTAAGGTGCAAAGGCGCAGTTTAGTTCTGGTATACCGGCAGGGGTAGGATGTTCTTTTATCGAAAATTTAATAGGGCAGGCATTTGACATCTGCGGATGGTTTACTAACTTAACTTTTCATCTTTAAACAAAAATACACCGTATGAAAAAAATTCTCTTAGCCCTTGCTGCCGTAGTGTGCATGGCATCTGTATCCTTTTCGCAGGGTAAAAAAGCCAAAGCAAAGGATGCAACACCAGCCGTAAAAACAGCACCTGCTGCAAAACCAGCCGCGGCTACGGCTGTTAAAACAAAAGCCGACGGCACACCTGATATGCGCTATAAAGCCAATAAGGAAGCTGCAAAGCCCGCAGGACCATTAAAGAAAGATGGTACGCCGGATATGCGGTACAAGGCTAATAAGGATGCGGCCAAGGGTAAAGGATAAAATTTCTCTCAGAAAAGAAGAAGGGTGCCCGAATAACCGGGCACCCTTTTTTAAAGTAACTGTATATTACTCCTCTTAACTTGTTTTCAGGGCTTTATCTATTAAGAAAATCATATTGGCCCTGTGTGCCTTTGTTTCCTCATTGCCGGATACTGCGGCTGATAATTTTGTTCTTAATTTCTTTAACGCGTAGAATGTTGCTGCTTTAGACACATTATCAAGCGGTGAATTATCACCCGTCAATTGTGCCGTACCTCTTACAAAAGAAGTTTGCAGGTATTGCCTGTACACATTTACATTACCGTTAATATCTGCATCAAAAATGCCTTTTACAAGATCATTCATTACATCGGCCACACTGTATTGGTTGCCATATAATCTTGTATTGGTAATCCGTTGAAGTGTAGCAGGGCTAAGGATATGCGCTAATGTACCATATACCTGTATTCCGTTCAGTGAATTGGTTACTTTATAATCTTCACCATTACCGGGCTGGTTAAATCCTCGGCGCTGAAGCTGGAGATAAGGGAATACCTGGGCATCTGCATCAAAAACATCGGGGGCAAATACATATTTGGATAACACATCCATCGCTTTTTTCTGTACGGCCAATGGCACAGGTGTGTATGGCTTATTACCGGAATGTTGTTCAGGGAAGGTTCTGTCTACATAAACCCCGCCAATAAAACGACTCACAGCATTGATCATACTTAAACGCTGTCCATTTAAGATACCGTACCTGCTGCGGAGTTCGGCGTACGACTGGCCTGTTTTGGTGTACTTCTGAACTAATTTACCCATCAGGTTATTTACCAGCTTAAAGCGGTCTACCGCATAGGCGATCTGATCATTGGTAAGATCATTCACATTCACTTTTGGATCCATTCCTTTACCGGGAGCACGCATATCATCCGCATCGTTACCAAATGCCAGTTGAGGTTCCCCGCTTCTTGAAAGGATCTTCGTAATACCTGCTTCTTCATTTGCCGGACTAAACTGTCGATAACCATATTCGATTGCCCACAAATCGTACGGACCTGCTTTGGTTGTATAATAATCACCCTGCTTACTCCTGTCTAATGAAACATTGATAGCAGGATAATCCATTACAGAACCGATCAATCCAATACTATGTGTAATGCTGGTATTATTAACCTCTGCAGGTGATAACATCTGGCTGGCCTTCATATTATGGTTCAGTCCCAGGGTATGTCCCATTTCATGCATGATCAGGTAAGTCAGGAACTGCTTATGCATTTCCTTAATCTCACTTGCTGCCGCACCTGTTAATTCCAATGTGGTTAAACCGGCAGTATATTGCGCTTTCAGTTCTGATGCAATCTGGCAGTTATCATACTGATTCATGGTAAGCCCCGGGAACTGCAAAGAAGGTTGTTGGGGATTAGCGCCGTTGTATAACTCTTCAAATATGGGTTGGGCGCTACCGGAAAACCATTCTACTGTAATATCTGCGCCAAGTATCTGACCGGTTCTTGGGTTAACAAAACTTGGTCCGATGGCTCCATACGATGGCCTGGCGGAAGATACCCAGCGAATCACATTATAATGGATATCTGCCGGATCCCATTTGGCATCATCAGGCATGATCTTCATTTGCAGGGCATTTTTAAACCCTGCTTTTTCAAAAGCTTCGTTCCATTTCATACCGGCATCAAAAATTGTTTGGCGATATTCTTCCGGTGTTGTGTTCTCGATCCAATAAACCAGGGATTCTACCGGCTCACTCAAAGCAGCATCCGGGTTTTTCTTTTTAAGATCCCAGCGGTGAATCATGTCTTTATACGGAACGGGACTGATACTGGTCTGATCGTTTCTTTCTTCTGTAAAATAGCCTACTCTTGGATCATCTCTTCTTGGTGCAAAATCGTTCTTTGGCATAGCGATAAAACTATGCTGCATCCGAACTCTTACGTATCGCGGATCTGCCACATCGGGCCCGCCATCAGCAAGGGTTTGCGGATTATCATAAGACAGGTCCACTACTACATCTGTATTATCGGGGAAGGAACGTAACTGGGCATATTTTGATTTGGAGGTATTTAACATACCAAGGTTAAACATCATCGCAGTAAAAGGACTGGGCAGGAAGTTTGGTTTAACAGGATCCAGTTTCTCACTCAGGAACAAAGCATCGCCACTTATTAAATAGCCGAGGGAGTCTTCCAGTGCAACTTTATCGGAAAAAAATATTGCTTCCGGTTTATCAACAGCAGCAGTCTTGCTTACTGCATTATTCTTATCGTAGTACTGGTTGGTATTAACCAGTGAAAACTCCAGTTTATCAAATGCTTTTTTGATTTTAAATACGGCAGTGGCCCTGTGCATACTTTGATTCAGGAACAAACTGGTAGGGCCGCTGATAGAGAAACTCTGGTAAATAAATTCTTTCTCTAACTGGTCTTTTCGAACATAGATCTGCAGACTTCCCGTAGCAGTATCCTGAAAAAGAGTGAAAAGGCCTTCGTTCTTTTTCTGCCCTTTTGTTTTTTCAGCTAAGGTTTGTTTTTTGGGAGCAGCGGGTTTTGATGTGTCGCCGTTTGATTTAACTGGCGGAGCAGTTACCACTGCCTGGGCATGCGCCATCACCAATAGCAAATTAAATGCCGTTATGGCAAACAGGATTTTTTTCATAGTAGTGTTTTGAGTTATTTAAAATAAAGATTATTTCACTCAAAACAGCGCTTTAGGTATTTTTTTTATATGAAGTGTGGCTATTATCATATAAAAGGCAAACAATACGTGTTAACTCCCTGTATCTCCGGCAATTGCTTTGGCTGCAATCCATCCCGTTGTCCAGGCATTCTGGAAATTAAACCCGCCGGTAATACCATCAACATCTATCACTTCGCCGGCAAAGAAAACGCCCGGTTGTATTTTACTCTGCATGGTATTGGGATCGATCCCGTTGAGTTTAACACCACCACAGGTTACAAACTCTTCTTTAAACGTTGTTTTTCCTTTTACAGAAAATTCCTGTGCGGTAAGATTTTTGATCAGCTTATTCTGTTCCCTCGATGGCAGATCTGACCAACGAATATCCGGCTGGATTCCGCTGCAGGTAAGCAGGTACAACCATAAACGACCGGGCAATCCAAAGGGATTTTTGTTATTCATTTTTTGTCCCGCATGCGCATCACGGAACGAACTCCAATCGGCCCGCAAATGCTGTTCATTATAATCGGGCAACCAGTTTATCAATAAAGTGAAATGATACTTACAATCAGCCAATTGTCTTGCCCCCCATGCCGATAGTCGCAGAATTGCCGGACCACTCATACCCCAGTGTGTAATCAGCAGCGGGCCTTCTTCTGCCAGTTTTGTTCCCATTATTTTTACGCCAGCCTTTTCAACACTTACCCCCATCAATTCAGTAACTGCATTACCGGGCATATTAAAAGTGAATAAGGATGGTACCGGTTCTTCAATGGTATGTCCCAGTTTTCTTAACCAATCAAACATAGATGATTTGGGATAGCCGCCAGAGGCGATGCAAATATAGTCTGGAGTTTGGAGTTTGGAGTTTGGAGTTGTTATAATAAATTTTCCGTTTACTCCTATCTCTACACTTCTGACTTCCGACTGCATTATGATCTCAACCTTATACTTATCCGCTTCTTTTAATAAACAATTAATGATCGTTTGCGAATCGTTGGTAACAGGAAACATTCGGCCATCAGCTTCTGTTTTTAATTCTACCCCTCTTTCTGCAAACCATGCAATGGTATCTTTTGTATTGAACCAGTGAAATGTTTTCTTCACAAAATTTTGTCCGCGCGGATAACGTTTTACCAGTTCAGGAATTTCGTAGCAGGCATGCGTGGCATTGCACCTCCCGCCACCACTCACTTTCACTTTTGATAAAAGTTTATTCGATTTTTCGATAATGGTTACTTTCAGATGAGGGTTCATGCGCGCAGCATTAACTGCACAGAAGAATCCGGCGGCACCACCTCCTATCACTACTAATTTTTTCTCCATAGATTTTATTTCATCAACATCAAGGCAGCCATGGTTTCTATCCCATCCCGAAAATTCTGTATACGGAGATTTTCATTTTCTGCATGCTGGTTATTATCGTGGTTGGCAATAGGTACTGTTACGGTTTTTGCTGAAAGGATCTGTTCAAAAAGGAACAGTGGAAGACTTCCGCCCATTGTTGGCATCAATACTACCTGTTCACGGGTAGTAGATTGAACCGCCTTAATTACCTGTTGTGCAACCGGCAGATCAAGCGGTGTTCGTTGGGCATTATACCCTTTCTTTGAAATCACTTTGGCAATTTTGGGATATAGCTTTCTCTCTGCATCAGTAGGTTCATCATGTGTTATATAAAAACCCTGCTTGCGGATATGCGCTTCTACCAATTGTTGCTGTTCTGCATAATCTGTACCGGGCACCATTCTCAGGTCAAGAGTAGCTACTGCAATCGCTGGAATAATATTACTTGCCATCTTACCCGTGCCCGCACTTTGCATCCCATTAATATTAAGCGATGGAAGCATGATCGATTCAAGCAAAGATTTACCTTTTATTTCCTCTTCCATAAAACCCAGTTCTTCTTTCATCTGCGCATCGGGTGGTGGTACAGCAGCGATCGCTTTTTTCTCGGCACCTGTTAAGGGTTTTGCTTTATCGTAAAAACCTTTTACCAATACCCTGCCATCATCTCCTTTCATTGATGCCAGCAATTTGCTTAGCCACAATGCAGGGTTAGGTGCCCAGTTTCCATAATGGCCGCTATGCAAGGGCCGTTTACTTCCATAAACTGTTACCTCCATGCCTGCATCACCACGTGCGCCAAAGATCACTGTTTTCTTACCCGATTGATGTACAGGACCATCGCAGATAACCCAGAGATCTGACTGAAGCTGTGATTTATATTTTTCCAGTATTTCATTCAAGTGAGGAGAGCCGGCTTCTTCCTCTCCTTCAAAAAAGAATTTAATATTGAATGCAGGAGTTAGGCCATTTGCTTTGATTGATTCATATGCCAGAAGAATAGCCATTACACCTGCCTTATCGTCGGAAGAACCTCTTCCAACAATTCTCCATTCTGGATTGATACTGCCCCAATCTTTCCTTGCAATATCAATAAATTCATTCTGTTCTTTCAATGGGCCATTAATCAGTGCCGGTTTAAAAGGGTGGGTACCTTTTGCCCATTTAGTACTGTCTACCGGCTGCCCGTCATAATGGGCATAGAAGATGATTGTCTGCTTCGCACCAGGCACCATTACCTCACCGTATACAGCAGGCGGTGCATTTTTAGTAACAGGATAAAGTAGCTGGATATTCTGCACCGCACGTTCTTTCATCAGCTCCATAATTCTTGCTGCATTCAACTGCATATCAGCAGGCACCGATGCAATATTGGGAATAGAAAGAAAAGAGAGATATTGATTTAACCAGCTATACTCATACTGTTCTCTGTATGCACGTATCTTCAACACCTCTATTGATTGTGCTATTACAGAATGTAAGAGTGAAACAAACAGTACGACAAGTATGCTTTTCTTCATCAAACAGAATTTACTCCTGTAAGATACTAAAAATCAAACCGTGCCTTAGTGCCTTTGTGTGAGAAATTGATTTGCACACCAAGGCCTAAGGCACGGTTAAAACAGGAATAATTTAATGAACCCGGAATCCTAATAATAAGAACTATTCAAGTTGGCATTTGCTTTTTCTGCGGCTTCAATAATACTGTAGTCTGAAAGTATCAATGCCTGGTTGCGTTTTACGCAAACATCGTGTTCAAAATGTACAGATTGTTTACCATCGCGGGTGCGTACGGTCCAGCCATCATCTTCGGTATATACTTCTCTTGTTCCAAGATTGATCATGGGTTCTATAGCCAGTACCAGGTTCTCTTTTAATTTAGGGCCGGTTCCGCGTTTGCCGTAATTAGGCACCTGCGGATCTTCGTGCAGGCTTCTTCCCAAACCATGTCCTACCAATTCTCTTACCACACCATACCCGTATTTTCTTTCAGTATGCTCCTGTATGGCGTAAGAAATATCTCCTACCCTGTTATTGATAATGGCTTTTTCTATGCCTTTGTATAATGACTCTTTGGTTACACGCACCAATTGCAACACTTCCGGTGCCACCTCACCAAGGATAAATGTATACGCGTGGTCGCCATGCCAGCCATTTAATATTACGCCCATATCAACCGAAACAATATCTCCTTCTTTCAAAGGCACATTATTGGGGAAACCATGCACCACCACATCGTTCACAGAAGCGCAAACATTGTATGGGTAACCGCGGTAATTATAAAACGAAGGAATGGCCTTATGATCTTTTACAAATTCAGCACATATGGCATCTATCTGCATAGTGGTCATACCCGGCTTTAAAACCTTTGCAACTTCAGTCAGTGTTTTACTAACCAGCGTTGCTGCTTCTTTCATCAAAGCGATTTCCGCTTCTGTTTTATGGATCATCATATTATTTCGTCGAGTCATTATAAAAAATAAACCTGTCGTACCGGCTAAGCCGTGACGACAGGTTTGCAAAGTTCGTTATTATTTCTGTTAAATAGTTGAAGTAGATACAGTTTGTCTGCCCTGTACACGACCACTCTTCATTAATCCATCATATTGGCGCATCAACAGGTAGGTTTCTATCTGCTGAAGTGTATCAAGTACAACACCTACCATGATCAGCAGTGAGGTACCTCCAAAGAAAGTGCTGAAGCCTTGTGTTACACCCAATCTTTGAGCAAATCCCGGCATAATACCTACCAGTGCCAGGAAAATAGCGCCTGGTAATGTGATCTTATCCATGATAGAACCGATATAATCTGCAGTGGGTTGTCCCGGTTTTACACCCGGAATAAATCCATTGTTCCGTTTCAGGTCTTCGGATATCTGCTTAGGGTTAAAGATCAATGCGGTATACAGGAAGGTAAACCCGATTACCATTACCGAGTAGATAACCATGTACCACACATTACTGTGATCGTTGAATATCTTAACAATACCCTGTGCAGAGTCGATATTGGTAAAAGAAACCAGTGTAGGCAGGAACATGATAGCCTGGGCAAAGATGATCGGCATTACACCGGCACTGTTCACTTTTACCGGCAGAAACTGTCGTGCACCACCAAACTGGCGGTTACCGATGATCTGCTTGGCATAGTTAACCGGGATCTTTCTTACGCCCTGTACCAGAATGATCAATCCCATGATAACAGCTACTAAAATAGCCATCTCGATCAGGAAGATCAATAAACCACCGCCGCCTTTTTGTCCTTTGGCAGTAAATTCCTGTATGATTGAAATAGGCAATCTTGAAAGGATACCGATCATGATAATGATAGACGTACCGTTACCCAATCCTTTATCCTGTATTTTCTCACCCAGCCACATAACAAACAGGGTACCTGCTGTTAAAGTGATGATGGTAGAGAAACCAAAGAATGCTTTATAGGCAGGCAAAATGGCTTCTGCATAACCCGGACTGTTTAGGTAAGCTACATACGCGCCGGCCTGAAATAAGGTAACAATTACGGTGAGGTAACGTGTCCACTGATTGATCTTCTTACGGCCGCTGTCTCCTTCTTTCTGTACTTTCTGCAATTGAGGAACCAGGATGGTCATTAACTGCATGAAGATAGAAGCAGAGATATA
>DAIOVU010000066.1:0-19639 GCA_036758845.1 Sediminibacterium sp.
CCAGGCCGCAGCTATGACCAAATTTCAGGCATGGCATGAAGAGCACGAAGCTAACATTACCCGTCGTTCAAGTGAGCACAGAAACACGCAGAGAGCTAAGAAAGCTTATGTTCCCGTTGTTAAAAAAGTGGAACCAAAGCAGGAAGAAGCTGCATCTGAAGGTGCTGCTGAAGCTTAATAGAACGGCTGACAATATTCTGATTACAAATCCCGAAATGAAAGTTTCGGGATTTTTTTGTCCGTCATTGCGAGGAGGAACGACGAAGCAATCTGAGTCACAAATAGCAGGCTGACTGAATTTTGTAGCACAGGTTGCTTCGTTCCTCGCAATGACCCGATGTTGTTTATGATTTTTTACAACACACTAATTGTAATTTGCACTCAATGAATGAATACATCAACATAGGAAAAATAGTTGCCAGTTTTGGATTGAAAGGCGAGGTCATACTCAAACATGCATTGGGTAAGAAAACCATGCTGAAAGGAATAGAAGCCATTTTTATTGAAATGAACAAAGGCTCTTACCTGCCTTATTTTGTAGAAAGTTCCAAGGCCAAAGACCATGAAGAGACCTATGTAAAACTGGAAGGCATTGATACACGCGAATCGGCCAACAGGCTTGCTACCAAAAATGCCTGGCTGCTGCATGATGATTTTCGCAAGCTGGCTGATAAAACTTCTCCTATTTCTTTATTAGGCTATCAATTGATCAGTGATGAAGAAGGGAAGCTGGGGCCCATTGAAGAAGTGATTGAACAGCCACACCAGGTGTTATTGCGCATCAGCCTGGAGGGTAAAGAAGCCCTGATCCCTTTACACGCAGAAACCCTTGACGGCATTGATCATAAAAAGAAAGAAGTGTACGTAACCTTACCCGATGGGTTGCTGGATATTTATAGATAAGACAGGGATTAAATAAATAGATTTATTGGCGGATTAGCGGATTAGCGGATTGAAGCAAGATGGTGTGTAATATAGCCGACTTGCGATTATGGAAACACAGGCTGCTTCGTTCCTCGCAGAGACGTTAATCCGCCAATCCGCTAATCCGTTAATTATTTTATCCACTCACTGCAAACGCCCCTGCTTCTTTCAGATGAACACCTGTATGCTGTAATGCACGCTCAGCCTGTAATACATGGCGGTAGTTGTGGGCAATGAGGAACAGGAAAGTGTCTCCGAGTTTCAGTTTAATGAGTTTAGAGATGGAGATGGGAATTCGTACTTTGTTCAGGTCTATTTGTTTTGCTTTGTGCAATAATTGTAACAGTTTTTCCTGCTGCTCAATATATTCGGCGATCGCTGCATCACTGTTGTTATTGGTTTGCGGCGCATGGTCTTTAGGAGAGGACATTTTTTTGGCAGGAATGCCATCTGTTTTTGGTAACATCATTGCAGTAAAATAATTGCCCAGCCACCCGGCTTTAAAATGTGTGGAAGCTTGCTGACTTTTTTTTACAGCATCATCAATCCCCTTTTCGATGATGGGTAAATAGTAACGCCCATAACTATTCAGGTGCATCAGGCACTGGTTGGCGCTCCATTTTTCGGGTGAGGGCTTATGCCCAAACTGTTGCTGCGGCAGCATTTGCCATTCGCTAACAGCTTTGTTGAGAAAAGGTTCTGTTTGTACGATTAAAGAGTCTATTAGTGCGTGTGATAAATAAACCGGCATAGTTATTTTGTTTTGTTGGCACAAAGCTGGGAAGTAATGAGTAGATAAATCTTGGTGCAGGCGAAGATTTTATTCAGTCTGGAGTCTGGGTTTTTTTACTCCAAACTCCAAACTCCAAACTCCCCCCTCACACTCTCACAGTTCCCAACAACTTACTAAAAGTTGTTGCATCTATACCCAGGTAAGAGGCCAGGTATTTATGTGGGATCATGGTTAATACATGCGGACTTCTTTTGAGTAGTGTTTTAAATTTCTGTTCTGCCGAAAAACATTGTAATTCGATTTGTCTTTCCAGTACACCAGCTAAAGAGTAGCTGGTGGCTTTGCGGATCAGTTTTTCAAAATTATGATAACGGTCCATCAGCTCCTGCACCTGGTAATAGGTAGTGCGTATGAACTCGCTTTTGGTTAAGGTTTCAAGAAAATATTTTGATGGTTGTTGTAATAAAAAGGAATCGGCTACACCGGAAAATGAATAAGGGTAAGTGAATACGATGGTGGCTTCTTTCCCGTCATCGCCAAGGTAAAACGCACGTTGTATGCCTTCGGTAACAAAGTAGAGATGCTTCTCCGTATCACCTGCGGCAGTAAGTATTGTTTTTCGCTGAGCAGTAAAAGGTTGCCAGATGGAAGCAAAATCATTCCATTCTTCCTTGTTTAACGGATGAATAGCTGTTATGAATTTTTGCAATTGATATACTGCCTGTTCTGTATGGGCCACTGTTTGTTATTTATTGACACAACCAATTTACAGCAGATTTCAGAACCTTGTCTTTTTGAATGTTCTGATTTTTAGAGATGATGCCGGATAAAACAAGAACAGATAATTGATTTTACTAACAGGTGTTAGAGTAATCTTTATTAGCGGTTTGGTATGATGTAGATTAGTGCCGAATTTTATATTTTATTTTCGTATCTATATTTTTTAGATATAAATAGGAAAAATATTAAAGAGGTTTCGGGCAACAAATCTGCGTGTAACGTTATCTACTTAGTAAGAAGCGGTCCCACAGGGATAGTTATGCTATTGTGGAAGTGAAAAAATTTGGTGGGGAACCCTTTTTAACTAAATTTATCCATATCCTTTTATTAAAATCCTATGATCAGTATCATCCGGAAAGCCAGGCTTTGCAGTTTTCGAAAGTATTTCCAGCTAAAGAAAATCAGTATTGCTGTTATTCTGATTGTTTCGTTTAATACCTCTTTTGCACAATCATATACTGCTACAACCTGTAGCGGAACTGCGGTAAATTTTAATGAGCCGGGTGCTGTTGTGGGAGAAACCTATACATGGTCTGCTCCCATTATTTCTCCTGCAGGGGCTATACCAAATGGTACCGCTTTATCGGGCCAATCCAGTGTAGCACAAACGCTCACCAATAATACCACTTCACCGGCTACTGCTACCTATACGGTAACTACATCGGTGTCAACCAGTTTTCAACTGGTGATCACGGTTAACCCTGTTCCTTCGGTAGCCAATCTCTCATCAACTATTTGCAGTGGGTCTGCTTTTAATATCATTCCATCAAATGTTCCCTCAAATACAAAATATACCTGGACTGCGCCCGCGGTTAGTCCGGTTGGTGCTGTAATAGCCAGTGCACAGGCTACTCCACAAATTTTTATCGGGCAAACCTTAACTAACCCAACTACCAGCCAGGCAACAGTTACTTATACGGTTACACCTGCCGCCGGTAGCTGTACCGGCAACTCTTTTTTAGTTACGGTGCCGGTAAATCCATTGCCGGTTTTAAACAATAGTAATGTTGCTCAGGCTGCGATGTGTAGTGGTACTGCATTTAGCTACGGGCCTACCAGTTCAACATCCGGAACCAGTATTAACTGGAGCAGAACTGCTTTTACGGGTATCAGTAATACGGCTAACCAGGGGGCGAATAATCCTAACGAGGTATTGATCAATACAACCACCAGTGCCATTAATGTAAATTATGTATTTACACTAAGCGCCAATAGTTGTAGCAATAACCAAACTATTACAGTTGCTGTAAATCCCAAACCAACCTTAACCAGTTCTTTTAACCCGCCTTCTATTTGCAGCGGTAATCCGTTTAATTATACACCTGCGGCTTCTACCACGTCAAGTCCAACCTATACATGGTCAAGGGCTGCTGTTACAGGAATCAGCGCTACTGCAGGAAGTGGTTCGGGTAATAATCTTTCGGAAATACTGGTTAATACAACTAACCAGGCTAAAACAGTTACTTATGTATATACGGTTACTGACGGACTAACTTCCTGTGTTAGTGCATCTCAACTTGTAAACGTAGTTGTAAATCCTACTCCAAATATTGCCGACCTTCCGGTTAGTTCATGCAGTGGAAATACATTTATTGCTGCGCCTAATAATGCGCCAACCGGAACTTTATATACATGGGCAACGCCAATTTTTGTTTCTGGCGGTGTAGTAACAGGTGGCAGCGCTGTTACTGTTGGCCAGTTTTATGTTGGCCAGGCATTAACCAATAATGGCACACAAGGGGTGGTTGATTATACGGTTACACCAAGTACCAACGGTTGTATTGGTACTAACTTTCATGTTGTGGTTACGGTTACCGGTGCAGGAACTACTGCGGTATTAAACAATTTAACGCCGCCGGCTATATGCAGCGGCGCTACTTTTAATTATACCCCTGCCAGTTCTTCGGCAGGCGTTACTTATGCTTGGACAAGATATTTTACCAACGGCATCACGCTTGCAACAGGTACAGGTTCAGGCAATCCACAGGAAGCATTAACCAATAGTTCCAGTGTTCCGCTTGTTGCTCATTATGGATATACATTAACCACTCCTGATGGTTGTACCAATACACAGCAGGTTACAGTAACTGTAAACCCTGTTACCTCTTTAAGCAGCACCTTATCTCCATTGCCTGTTTGCAGCAATGCTGTTTTCAGTTACACACCATTAAGCAATACAGCAGGTACATTGTTTAGCTGGCAAAGGGCTGCAGTTGCGGGGATATCTAATGCATCTGCCAGCGGCACCAATAATCCAAATGAAACACTGATCAATACCACAACGAGTGCCGTTACTGTAAGTTATATTTATACACTCACACCTCCCAGTGGTTGTGTAAATACGCAAACGGTTAATGTGTCTGTAAGTCCGTCGCCGGTATTGAGTAGTTCATTAACACCTGCTGCAATTTGCAGCGGTGCAATATTTACCTATGCTCCCACATCTAATACCAGCAGTATTACATTTAACTGGAGCAGGGCAGTTGTTGCTTCTATTTCCAATGGTGCAGGATCGGGTGTAGGCAATCCGGCAGAAATTCTTGTAAACACAAGTAACAGTGCCGTTACCGTTCCTTATGTGTATACGCTTACGGCCAATGGTTGTACCAATAATCAAACAGTGAATGTAGTGGTTAACCCGGCACCCAATATTGCCAACCAGACTGCGGTGAGCTGTAGCAACAGTTCCTTTACGGTAACCCCGGCCAATGTACCTGCAGGTACACAATATACATGGAGTAACCCCGCTATTAGTCCTGCCGGTTCTGTAGGCGGTGGTTCTGCACAGCCGGTTCTGCAAAGCAGTATCAGCCAATTTCTGAACAATTCAACAACCAGCCTGGGAACAGCTACGTATACGGTAACACCTGCTGCCAATGGTTGTGTTGGGGCTACGTTTACTTTAGCAGTAACTGTGAATAGCATCACCACTTTAAGCAGTAGTGTTAACCCTGCTGCAATTTGCAGTAATACAGCGTTTAATTACACACCCACCAGTACTACGGTAGGTACCACCTTCAGTTGGTCCAGAGCGGTTGTAAACGGGATCAGTAACCCGGTAGCCAGCGGTACCAACAACCCCAATGAAACACTGATCAATACTTTAAGCACTGCTGTTTCTGTAACGTATAGTTATGCACTCAATACACCCAATGGTTGTGTAAATACACAATCAGTTATTGTATCAGTTTATCCATTACCGGTGCTTAGCAGTGCATCGCCCGGTGCTATATGCAGTGGTGCAACATTTAATTATGTTCCTACATCGGCTGTTGCCGGTTCTGTTTTTACCTGGAGCAGAGCGGTAACACCTTTTATCAGTAATGGTGCCGGTTCAGGTACCGGTAACCCTGCAGAGGTATTGGTAAACACAGGTATCAACACAATAATTGTTCCATATGTGTATTCCATTACAGCCAATGGTTGTACCAATACACAAACCGTTAATGTATCAGTAAATCCTACACCAAGTGTTGGCAGCCAGGTAGCCAGTGCGTGTAACAGTGCTGCATTCACAGTTAGCCCAACCAATGTTCCCGCCAATACAACCTATACATGGGGTTTGCCAACCTATAACCCTGTATTTTCTGTTACCGGTGGTTCGGCGCAGGCTATTCCGCAAAATAATATTACGCAAACATTAAATAATTCTACAAACAGCCCTGCGCAGGCAACGTATACTGTTACGCCTGCTGCCAATGGCTGTACGGGTACCTCCTTCACCTTATTAGTAACTGTAAATACCACTACTGTTTTAAGCAGCAGCCTGGTAGCGCCTGCTGTTTGCAGCAATACAGTTTTTAGTTATACCCCGGCCAGTAATACACCTGGTACCTCTTTCAGTTGGACAAGATCTGCCACAACAGGCATCAGTAACCCTGCGGCCAGTGGTATCAACAACCCTAATGAAACACTGATCAATATTACCTCTCAGGCTGTATCTGTATCATATACCTATGCACTCAATACACCTAATGGCTGTGTAAATATTCAAACGGTTACTGTATCTGTTAGTCCGGCACCTGTGTTAAGCAGCACGCTTACACCTGCTGCTATTTGCAGCGGATCAACTTTTAATTATACGCCGGCTTCCGCTTCTGCGGGCGCCGCTTTCAGTTGGAACAGAAGTGTATTACCTTCTATCAGTAACGGTCCCGGAGCGGGATCAGGTTTGATCAACCCATCTGAAGTGTTGGTGAATACAACCATTAATCCGGTTAGTGTTCCTTACAATTATACCATAACAGCCAATGGTTGTACCAATACACAAATTGTTAGTGTAACGGTGAATCCTACACCTAATACAGTTAATCAAACAACAACTATTTGCGGCAACACCATTTTTAATGTGAGTCCTGTTAATATGCCTGCAGGCACGCAATATACATGGAGCCTGCCAGGTGTTAATCCTTCCGGATCTATTAATGGTGTAGCGCCGGAGAGTGTGCCTCAAAACAGCGTCAGTCAGTTAGTGAGCAATCAAACCCTCAATTCCGGTGTAGCTACTTATACCGTAACACCGGTTGCCAATGGTTGTACCGGTGCATCTTTTACAGTAGCTGTAACTGTAAAGCCAACCCCGGTAATACCTAACCAGTTATTAACGCCTGTTTGCAGCGGAACAGCATTTAGTTATTCTTCTGCTTCTGTACCAACCGTTACTACGTATACATGGAGTAATCCTCTATCGGGCCCTGTTAATAGTTTAAGTGGTGGCAGCGGACAACCGATCAGTCAACCAATCATCAGCCAGACTTTAAACAGTACCAATAATCTTACTGATACTGCAACCTATACTGTTGTTCCATCAACAGCAGGATGTGCGGGCAATATTTTTACACTGGCAGTGCCTGTGAAGCCGGTGCCCTTTATTAATAATATGACAGATACCATCTGTACAGGATCTGCATTCACCATTGTACCCGGTCCGGTGCCCGCTAATACAACCTATACCTGGCCAACACCGGTGAGTGTGCCATTTGGAACGACTATCGGCCGACAGGCACAATCGATACCCGGTTCAACCATTTCTCAATCTTTATTTGTAACGGGTACTGCTATTGCTCAGGTGGTATATACTATTACACCAAGTGCAGCAGGTTGCATTGGTCCGGACTTTACATTAGTAGAAACAGTAGGTGTTCCTTTGGCTCCTGTTGCCAACAGTTCAGCAGTAATTTGTAGTGGAACAGCCTTTAATCTTACACCAACTACTGTTCCTCCAAACACCACTTATACATGGATTACGCCTGTTGCTACCATACCCGGTTCTGTAACAGGTGGCAGTGCAAAAAGCAGCCGTCAAACAATTGTTGGCCAAACCCTGGCCAATACAACTTCGGCAACTGCTACCATTGTATATAGAGTGGTTCCGTTTAATACAGGTTGCAGTGGTAGTCCGTTTACTGCAACGGTGAACGTATCACCTGTACCCAAAGCAACCATCACCGGTAAACCGGTTGTTTGCCGCGATCCGTTTGATACATTATCTGTGAGCTTTGTTGGAACAGCACCATGGAGTTTTAGTTATTTGGATAATAATGTGCCACATACACAAACCGGCATTACTACTTCACCATATACCTGGATACTTCCTTCTTTACCTGTTGTGCCAACGCGTAAACTTGAGATCACGTATGTGAATGATCTTGCCTGTGTTGACAGTACCGATACAGCAGTGTTTGTGCAAAAAGTGAATCCATTACCTATCGGGCAGATCAAGTCATTGCATGGCACTTATATCTGTAACAATATTCCGGATACATTATGGGTAATCTATCCGCCAACGGATACCTTGCTTTACCAATGGACACGGAACAGGGTTCCGATACCAGGCGCAACAACAGATTCTATTTCAACGCTGTTGGGAGGAAATTATAATGCTGTATTAACCAATCAATATGGCTGTGTAGACACAGCTTCTCCACCTGCTACATTAATAGTTATTGCCAAGCCAAAGCTGAACTTCAGTTTTGATTCTTATTGTATCAATATCCCTATTCATTTTACTAACTTAACCGACACAACATATATCGGTGCCACACAATGGTTATGGGATCTGGGCGATAGTACTACCAGTTCAACATTCCATACAACCGACATTTATCCAAAAGCCGGAAGCAGGCATATCAAATTAACGGCTACGCAACTTTATTGCCAGGCGTATGCTACATCAATAGATACAACTATTAATGTGCAGTTCCCAATTGCGGCTGTGCGTATGCCTTCTGTTAGTGCATACAAAGGAGTGTCTAAGCCTATCGCTGTCAGAAGTATTCCGGGATATCGTTACCTGTGGACACCAACAAGAGGAATAGATTTTCCGGATAGTGCCTCAGTTAATTTTAATTACCAGGTAACGCAGGATTATTATGTGAATCTTATTTCACCTGCAGGATGTGTTACTCAGGATTCTGTTTTGGTAAGGGTGTTTGATGATAAGATGGTTGATATACTTGTACCAAAATCCTTTACGCCTAATGGAGATGGTATAAACGATATTTTATATCCTTACCTGGCAGGCATAAAAACCTTTCAGTACTTTAAGGTGTATAACCGTTTTGGAAAATTATTGTTCGAAACCAATAATCCTGATGTTGGCTGGAACGGAAACTTAAACGGCACACCACAGCCAATGGCAATTTATATCTGGGTATCAACAGGTATAGCCGCGGATGGCAGTTTGGTTCAAAAAACAGGGGAAACACTTTTATTACGCTGATTTATTATTTATGAATAGATATGTGAAAAACTTTTTTGTAACTGCGATAACAATTTGCTGCTGCCATTCAGCAGTGATTGCACAGGACCCTGTGTTCTCGCAGTTTTATTCATCACCTATGAGCGTGAACCCCGCACTTGCAGGCAATGGCGATGCTACCTGGCGCATAGTGGGCAACCGAAGGAGCCAGTGGATTGGTGAAGGATTAGAGCCATTAACCACTACTTCCATATCGTTTGACGGGAAACTATTTAAACAACCGGGCAAGGAAACCAATTATATTGGTGGCGGATTTTTATTTCTGCAGGACAAAGGTTTATCAGGCGCCTATAAAAGCAATTCTTTTCATTTTATTGCCAGCTCGCATGTGAGCCTTGATGAAGATGATAGTCAGGGATTGTCTGTGGGACTTGGTGGTTCTTATTCCAATACCCTGATCGATTTTTCGCAGTTAAGCTTTGCTCAGCAATTAAACTCATCCGGTTTTAACAGGGCTTTGCCAACCAATGAGCCATACCTCTCAAATGTGAAACCGTATTTTTCCATGTTTGCTGGCGTTAACTATTCGTACATAGGCGATAATGCAAGTTTTGATATAGGTGTGGCCGGTTATCGTTTTTTAAAAACAAACCGATCTGCACTGAACGACCCTACGCAACTGGATCCGCCACGATATAATTTTCATGCCGATTTCCAGGCATTTCTCAGCGATAAAGTGGTATTTAATACCAATGCAATTTATGTGTTGGAAAGCAACCTTCATTCGTACACAGTAGGCGTTAATTTTGGACGCATTTTTGGTGAACCGGATGAAACGCCTACCATTTTAAATGCAGGTTTGTGGTACAGGGGCAACGAAGCAGTGATCCCTTACCTTGGTATGGTGTACCGTAATTTGCAGGCAGGCATGACGTATGATATTCCTACCTCCACATCCAACAATGCGCTTGGCACCTTAAAAACGTATGAATTTTCACTGATCTTCCGTTCTCCTCAAAGAACCAGTCATCCAATTCCCTGCCCATGGAAATAATTTAGCGTGAGCGATTGGTTATGAATGAATTGTTTTCAGTATGGCTGAATATAAAAACAGCCACTCTCTTTACAACCGGCTAATCCGTAATTTCGTCATTCATGAAAGGCCCGCAACGTTATATTGCCCATCTTGATCTTGACTCATTTTTTGTGAGTGTAGAGATGCTGCACGATCCATCGCTAAAAGGGAAAGCGGTGATTGTTGGCGGATCAAGAGACAGAGGCGTTGTTACCACCTGTAGTTATGAGGCCCGCAAATTTGGTGTACACAGCGCTATGCCCATGAAGACTGCGATAAAATTATGTCCGCATGCCATTTTAGTTCGGGGCACACGCAGTGAATATAGCCGTTATTCGCGCTGGGTTACAGATATCATTGCTGCCAAAGCACCCCTGTTTGAAAAAGCATCTATTGATGAATTTTTTATTGACCTTACCGGGATGGATAAATTCTTTGATCCTTACCAATGGACCATCAACCTGCGTGCAGAGATCATTGATAAAACACAATTGCCTATTTCATTCGGACTGGCCACTAATAAAATGGTAGCCAAAATTGCAACGGATGAAGCCAAACCCAATGGTTATCTTTTTGTGCAACCCGGTATGGAGAAAGCATTTCTGGCGCCATTACCGGTAAATAAATTTTCGGGTGTGGGAGAACATACTTTCCAGGTGCTTAAAGAAATGGGTATCCATACCATCAAAGACCTGAGCGAAACACCCATTGCTGCACTGGAGAAAAGACTGGGAAAATACGGTGCCGATCTCTGGCAAAAATCGCAGGGCATACATCATGGCGAAGTGCATGCTTATCACGAGGCCAAGTCTATTTCGAGTGAGAATACATTTGAAGAAAATACGGCGGATACCGCATTCCTGTTAAGTGAGTTGGTTCGCATGACAGAAAAAGTGGCGTACGAATTGAGGCAGGATGGAAAGCTGACCGGTTGTATTGCAGTAAAGATCCGCTACCCTAATTTCGAAACCACCTCAAGGCAAACCACTATTGATTATACCCTGCGGGATGATGAGCTTATTCCACAGGCCATCGATCTGTTTCATAAATTGTACAGAAAGGGTCAACCCGTACGTTTACTGGGGGTAAGGTTAAGCGAGCTAACCAACCACGCCGTTCAGGCAAGCCTGTTTGATGATGCTGCCAAAAAGAACAACCTGTATAAGGCCATTGACGATGTAAAGAATAAATTCGGGAAATCATCCCTGGCAAAAGCGAGAACTGTAAAACTGCGATAAGTGGATAAATAGGGCGGTTTTGGGTGATTTAAGGCTATTCAATCGCCCCAAAAACATTCCATAAATCGTAATAAATAGTCCACCAATTTAATAGGAAATACTTATTTTTGACCCTCAAAACCAAAAATTATGAGTTTACGTCTCGGGGACATAGCCCCAAATTTTAAAGCAAAGACCACCGCCGGTGAAATAGATTTTTATGAATATCTGGGAACCGGTTGGGGTATATTGTTCTCTCACCCTGCAGATTTTACACCTGTTTGTACTACCGAATTAGGTAGAACCGCATCGCTGCAGGAAGAGTTTACTAAAAGAAATGTAAAAGTGCTGGCACTTAGTGTAGACAGCCTGGAAAAGCACAATAGCTGGGTTGGTGATATCAATGAAACGCAGCATGTACATGTAGGTTTCCCAATCATTGCAGATGAAGACAAGAGCATTGCCAATGCTTACGACATGATCCATCCAAATGCATCAGAAACTTTTACTGTTCGTTCCTTGTTCATTATCGGACCTGACAAAAAAGTAAAATTATTTATCACGTACCCCGCTTCTACAGGCCGCAACTTTGTGGAGGTGTTGCGCGTGATAGATTCATTACAGTTAACCGCCAATTACAGTGTAGCCACTCCTGCCGACTGGAAAGAGGGTGAAGATGTGATTGTAGTTCCGGCTGTAAGTACTGATGATGCCATCAAAAAATTCCCTAAAGGTGTAAAAGTGGTGAAGCCTTACCTGCGCTATACGCCACAGCCTAACAAATAGCTATCAATAGTATAAGCAATCGTTTTATTTTTTTTGTACTTGTTCCGGCCCCGATGTCTATCGGGGCTTTTGGTTTTTTTAGGAAGTTCTCATTATCTTACCGTAAAATAAAACGCTATGAGAAAGCTGTTCCTGTTTTTGATCGCTGTTGGTATGATGAATATGCTGGCTGCACAACGCACCATCATCCATTGCGGTCAACTGATTGATGTGAAAAATTTGCAGGTGTTGAAAGACATGTCTGTGATCATTGAAGGAAACAAAATAACTGATGTACTGAAAGGCTACGCAATTGCTGTAACCGGTGATAAACTGATCGACCTGAAAAACAAAACAGTTATGCCGGGATTGATCGATATGCATGTACACCTTGAAAGTGAAACCAATCCTAATAATTACCTGAATGGCTTTACCTGGAATCCTGCTGATTATGCGTTTCAATCAATTGTATTTGCAGAGCGAACGCTGATGAACGGCTTTACTGCTGTGCGTGATCTTGGTGGCTCCGGTGCCAATATCTCGCTGCGCAATGCCATCAATAAAGAATGGGTGAAAGGCCCGCGTGTGTACACTGCCGGAAAATCTATTGCCACAACGGGCGGCCATGCAGACCCTACCAATAATTACCGCCGGGATCTGATGGGCGATCCCGGTCCGAAAGAAGGTGTGGTAAATGGGGTGGATGATTGTGCCAAAGCGGTTCGCCAGCGTTATAAGGAAGGATCAGACCTGATTAAGATAACAGCCACAGGTGGTGTATTAAGTATGGCCAAAGACGGAAGTGGCGCACAGTTTACCGAAGCAGAAATAAGGGCCATTGTGGCTACTGCCAAAGATTATGGTTTTAAAGTGGCCGCACATGCGCACGGTGCAGAAGGTATGAAGCGCGCTGTGCTGGGAGGGGTTAATTCTATCGAACATGGTACTTATATGAGTGATGAAGTGATGCAACTGATGAAGGAAAGAGGCACCTATCTCGTGCCCACTATTATCGCCGGAAAGTCTTCAGCAGACTCTGCAAAAAAGCCCGGCTACTATCCGGATATAGTGAGGGCCAAAGCATTGGTAGTAGGCAATTATATCCAGGCCACATTTGCCAAAGCATATAAAGCAGGTGTAAAAATTGCTTTTGGTACAGATGCCGGTGTATACGCGCATGGAAAAAACTGGATGGAATTTGTTTACATGACCGAAGCCGGCATGCCCATCCTCGAAGCCATCCGTTCTGCCACTTTAAGCGCTTCTGATTTATTGGGTGATGACAGGCTGGGCAGCATTGAAAAAGATAAATTAGCCGATATCATCGCCGTAGAAGGAGATCCCACAAAGGATGTAAAGAGTATGGGAAAAGTAAAGTTTGTGATGAAAAACGGAACGGTGTATAAGAATGAATGAATGATAGAGTAAGCAAAACATTCTATCATTCACTCATTCTATCACTCTCTCATTGTTCCCTAACTCTTCCATTTTCTTAATTGCTGCAACACCGCTCTCAGATCTTTTGGGATGGGCGCTTCCAGCTCAAATGTTTCACCATTTAAAGAAAACTTCAGACGGTGGGAGTGAAGCGCCAGTCTTGAAAGAATTGGTTTTTCTTCCTCAGCAGATTTAGCAAGTTTGAAATTTTTCTTCAGGCTGGATAATAGTATTGGCTTCGGGTCACCATAAATTTCATCGCAAACAATAGAGTGCCCAATATGTTGCATGTGCACGCGGATCTGGTGTGTGCGGCCCGTATGAATCCTGAATTCTACCCATGAAAACAGGCGGAACGATTCCAGCACCGTATAATCGGTAGAGGACGGTTTGCCTTTTGCATGTGTCATCATCTTAGAAGTTTTGCCGGGATGCTCCATAATAGGGGCATCTACATTACCGGATGGATTGATCATATGACCATACACCAATCCCTGGTAATATTTTTCCATTTCCCTTCCTTCAAATAACTGCGACAATTGTTTGTGAGCCTCTTCTGTTTTTGCAAATACAATAATACCGCTGGTATCGCGGTCTAAACGGTGTACGGTATAAATAGATCCTTTTTTTTCTTTCAGGAGATCCTTCAAGGAAATTTCCTGCCCTAACCTGTCGGGAATACTCAGTAATCCTGAAGGCTTGTTAACAGCGATGAATTGATCGTTTTCTAAAATAATATCTACATGCATATACGCTGATGAAAGACTGTATTCTGGCCGCAGATTCGCAGATTAATCATTTAAAATCTACGGCTAAAAAAATGAGAATGATTTTATTGATTATCTGTATTCTTATTCTTTCTGAGAAAAGATTTGTTCATGAATTTGAGTAGGCGAACTTCTTTCTCCTGCAGCAAACGCCATTTGCCTCTTTCTACATTTTTCTTGGTAAGATTGGCAAACATTACCCTGTCAAGCGCTTTTACATCATAACCAAGGTGTTCAAAGATGCGGCGTACAATACGGTTACGGCCACTATGTATTTCAACGCCAACAACAGTTTTATCTTTAGGGTCTGTGTATCCAACTGCATCAGCGGCAACCAATCCGTCTTCCAGTGTAATGCCCGACAGTATTGATTCCATATCTTTTTTAGTAACCGGTTTGTCTAAAGTTACCTCGTATATTTTTTTTACTTCAAACGATGGATGGGTAAGTTTCTGTGCCAGCTCGCCATCATTGGTCAATAATAAAACGCCGGTGGTATTCCGGTCTAATCTTCCAACGGGGTATACTCTTTCAGTGGTTGCCTGTTTTACCAGATCCAATACTGTTTTTCTTCCCTGCGGATCGTTTGAGGTGGTTATAAAATCTTTGGGCTTATTCAGTAAAATATAAACAGCATTGTGTTGCAAAAAAACCTGTTTCCCTTTTACAATAACTTTATCTCTGCCGGTTACTTTATAACCCGGTTCAAATATTTTATCGCCATTAACGGTAACCTTTCCTTCTTTCACCAGTTCTGCAGCTTCTCTTCTGCCACATACACCTGCGTGTGCGATGAACTTGTTGAGGGGCATGAGCTCGCTTTGGGAGTTTGGAGTTTGGAGTCTGGAGTCTGGAGTTCTTTCGCTTTTCTGTGGGGTAAGCGTTCTTTTATCAAAACGCTTTTTCTTGCCACCTATTTCAGGACTTGCATCACTTCTATCCTGTGATCTGTTTCCTGACTCTTGTTTCTTAATCCTTGATTCTTGACTCTTGTTTCCTGACTCTTGATTCTTGACTCTTGAACCCTGATCCTTGAATCTTGTTTCTTGCCCCTTGTTTCTTGCCCCTTGTTCCTTGGACTCTTCACCCGAGATACCCCGTAATTTTTCAATTTTCTTTCTCCGCATTTCTTCACCTGCGGCGCGGGCTTCGAGTTTGATCTTTTTCTTTTCCTGGCGGAAAGCTTCTTTTACGGCGCTGCCTTTTTTCTGGTTGGCAAACTTGTCAAAGTTGTCTGTACGTTTTTTCATGCTATTTGTTTAATGCTGTTTTTCAACAGGAGCTGCAAAGGTAGTTTATTAAAAATAAACCTCGTAGGAATGGCGAATCTTGAATACGAAATATTAAATGTTGAATGATGTAAATTTCTTTCATCATTCAACATTTAATATTCTGTGTTCGGTATTTTAAAGGTATTATCTGTTTTTATTGGCCAATTGTCCGCAGGCGGCATCAATGTCCTTGCCCCTGCTGCGTCTTAGCCTGGCGTTTACGCGGTTGCGTTCCAGTATACCCATAAAATTGCGGATCCCTTCTTCATCAGGTTTGGTAAAACGGAAGGCATCAATGGGGTTATATTCGATGATATTGATCAGATCGGCTGGTATCTGGCGGTATAATTTGGTAAGCTCTTCTGCATCTTTATCAGAGTCGTTCAGGTTTTTGAACAGGATGTATTCAAGCGTTATTTCATTGCCTGTTTGTTTGTAGAAATAATTCAACGCCTCAACCAAAACTTTGATATTATTGGTTTCATTAATTGGCATGATCTCATTACGCTTGGCATCATTTGGCGCATGCAATGAAAGCGCCAGTTTAAAACGCACTTTATCATCACCCAGCATTCTGATCTGCTTGGCAACACCTGCTGTTGATACAGTGATCCTCTTCGGACTCATAAATAACCCATCTTCTGCGGTAATTCTTTCAATGGCTTTTAATACATTACTGTAGTTCATCAAAGGCTCGCCCATGCCCATGAATACGATGTTTGACAGTTTCTTTTCGTAACTCTCTTCGCTTTGTTTGTTGATCAACACTACCTGGTCGTATATCTCATCATAGGTCAGGTTCCTTTTTCTTTCCAGGTAACCTGTAGCACAGAACTTGCAACTCAAACTGCATCCTATCTGCGATGAAACGCAGGCGGTTTTGCGTTCATCGGTTGGTATTAATACACCTTCTATCAAATGCCCGTCAAATGTTTTAAAACGGCTTTTAATAGTACCATCATCGCTATGCTGGGTGGCATCTACTTTGAGAGCGGGTAAAGAAAAACCGGTAGCTAATTTGGCACGCAGGTCCTTGCTCAGGTTGCTCATCTCATCAAAACTATGCGCATGTTTTTGCCAGATCCATTCATGAACCTGTTTGGCACGGAACTTTTTATCACCGATGGATTGAAAATAGGTTTCCAGCTCTGCTGCACTTAAATGACGTATGTTGGGTAAAGAAGCACTCATTTTGCAAAGATAACATTGATCACAAGGATTTCACCGATTGTGTGGTTTTGTTTTCCTTTGTAAGTATCATAACCACCTCTGGTTTAACAAAGCTTATGCATTGTGAAACCGGTCTCCTCCTTGAAAAGGAGAAGAACTTCTTCAAAGTGAAAAACGGGGTGGTTGCGCTGCATCTTATAACGAAAGCCGACAAAGCGAATGAAAACCTGTTATGTAATAGACTCAGTCAGAACACCCATAGGCCGTTATGGTGGTAAATTAAGTTCTATCAGACCCGATGACCTGCTGGCTACTGCCATCAGTGCTTTACTGCATCGTAACCCGGATATTGATCCAACAACTATTGAGGATGTGATTGCCGGTGCCGCCAACCAGGCCGGAGAAGATAACCGGAATGTGGCACGGATGGCTGCATTGCTTGCAGGGCTTCCGCTGAGTGTTGGCGGCAGTACCGTAAACCGCCTATGTGCCAGTGGCCTGCAGGCAATTATGGACGCAGCAAGAGCCATTATGTGTGGTGATGGGATGCTGTACATAGCATCCGGTGTAGAGAGCATGACAAGGGCGCCCTTTGTAACTGCTAAAACTGATGCCGCATGGAACCGCAAAGTAGAAACCTATGATACTACAATGGGCTGGCGTTTTGTAAATAAAAAACTGGCCGGCATGTATCATCCTTTTACGATGGGCGAAACTGCAGAGAATGTGGCACGCGAATGGAATATCAGCCGCGAAGAGCAGGATGCTTTTTCGCTATCATCCCAACAAAAATATTTTGCTGCACTGGAAGCTGGTAAATGGGATGATGAAATAATAGCTGTTGAAATGATCAGCGACCGGTTGATCACTTGGTTTAACCGCGATGAACATCCCCGTGAAACTTCCATAGAAAAATTGGCAGCGTTAAAACCTGCTTTTGCAAAAGACGGAACAGTAACTGCCGGTAATTCGTCGGGCATTAATGATGGTGCGGCAGCTATGTTATTGGCGAGTGAAGAAGCCGTTAAACAATTTAACCTGCAACCAATAGCAAGAATAGTAAGTATGGGTATTGCCGGTGTAGACCCTGCTATTATGGGTTTGGGGCCGGTACCTGCATCGCAGAAAGTATTGAAGAGAGCCGGTTTGCAGGTAAAAGACCTGGGGTTGATTGAATTGAATGAAGCGTTTGCCTCTCAAAGCCTGGCTTGTATAAAAGAGCTGGCTTTGGATATAAATAAAGTGAATGTTAACGGAGGTGCCATCGCCATCGGCCACCCATTGGGCTGCAGTGGTGTGCGTATATCCACTACTTTATTGCATGAGATGAACAGGGAAAAAATAAAATACGGATTGGCTACGATGTGTGTGGGAGTAGGACAGGGCGCATCTGTTATTTATGAAGGGTTATAAAGAAAACAAGGTGAGCGGCTAGTATGACTGCCATTATTGTATCGCCACAGATTCACAAATTGCTCTTGGCTTCTTTGTGAAAATCTGTGAATCTGTGGCGATGCCTTTCGTGCTAATACCTATCCTCTGCACCAAAATTCATAAGGATATTTTAAGGTTCACCAATCGGAAAATGTTGCAAAAAAGAGTATTTTGTGTACACAAAAATCTGTCATATGAAAAAATGGTTTCTGCTTTGTTGTTTATCTGTTTGTCTGATCTCTGTTGCACAGGCACAGCAAACGCCGCCTAAAGACTCTACCCTTAAACAATTTGTTGGCAAGTACGTATTTCCCGATGGAAGTGTAGTGGCAGAAGTAACCGTAGCAATTGAAGACACTACTTTAACCATGTCGTCATCTGCCGGCACCACTTTATTGGAAAAGAAAGGAGAAGACCTTTACATAATTGTTCAATACCAGGGCACAGCAAAATTTAACAGGGATGCCAATAAAAAAGTGATCGGGGTAAGCATTGATGCGATGGGCTACCAGTTAGAGGGGACTAAAACAGATGCTATTGCATTAATGAATAAGTTGAAGGCTCCGGCTATTGACAACAAGCCTTTGCTCCTTGTTCGAGCGCGGTAATAAAACAAATGTAACTGGTGTTATGTTAAGCTTAACCTTAACCTGCCGCTGATTGGTGAGTAGTCAATAGTGAGTAATACTGGTAACCAACTAACTTACTCACCATTCACCATTCACCACTCACGATTAACATGATATTTTAAAGCCGGAATACTGTTCCGGCTTTTTTATTGGTAATAGGTTTCGTCTAAATAAAACAGGCCGTCATCTTTTTTCCAATACCAGAATTTCTTTCGGTAAATACAATAACTGCCCCTCGCAGTTTTTGAAACAAGATGAGCAGGTACAAATATCACACGTGGAGGGATTATTTTAAACCGGTAGATCAGATTTTGCCGCTGCGAGGGTGTATAAGCGCGTGATATTTTTGGATAGTCTACTTTAGATGCTATCTCAGGCGGCAGTTTATCCCTGGATGTAATTACGTTGCCTTTCTCATCAATTATAATCATGGGGCTTGCAAAAGCAACTATAACAGGTGGGGCAGAAGTGACTGGGGGAATAGCAACCGGATAGCCGGAATTTACTTTATTATGAACAGGATCAGAACTAACCGCCTTGCCGGAGTTGAATTTGGTGCTGGCCGTATGCAGTTTTTTATTGCAGGATGTTAAAACCATTAACACCGCAAGCATGAGCAGCACAATTATTTTCATGGTACCTTTTACAGGCAGTAGAAGAAAATACTGTGCCAGAAACTAAAAAATTGGGAAATTGGGAAATTGGGAAATTGGGAAATTGGGAAATTGGGAAATTGG
>DAIOVU010000067.1:0-17840 GCA_036758845.1 Sediminibacterium sp.
AAGCGACACGCGGTCGTGCCTCGCAGAGACGACCGCATACCCAAAGACCAAAGACCGTGAGTGGTGAGTGGTCAATGCCCCCCAATGCGCTAATGCGCCAAAAGCCAATGCGCCAAAGACCAAAGACTAAAGACTAAAGACTAAAGACCAAAGACTAAAGACCAAAGACCAAAGACCGGGAGCAGTGAATGGCAAGGAGCTATAATGCTTCATACCTCGCAGATAATGATCTAAAATAACCCACAAAAAGAAAAGGTTCGCAATGATGCGAACCTTTCTTTTTGTATTGAATTGATTGCCGCTGATTAGAAATTAAACTTCACTCCTAACTGTCCCTGCCAACGTGAGTTGATCGGATCTACTGTGTAGTAATGATTATCCAAGCCTGTTGGTTTTACAAAATTGAAAGTTGGTGTATAGCCCGTTGCTGGCGCACCTACTTTTTTACCATTTACATCATCCACAAACTTTAAGAAGTTAACGGTATAGTTATTCAGGTTGGTTACGAAAGTAACGTGACCAAGTGTGTTGTTGATCAGGTTCAGCACATTGAAGATATCAAGGCTTACCTGTAAAGTTTGCTTACTGTTTGTTTTGCTTAATTTAAACTCATGCATGATCTTCAGATCCAGTTCATGATTCCATGGCGTGCGTAAACCGTTACGTTCTGCATATTTACCGCGGCGTGAATTCAGGTATTTATCGCTGCTGATAAAAGCATCCAGATCTGACCATTGTTGTGCCGCTGTATAAGCGCCGTTATCTTTCAGGTTAGCATCTGCCTGGTTCAATGGAATATAAGGCAGTGGTGCATTTGAACCTGAACCAAACGGTGCTGATTGATAGATCACACTATACGGACTTCCGGATACACCTGAATAGAAGAACGATACTGAGGTAGAATTTGCCTGGTTCCAGATAATATTACCGCCCCATGTTGCCACGATACGGTGACGGAGATCGAAGTTGGAATAGGCTAATGATGAATTACTTGGTGTAATTGCCGGGTTTACGTTAAAACTACTCTCCCATGAGTTACGGATACCATTGGTGATATCTTTACTCATACCATAAGTATATGCAAGGCTCCAGTTCATATTAAACTGATGTTTCCCGATAGAGAGGTTATTGGTAGTTTTCGACAATTGGCCTGTAATGTTATAACGGTATCCTTCACTTGTATTGGTGAGATAATACACATTGGAATAAGCTGAATTATACTTGCCACCTACATACACCGGTGTTTGGGCAGGACCTGTGCTGAAATAAGCAACAGAATCTTTCAGATTGATCTGTGAGTACTTAACATCATAGATCGTTTTGGTATACAGGAAATCGGCTGTAAACTTATATCCCTTCCCAAATTTGAAGTCAACAGCAATATTGCTGCGCCAAACGGTAGGTAATTTAAAATTGTTATCAAATACATCGATCTCTCTTGTAGTGCTTCTTGTTGTGCCGCCATATTTGGTAACAGTATCTTTCAAACCCAGCGGGTTAATAGCTAATGGAACTGTTGTGCTGGATGAAATACCATTCCAGTCGATATTGCCATAAGTGCCACCACTAAGTGTATAAGCATATCCATACCATGCAAAAGGAACACGGCCGGTGAAGATACCTGTACCACCACGTATCACAACAGACTGGTCACCTTTTACATCAAAGTTAAAACCTAAGCGGGGTGATACAGTAACCCTTGAAGGCAATTTACCTGTTAGGTCTTTAAACGGCGTATTGGTATACGTTGGATTAGCTGATACATATCCTGCAGAATTGGTTGTATTCAATGCAGGATCAAGATAAGGTTGTGCTCCAACAAAAGAATAATCGAATCTGATACCCGGAGACAATTTGAATTTCTTGGTTACAGTGATCTCATCCTGTGCATATACACTGCTAAGGCCAACGGTAAATGGATTAGGAGGATTATTATAAATATCATCCCTTGTACCTGATATTTTAGGATCGGTAATAAATGCGCCACGAACACGGCTTGGGTTATCATTCAGGAAGCTGTTTAATCCACGGGCATATTCCCATCTTCCGTTAAATGAATTGATGAATCCGTAAGCGAGTTTATAAAACTCATTATGCGTTCCAAAAGTGAATTTATTAATACCACTTGTTACAGTAACATTATCGCTGATCTCAAATGTTTGTTGCTTCAGGTTGTAGATAGACGCTTCTCTCCATGTACCTAATGTGATACGGCCGTTGTCGATATCAATATATGGTGACAATGGTTTTGGAAAATCCCTGTACTCATGTACATTGATATAACTTACGTTTAACTGGTTGCTTACATTGTTGTTGAACTTTGTTTTCAGTTCTGCTGTAAGGTTAAGGTTTTTGGTATACTGCGTAAAGTCGGTAGAACCAAACTGGAAATTATTAGAAGATCTTTCCAGGTTATTACCTGAACCGTTTGTGTAAATACCACGAACAGTTAATGTATTCTTTTTATTGAGGTTGAAATCTAATCTTCCGAATAATTTATCACTCCTGGTAAATACTTTATATGCACCAAGATAGCTTCCCGGATCGTATCCATATTGGGTTTGAAGACGGTTAACGATCTGCTGTGCTTCGCTCAAGGTAAGCGCTGCACCCGGATCGCCGATATTATACGTACTTGGCTCCTGCCTGTCGGTATGTTCATAGTTCAGGATAAAGAAAGCCTTATTCTTTACAATAGGGCCACCAATGGTAGCGCCATATTGGTAATCGTAAAAATCTGCGCCGATCTTTGAATTTGTTCCGTCAACACTTTTACCAACCAACAACTGGTTACGGCCGTAAGAGTAAATAGAACCATGATAGGCGTTGGTACCGCTTTTGGTTACAGCGTTTACGCTACCACCGGTAAAGTTTCCGATCTTAACATCATACGGAGACAACTGCACCTGCACTTCCTGGATCACATCTAAGCTGTACGGATTGGTACGTGTACCTGCACCGGCTGCACCAGACTGTCCGCCACCACTTACACCACCGGCAGAGTTACTAAAACCAAATGCATCGTTATTGATGGCACCATCAATGGTTAAATTATTATAACGGAAATTACTTCCGGCAAAAGAGTTGTTATTTGATTGAGGAGTAAGACGGGTAAAGTCTGACAGGCTTCTGCCAAGTGTTGGCAGGGTTGATAATTGTCTGCCGCCGATAGTTGTAGCGCCGGCAATAGCTTTACGTCCGGCAGAAGTAACGGTTACCTCAGTAAGCTGGTTAGAAGACTCCTGCAAAACAACTTTTACATCAGGATTACTTCCCAGGCCAAGATTTACATCGTTAAAAATCTGGTCTTTAAACCCAACAAACGAAAATTTGATGGTATAAGGTCCACCGGGTTTCAGGTTCGTAATATAAAAAATACCCTTGCTGTTTGTTTGGGTACTGGTTGTAAAGTTGGTAGGTTCATACTTTACGGTAACAATAACGCCACTCACAAACACGCCTTTTGCATCGGTGATCTGGCCACCTAATGTTGAGGTTGTTTCCTGGGCAAATGTTGTTGCAGTGACCAATAAACCGGTCAGAAATATTCCTACTGCAAGCATCTTCTTTAACATAGATTTCATTTTTGTTTGACGATGCAAAGGTGATTCCGCTATGTTACCAAATTGTTAACCCAGTGTTACCTGCACGTTAACAAACCAGTTAGCCAGAAACAACCTGTTTATCACATCTTATTATATTACATTTTTTAAAAAGACTTAATTTCAGCCACTGATAACTTCAACCTAAGCTTATGGATACCCATCTTCACCACGACCACCCGCACGATCATCACCATGATCATATAGAAGAACACCTGACCGGCTCGGAGATCCTGACGGATATTGTTATTGGCATGTCCGACGGGTTAACCGTTCCTTTTGCCCTTGCAGCGGGATTGAGCGGGGCCGTTAAAGATGTACATCTGATCGTGATTGCAGGCATTGCTGAAATAGCCGCCGGGTCTATTGCTATGGGACTTGGTGGATACCTGGCCGGAAAAACAGAGCAGGACCATTATGCCAGCGAGTTAAGAAGAGAATATGATGAAATAGAACGCCTGCCCGAGGTTGAGAAAGAAGAAGTAAGGGTATTTTTTGAGGGATTAGGATTAAGCACTTCGGTACAGGATCAGGCAGTAGCGGAACTGATCAAAGACAAAGACCGCTGGGCCGATTTTATGATGAAGCATGAACTCGGATTGGAGAAACCAGACCCAAAAAGAGCGCAGAAAAGCGCTTTTAATATTGGTGTGTCTTATATAGTTGGCGGGTTAATACCATTGAGCCCTTATTTTTTTGTAGAGGATGGCATTATGGGTCTCAAGATCTCTGCAGTTGTAACCCTGTTATGCCTGTTTGTGTTTGGCTATTTTAAAAGTAAACTTACCGGAACCAATCCTGTAAAAGGCGCCATAAAAGTTGCAGTTATTGGTGCTATTGCGGCAGGTTGTGCTTTTGCGATTGCAAAGTTGATTGGGGGGTAGGGTTTGCAGCACAGCACACAAGAGGTGGGGGTTGCACAGAGGGAAGAGACAGGTATAAACTATGCTGTGGCGTTGGTACGGTTTCGTTCTATTGTAAGCTTCCCCTAAATTCGGCCAGTTTCGGCAACTATTGTATTTGATTCGATCGCTAGTCAGGACAGATTTTCAATCAGAGTTTTGCCACCGGCCTTCCTTTCACCCCTTCAGATACCAGGTGTCCTATAAATGCAGCAAAGGGAGCAATATCCTGATTGGCACTTGCCATTTCCAGTGCATTCATATAAGCATCTCTCTCCTGAACAGGTATAACTGTCCAGGGAAATCCACCCGAAGCTAGCATCAGGTTCATGAGAAAGCGAGCCATGCGGCCATTGCCATCCATGTATGGATGGATATAAACAAATATGAAATGGCCTAAAACAGCTCTTACGGACGCCACCTTTTCTTCTGCCAAAAGCTGGAATAAAGTTGGCATGACATCGCGAACTGCTTCTTTCGGCAGAGGTATGTGTTTGGATTGACTTATATATACCTGATCATTCCTGTATCCAGCTAGGTCAGATGCTTTTAATATACCTGCTGCTACACTTGGTCCAAATAATTCCCTGTACCAATCACCATGTTCATTACCTGCGACTTCTCCGGCATTGGCTCCGGAAAATACTTTGCGTATGCTTTGTTCAACCATTTTAAAAGTTTCCCAATACCCTTTTGCTGCCATTGCATCCCGTTGCTTACGGTCTGCTTCGTTAGCTTCTGCATTCCAATTACCGTTGCGAACTCTTTCAATTAGATCCGGTGTAACGCGGTAGCGTTCGATAGAAAGAGAGTGATAGGCGTCTGTAACATAGATCCCTTCAACCTTTTGCATATACGCTTCTATATCTACAGGTTGACCTGGATCTTCCGGAAAATGGGCGATTACAGCCTCACGCATCTGCTGCCACATCAACATGATGCGATTGCTATAGGGGGAGCCAACTTTACGCGCTAAGGCAATGGGTGTTGGCCCTTGGAATGGATCCACTTCTTGTGAATTAAATGATGCCTTTTGCATCGATTTTAGAATATCATCAGCAATTTTTTCCTGGCCGATATTTCGGAATGCACCAGCCAGTCGGCCAGCGATAACCGTGTGTTCGCCATCCAATAACAATCCCAGTACTTCCGAAGAATCTTTTATCATGGATAAGGCAGTTCTTACATCGGTTGGATTCGATATAAAAATAGTAGGTGAAGAATAGATCAGTGATGCAGGAAGCGAGAGCAACCTGACACCATCCACTTCAATTATTTCATTTTTCACAGGTAAGGGTGAGGCCATATGAAACAATGAGGTATTATAAGGAAGCTCTGTTGAAAAATTAGTTGCTTTTAGAGACTTTATCACTAGTTGAGTCGGAACTGTCCAGTTGCCAGAATGAATTAAAAGGGATTGCTCTGGTGATATATACCAATTGTTTGGATACTTTTCTTCTACTATCTGACTTGCAAATTTCCAGAAGGAATGATACCATGAGGTACTATCGCCAGGCTGTTCATCTGGCGGCTTGATCATGTACACGCCCTTATAGACTTCTTTTATAAATCCATTGGTGAGAAGCCTTTCGCGCATGACTCTGGTAAGCGAACCGCTCTTAATCGCAACGACTCCCTTTTCCTGAAGCGTGTGGAGTGCTTCCAGGGCTTCTGCGAGTTTATTTGCTGGAGTGGCCATGTAATTTTATAGAATTAGATTATTAAGTTATACTAAAATTATATTATTATGTTTTATTAAAATTAGGTTATTATGCTTTATTAAAATTATAATATTATGCTATTATTATACAATTAATTGATTATCAATTAATTAAATTTTATTATTTACTGATAAAATTGCCCACTATTACTGATTTCTATCGGTAAAAGTACGGGTGCTTAAGGAGCAAATGCTAATTGTAGGGTGTGTACAAGACCATCTTTGTCACTCACTTTGTAAGGTTATAAAATTACGCTCAGCGCGTAGTGAACTAAATAGTTCAGTTCTTATAAAGTGTTAATAAAGAAAGACTTGTGTAAATTCCAGTGAGTCTTTGTAAAATAGAGACTACTCCACGAATTACTCACTGAACTATAGCCATAAAGTGGGGTAAATACGGGTAAGGCTAAAAAGCAAAAAGCCCGCAAACACTTGATTTTGCAGGCTTTTCAGCTTTTAGTATATATTACTTAATTGATTCTGGCAGAGAGGAAGGGATTCGAACCCTCGATACGTTGCCGTATACACACTTTCCAGGCGTGCTCCTTCAACCACTCGGACACCTCTCTATTTTATGTATTCTACTGCCGGCAGCAGTGATTGTGTCCTCACAATCACCATCGGCACCTCTTTTTGTTTTAAAGGACTGCAAAAATAGCTTTTCGGCGTTAGCCACCGAATATTTTTTGGGCATTAGCCGTGGTTATGGCTGCCAGCTCCTGTACAGGCAGGTTTTTAATGGCGGCCAGTTTCTCTATTATGTAGGTTAAATAACTGCTTTCATTCCTTTTTCCCCTAAAAGGTACAGGGGTTAAATAAGGCGCATCTGTTTCCAACACAAGGTATTCAGGGCCTATTTTGTCTAAAGCTTCTGCCAGGCCGGAATTTTTATAGGTTACCACACCGCCAATACCAAGGTAAAAGCCCATATCCGTTACCCTTTTTGCCGCATCCGCATCGCCGCTAAAGCAATGAAAAATGCCGCTCAAACCCTTATCTGCAAAGGGTTTTACAGCTTCAATGGTTTCTTCCATCGCATTGCGCGTGTGTATTACAATAGGCAATTGCTTATCCAGCGCCCATTGCATCTGGATGGTAAAGGCTTCGTATTGCTCTTTAACAAAGGTCTTATCCCAGTAAAAATCAAGCCCTATCTCACCAATGGCAACAAATGATCGTTTGGCCAGCCATTCTTCTGCAATAGCCAGTTCCTGCCGGTAATTTTCTTTTACATAACAGGGATGCAGTCCCATCATAGGTATACAAATACCCGGGTATTCAATCTCCAGTTCCAGCATGCCGGGAATGGCTTCACTATCTATGGCTGGCAGGTAGAAGCGGGTTACGCCCTGCTGCTGCGCCCTTTCTATCACTGCGCCTATATCATCTTTAAACTCTTCCCCGTAAAGATGGCAATGGGTATCAATCAATATCATCCTGCAAAATTCCTGTTTTTTTCATCACAGAAAATAAAAACACAAACCGGGCGTTTAAAATAAGCGGTTAACTAACCGTTTATCTCATTCGATTGCCAGCTACTTGTTTTCTGCACCGCCTGGGTGCTGCTACTGTTTTTTATAGGGTACGGAATAATAGAGCCGGGGTGTCTACTCCGGCTATTTTGTGCATTCAACCGCGCCTTCTCGCCCGTTAAGCTTAGGCGAGTGGTTGAGGCTTTGCGTGAGAAAATGCACAAGCAAAGGCGCAAAGGCGCGGCTTAGAGGTTTGGCAGGGCGTGGAACTCGTACCTCTGTTTGGTAAAATGTTCCAGCACTTTGGGTAATGCATAACTCATCCGCTCCCATGCTTTAGTGCTATCATGAAAAACAATGATGGAGCCGGGGCGGGTATGGTATAACACATAACCCAGGCAGGCTTCAGGCGTAAGATTAAAATCAAAATCCCCGCTGAGTACGTCCCACATGATAGTTTGGAGTTTGGGGTTTTGGGTTTGGAGTTTTTTTTGTTGGGAACGTTTGATTCTTCCGTAAGGCGGGCGGAATAAATTTGATTTGATGAGTGTTGCAGTTTCGGCTACTTCGTTTATATATACTTCATCGCTTACTTTCCAGCCATTCACATGGTTGTAGGTATGGTTGCCAACACTGTGGCCTTCATCCAGGATGCGTTGATAAATATCGGGATGCGCCGCTACATTTTTTCCGATACAGAAAAAGCTGGCTTTGGCATTGTATTGTTTTAATTGATCCAATACAAATGGCGTAGCTGTTTCATGCGGACCATCATCAAACGTGAGGTATATGGTTTTACCCGGCTCTTTAATACGCCAGGTTAAAGCAGGATACAATGCACGTAACCACCAGGGTGTTTTTATGAGGTACATGAGGTAAAGATAGAATTTGAAAATTTGAAAATTAAGGCCGTTATTCCCCATCTTCAAATTTTCAAATTTTCAAATTTTCAAATTCTATCTTTGCCCTATCATGACTAAGAAAGTAAGAGTACGTTTTGCCCCCTCGCCTACCGGCGGACTGCATTTGGGTGGCGTGAGAACCGTTTTATTTAATTACCTGTTTGCCAAACAAAACGGGGGTGATTTTATTTTGCGTATAGAAGATACCGACCAGACACGCTTTGTGCCGGGTGCCGAGGAATACATTTTTAATACACTGAAATGGTGCGGATTAGAGCCCGATGAAAGTCCATTGCATGGCGGCTCTTATGCGCCTTACCGCCAAAGCGAACGCAAAGCCAGCTATAGGCAATATGCAGAGCAATTAGTGAAAGATGGTTATGCTTATTATGCTTTTGATACGCCCGCAGACCTTGACGAAATGCGTATCAAATTTAAAACAGCAGAAAACCCTTCGCCACAATACAACCAGCAGATCCGTGAGCAAATGCGTAATTCGATTACATTGGATGCTGCTGAAGTAACCAAATTACTGGCAGATGATGTGCCGCATGTGGTACGCATTAAAATGCCGTTAAATGAAACAGTAAGTTTTACGGATATGATACGCGGTGAAGTATCATTCCATACTTCGCAGGTGGATGATAAGGTGTTATTAAAAGCCGATGGCATGCCTACTTACCACCTTGCTGTGGTGGTGGATGATTACCAGATGAAGATCAGTCATGCATTCCGTGGCGAAGAATGGCTGCCTTCTGCACCGGTGCATTTATTGTTATGGAAATACCTGGGATGGGAAGCTGATATGCCGCAATGGGCGCACCTCCCACTCATTTTAAAACCTGATGGTAATGGCAAATTAAGTAAACGTGATGGCGACCGTTTGGGTTTTCCTGTTTTTGCCATGGACTGGACCGATCCTAAAACAAACGAAACAACTATTGGCTTTAAAGAGAAAGGTTTCTTACCCGAAGCTTTTGTGAACCTGCTTGCCATGCTTGGCTGGAATGATGGTACCGACAGAGAAATTTTTTCACTGGCCGAACTGGTTGAAAAATTTTCAATGGAGCGTGTACATAAAAGTGGCGCTAAGTTTGATTATGAGAAAGCAAAATGGTATAATCATGAATGGATTAAGCAGTCAACAGCCAACACGCTACTGTCTGCAGTAAAACCGATTTTTAAAGAGAAGGGTATTGATGTTGGCAATGATGCTTTATTGGAAAAAGTAATTGAACTGGTAAAAGACCGTTGCACTTTATTACCCAATTTTGTGCAGCAGGGTTCTTTCTTTTTTCAGGCACCTTTTACCGTTGATGTGGATACGCTTAAACCCAAATGGGACGAAAAGAAAAACATGTTCTTTACAGAATTGATCAGGGCATACGAGCTCAGTTCTATCTGGGAAACACACGATCTTGAGAGAGAATTTAAAGAACTGGCTTCAGTCAATCAACTAAAACCCGGCGACCTGATGTTACCCTTCCGCATTATGCTGGTAGGCGGAAAATTCGGTCCGGGCGTATTTGATATTGCTGCATTGATAGGTAAAGAGGCCACTGTGGCAAGAATACAACATACATTGAGCTTATTGTAACATTATGGTTCAATAACCGTTAGAAGGGAGCGTTTTAAACGCTCCTTTTTTTATCTTGTAACAAATAGTGCTCTCATGAAATATTTATCCAGGTCAACATACATCATTGCTGCATTTGCAGTCATCAAATTCCTGGTACCCTTCCTGCTCATACATCCCCAATTTGAGCTGCACAGAGATGAATATTTATACCTTGCCGATACAGACCATCTTGCATGGGGCTTTATTGAAATGCCGCCCATGCTGGCCGTGCTGGGTTATATCAGTAAACTATTAGGTGCCACCACACAATCTGTTTATCTCTGGGGCAGTTTGTTTGGAGCGTTAACCGTGATTGTTATTGGGAAGATCGTTATACAATTAAAAGGAAATTCCACTGCCGTATTTTTTGCCTGCCTGACATTTTTGTGTTCCGCCTTTTTACGGATCCATATTTTATTTCAACCCAATTTTCTTGATGCGTTCTTCTGGACACTCAGTAGTTATTTTATTATTTGCCGGATAGATTCGGACAATAAAAAATATCTCTACTACCTCGGTATTTGCTTTGGGCTCGGCATACTGGGTAAATACACGATGGCTTTTTATATTATTTCTTTTTTAGCGGCTGTGCTGCTCACCAGCCAACGCAAATGGTTATTAAATCCGCATTTTTATTTTGCCATGTTACTGGGGCTGATTATCTGTTCACCAAATCTTTTCTGGCAATACCGGCACCATTTTCCGGTAATGCACCATATGGACCTGCTTACCAATCAGCAACTGAAATATAACAGTCGTATTGATTTCCTGTCGGATCAGCTACTCATTGCCTTGCCTTCTTTTTTTATCTGGCTTGGCGGCTTCTGGTATATATTGATGAAAAACGATGGCAGGAAACATATGGTGATCGCTTTTATCTACATGGGCATTATTGCCATACTGCTTTACTTTAACGGTAAGGGATATTATGCTGCAGCTATGTATCCCACATTAATGGCATTTGGCGGCATCTGGTTTTCAAAACTTGTTTCAAAAAAATATACGGCATGGCTTACATGGTTTGCCCCGGCATGTATGCTCTCGGTTACCATTCTTACTTTACCGATGGCTATTCCGTCTATGTCGCCCCGTAAACTTGCAAACTTTTATCAATCCATTCATGCTGATAAAAGTTCAGTGCTGCGTTGGGAAGATCATCAGCAACATGCGCTGCCGCAGGATTTTGCAGATATGCTGGGATGGAAAGAAATGGCAGAGAAAACAGCCAAAGTATATCGCGAGCTTCCAGATTCTGTTAAGCGGCAAACGATGGTATACGGCGATAATTATGGCGAAGCCGGTGCCCTAAGTTTTTATGGAAGAAAACTGGGCCTGCCAGAGATATTCAGTGATAATGCCAGTTATGTTTTCTGGCTGCCCGATCATTTTACAGCGAACTATTTTTTATTCGTAACAGCAAATTTACCCGACTCTGATGATTCATTTTTCACTCACTGGGGTATACGGGAGATCAAAGATTCGGTTACACAGCAGTATGCCAGGGAATACCGCGCAAAGATTATTCTTTACAGCCATCCGGATGACTCAGTAAGAATCATTGCCGATCAAAACATCCTCGAATCCCAAAAACAATTTCACCTCAAATAACTCCAAACCCCAAACCCTATCTCACCCCTGTTTCTCCATCATCTCCATCACCGGCAACCAATGCGATTGATAGAGTTCTTGCAGGTGTCTTTTATCATCGTCATCAATCTGAACCAAATGATCTGTATTTAATGCCACATGCTCCGGTGTGCGGATACCGGGAATAACAGTGGAAATTTCAGGATAACTTAAAATATAACTAAGCGCCAGGCCTGATGCGGTGGTCTGGTATTTATCGCATAGGTTCCATACTTCTTCCTGTAATATTTTCAGAACAGCTTCGGTTATATGTGGCACCACGCGATAACTGCGGTGATCGTCTGAAGAGAAAGTAGTATGGGTTTTTATTTTGCCTGATAACAAACCAAATTGCAGCGGCATGCGGGCAATAATGCCATATCCTTTTGCTGCTGCCTGCAACATGATTGGCAAAGCTTTCTGATTAATTAGATTGAACACTAATTGAAAACCATTTCCCAGGTTATGCTTCAGAAAATAATCTGCTTCCGGAAAAGGATTAAATGTGATGAGTGAGATACCCCAATACCTGATCTTTCCCTGTTGCTGCAATAACTGCATAGCTTCTATACATTCTCCGTTTTCGAGATGTGGTACACGGGCCACATGCAGTTGATGAAAATCGATATGATCCCTTTTCAGTCTTTGCAAACTTAATTCACAGGCTTTGATGATATGGTCTTTGGAATAATCAATAGCGATCTTACCATCATTGCCCACTTTCTGTCCTACTTTGGTAGCAATGAGCACATCCTTTCTATCTCCTATGGTATTACCCAGGATAAATTCTGAATGACCAAGGCCATAAAAATCGGCCGTATCAAAAAAATTGATACCGGCATCTAATGCTGTATGAATGGCTTTTTGGGAAACAGCATCATCCGACGGCCCCCAGCCAATGGGTACTCCACCAACATTGGCGGCACCACCAATAGCCCATGAACCAAAACCTATTTCACTAACCCGCAGATCTGTATTGCCAAATTTTCTGTAATTCATATAGCCGGATCATTTAGAATTGATAGTGTAAACCTATGAACATTTGAACTAATTTTACGGTATTGCAAACTGTTTAATTATCGCATCATGAAAAGACCTGTTCGGGTTTTGGTAGCCAAAGTAGGATTAGACGGGCATGACCGTGGTGCCAAAGTAATTGCCACTTCTTTGCGCGATGCCGGCATGGAAGTGATTTATACAGGTTTAAGGCAAACACCCGAAATGGTTGTGAATGCCGCTTTGCAGGAAGATGTGGATGCAATCGGCATCAGTATTTTAAGTGGCGCACATATGACTGTTTTTCCGAAAGTGATGGCATTGCTGAAAGAAAAAGGAATGACTGATGTGCTGGTTACCGGTGGCGGCATTATACCGGAAGAGGATATGAATGTTTTGAATGAAATGGGTGTTGGCAAACTATTTGCGCCCGGTGCTGCAACTACTGATATTGCAACTTACATCACCGATTGGGTGAAGGCGAATAGGCACTTTTAATTTTTTAGCCGCAGATTCGCAGATTTTTATTTGACGAATCTGCGGCTAAAAATATCTTCTGAATATTTTTATATAAAACTGCATCGGCATGTACACAACTTTACTCACTTCGCTGGAAAACGGAATCTTTACTATTACCATTAACCGTCCTGACAAATTAAATGCGCTGAATAAAAATGTATTTACTGATCTCAACAAAGCGCTGGGCGAAGTGTATACCATTAAAGAAATCAAATCTGCGATCATTACCGGTGCGGGACCCAAAGCTTTTGTTGCCGGTGCAGACATTAGTGAGTTCAGCAATTTTACCAAAGAGCAAAGCAAAGCTTTATCCAAAGCAGGACAGGATACTTTTTTTCGTATTGAAAGATCCCCCAAACCAATCATTGCCTGCGTCAATGGTTTTGCATTGGGCGGCGGATGTGAGTTAGCCATGAGTTGTCATTTCAGGATTGCATCAGACAATGCAAAATTTGGACAGCCGGAAGTAAACCTTGGTTTGATACCCGGTTATGGCGGCACACAGCGTTTGGTGCAACTGATTGGCAAAGGAAGGGCCATGGAATTATTGATGAGTGCGGGAATGATTGATGCAAACGCCGCATTACAATACGGACTTGTTAATTACGTAGTACCGCAGGAAGAATTAATAACCAAAGCAAAAACTATTTTAGAAACCATCAATACCAAAGCACCGATAGCTGTTGCCAAATGCATTGAAAGTGCAAATGCATTTTTTGATGAAACCAAAAATGGGTTCGAAACAGAAGTAAATGCTTTTGGCGATTGTTTTGATACGGCTGATATGAAAGAAGGCACCACCGCATTCCTTGAAAAAAGAAAAGCAGTCTTTACCGGCAAATAATTCATCTGCGTTATCCCTGTTCCCGTTAAACAATCATGCTTAACGTATTGCCTTATTAAGCGCGTCAGTCTATATTGGTTTTAATAAGAGATGAACAAAGGAAAAGAGATAAAAAAGAACTTTCGGAGGCGCTTCTTTTCTTCTGTCTTTCTCTTATTGAAAGATCCAATCACAAAACTGTATAGTAAAAGAGTACACTCAAAGCACTGACGAATGTCAATAGTGCTCAAGTTTTGCTTCAATCACACTTCTCCAACTGGTTCTGCCAATCTTTTATTTCCGGGCATGTGCATAACAGGTGAAAAAACATTGCACACATTTTACATTGACTTAATATGTCATTGCTTTCTTTACACCTCAACCAAATTCATTCTATGAAACAAATCAAATGGTCAATTGCGTTAAGCATTTTTGTGCTTTTTGCAGCATGTAAAAAAGACACCACGCAGACAAACAATGCTGCTGATCAAACAACAGCTATCAGAACTTACAGAACAGACGCTGTTACAACAGCCGGTATTAGCACTGAAAGTTTTGAAACAGGAAGTAAAGGCAGCTATGCAGCCGGCAACGTAACACTCTCAACAGGTGTATGGAATTTCAGCGATGCATTATTAGGTAATTTATCTACCGATCGTAAAAACGGAACACAGTCGGCCCGTGTACGCAACAGCGGCAAACTAACCATGCTGTTCGACTATGCCAACGGCGCTTCTACAGTAACTGTATTGCATGCAAAATTTGGCACTGATGCAAACACTACCTGGCAATTATGGTACAGCACCAATGGTGGCAGCACTTATACGCAAACAGGCGGTACCATTACCACCAGTTCCACTACCTTAACACAGGCCTCTTTTACAGTGAATGTTGCAGGTAATATCCGCTTCGAAATACGTAAAACAGACGGCAGTACCAACCGTGTTAATTTTGATGATTTTATTATAACTGATTATGCTACCAGCGGCGGTGGCGGCGGTGGTGGTGGAACAGGAACCGGAAAAAGATTTTTGTTTGATGCTACCAAAGCTGAAACCGCAGGTAATGCCGATTGGGTGATAGATGAAGATAACAGCATCCCGCAACAAATCCCTACTCCGCTCCAATCAACCATTACAGCAACTACACCTGAAACTTACTGGACTGGTGCTATTTCAAGTTGGGGTATTGCCTTAGCCAAACAAGGGCATACAGTAGAAACACTTCCTTCGGGTGCAGGCATTACTTATGGCAATGCATTAAACCCGCAAGATCTTTCTCATTATGATGTTTTTGTAGTGGACGAACCCAATATCCGTTTTACTGCTGCAGAAAAAACTGCCATCCTTAATTATGTAAGTAATGGGGGTGGGTTGCTGATGATCTCTGATCATACCGTATCTGACAGGAACAATGATGGATGGGATTCTCCTGCTATATGGAACGACCTGATGACAAATAATGGTATAGTGACTAATCCTTTTGGGTTTAGTGTTGATCTTACCAATATTGTTCAATTAAGCAGCAATGTTTTGGCAGGTAATACAACCAACCCTGTTTTACACGGTTCACAGGGAAATGTTACCCAACTGGATTTCCATAATGGCGCCACACTTACATTAAGCCCAACATCCAATACTACAGTACAGGGTTTGATCTGGAAATCAGGTGTTACGCAAAACAACAGCAACCTGCTTTGCGCAACTTCTACCTACGGAACCGGCCGTGTGTTTGTAGTAACCGATAGCTCACCAATGGACGATGGTACCGGTGCAACAGGCAATACTCTTTTCAATGGCTGGACAACTTACAGTCATATACCCCTGTTCATGAATGCATCGCTCTGGCTGGCCAAACTGCAGTAAGCGGATAGAAATAACTAAACAGAAAAGCCCGGACAACCGGGCTTTTCTGTTTAAAAAACCTGCTGTTGTTGCCTATATTGTCTGTAGTTGCAAACTGCACAGAAGAGGCAATACCATAGAACCAGTGATTCACGATTCACGCCTTAGGTTTTCTCATCTTAGCTTACCTTTGCCCACGAAAAATCATCACTCATCATAAAATCTTAGATAATGGACTACCGTATTGAGAAAGACACCATGGGAGAAGTACATGTTCCTGCCAATGTTTACTGGGGAGCACAAACCCAGCGCAGCATCGACAATTTTAAAATTGCACAGGACATCAACAAAATGCCCAAAGAGATCATCAAAGCTTTTGCTTACCTGAAAAAAGCGGCTGCATTAACCAACCTGGATGCAGGTGTGCTGCCACAGGAAAAAGCCACACTGATTGGCCAGGTATGTGATGAAATACTGGAAGGTAAATTAAGTGATCAGTTTCCCCTGGTTGTTTGGCAAACCGGTAGCGGTACGCAGAGCAACATGAACATGAATGAAGTAGTGGCTTACCGCGCGCATGTGATTAAAGGCGGCGCTTTGAGTGATAAAGAGAAATTTCTTCATCCAAATGATGATGTAAATAAATCACAATCATCTAACGATACCTTCCCTACTGCCATGCATATTGCGGCGTATAAGATCTTAGTGGAGACCACCATTCCAGGCATTCAGAAACTGAGAGATACTTTGGCGCAGAAGAGTAAAGATTTTATGCACGTGGTAAAAATAGGGCGTACCCATTTTATGGATGCCACCCCTTTAACTCTCGGACAGGAGATCAGCGGTTATGTGTCGCAATTAGATCATGGATTAAAAGCTATTAAAAATACACTGGCCCATTTAAGCGAACTGGCACTGGGCGGAACAGCGGTGGGTACCGGCATCAACACACCCAAAGGATATGATGTTAATGTGGCCAAACATATTGCAGGCTTAACCGGTTTACCTTTTGTAACTGCCGAAAATAAATTTGAAGCCCTTGCTGCACACGATGCAATAGTAGAAGCGCATGGCGCCTTAAAAACTGTTGCCGTTAGTTTGATGAAGATCGCCAATGATGTTCGCATGTTGTCATCCGGGCCTCGCAGCGGTATCGGCGAATTGTTTATTCCTGATAATGAGCCCGGTTCTTCTATCATGCCCGGCAAAGTAAACCCAACACAGTGCGAAGCATTAACCATGATCGCTGCACAGGTGATGGGCAATGATGTGGCCATCAATATCGGCGGCGCTACCGGTCATTTTGAACTGAACGTGTTTAAACCTGTAATGATCTACAATTTCTTACACAGCGCCCGTTTAATTGGCGATGGCTGCGTAAGCTTTAACGATAAATGTGCAGTTGGGCTGGCGCCTATTGAAGCCAACATTAAAAAACATGTTGACAATAGTTTAATGCTGGTAACAGCCCTCAACACAAAAATTGGTTATTACAAAGCCGCAGAAATTGCACAGAAAGCCCACAAAGAAGGCACTACGTTAAAAGAGATGGCAGTAAAACTTGGCTATCTAACCCCTGAAGAATTTGATGCATGGGTTATTCCGGGAAATATGGTGGGAGAGATTAAGGGGTAATTAGTAATGAGTAATTAGTAATAGGTAATTAGAAAAAGAGAAGTCAATTCTAAAACTGGCTTCTCCTTTTTTTTGACCAATTACTAATTTCTAACGTGTTGTGCTCCTATTGAAATCAATATGTATTAATGCATTTTACTTTTAAAAGTATTTAATAATACGGCTATTCTTTATTTCAAAT
>DAIOVU010000068.1:0-16449 GCA_036758845.1 Sediminibacterium sp.
GTGTATTTCACACAATCCCTACTTAAAAATGAAATTAACCCGGTAAAACCAGAAACGATTGTATCAATAGCTAATTTAAAGCACAACACATTAATTACTACTCACCACTCATGGTCTTTGGTCTTTAGTCTTTGGTCTTTGGCGCATTGGCTTTTGGCGCATTAGCGCATTGGGGGGCATTGACCACTCACCACTCACGGTCTTTGGTCTTTAGTCTTTGATCTTTGGTGCACTGGCGCATTAGGTGTTCATTCACAATTTACAATTCACAATTGCCCACTCACTACTACTGTCTTTGGTCTTTGGGTATGCGGTCGTCTCTGCGAGGCACGACCGCGTGTCGCTTGCAGCTTTAGCGGCGGCGCAAGCAGTCTGTGGCCCGCAATATGTGCGGGAGAAAGAGAAAATAGTGTTTGGCGCATTTGGGGTTCCTTCACAATTCACCATTCACTGTTTTTGGTCTTTGGTCTTTAGTCTTTGGTGCATTGGCTTTTGGCGCATTAGCGCATTGGCTCTTGATTCTTGGTTCTTGATTCTTGTTTCTTGTGCCTTGGATCTTACGCCTTGCCAATTCACCATTCACCATTGCCCACTTACGGTCTTTGGTTGAAGGAACACACATAGGCAGTGAGATTATTCCTCTCCCCCTTTAGGGGGCTGGGGGGTGTTCTTTGGTGCATTGGCTTTTGGCGCATTGGCTCTTGATTCTTGTTTCTTGGCTCTTGTACCTTGCCAATTGACCATTGACCATTCACAATTGCCTATTCACTACTCACCAATAGAAACAGTATGGCTAATTTTGTTATACAGGATTTTTCTTTATCCCCTTCCTTATCTGCAACGGGGTTAACCCGAAATATTTTTTACAGGCGGCATTAAAATTACTGGTGTTGCGGTAGCCCGCTTTTCCGGCAATTTCTTTAATGGGTTTGCGGGATTCTTCCAGCAGGTTCTTAGCCAGATCCAGCCGCCGGTGCAATAAATAAGTATAAATTCCTTTCCCAAACAATGCTTTAAAGCCCAGCCGCAATTTCTCGCGGTTCAACCCGCAATGCCTGGCAATTTCTTCAACAGAAAAATGCCTGCCCAGATTTTGATCAATCAGTATCCTGGCGGCATGCAATGCATCGGCTTCTTCCAACCCAAACCGCACAATATGCTGCGGATCACCGCAGGCCTGTGCGCAAATGCCGTGTAATAAGCGGTTCATCAGATCCATATGAAAATGGCGTGGCTGGGGGTAGTAAGAGGTTTGAACACACTGTACGGCTGCTTCCATAATAACAGCACCCGCAAAAGGGCTTTCCGGGAATAAGCTAAAATGCTGTTGGTTCCTTAACTGTGTTACCCTGTTTTCGAGCGTTGTAAATGTTTGCAGTGTGTGCAGGAAAATTTCAGAAGTGTATTCTACCGTCAGTAAAACATACAAGCGGTTAGCTGCGGGCATACAGCAGGTATGCATGCCCCGTTGATAAAAAAGATTGCATTGGGTTTCTTTGAGTGAGGTCTGTTCCCGTTTGCCTGTGTTACAAAACCAATCGCCCCTTAAGCTTAATACCAAACAAACACCTGCTTTGCGGGCAATCAGCTCTATCTCTGCCTGTTCTTTCATTGCAACCAACAGGTAGCTGAGTTTTGCATGCCCCAGATTTACCTGTTGCAGAAACAGGATACCCGCAGTGCCTGTAAACGACAACACCTCTGTACCATGCATATGGTAATTTTTATACTCCCCGGGCACCTCCGGTACCGGGGAAATTTTTTGGTGATTAAGGATAAGGATCATTGCTGACAACTATAATAAATCTACAGCACGAATTGGCCCGGTTTGCCGTAAGCGCGGAAAATAGAGTGTTTACCACCACAAATAGAGTATAAATACGCAGCACAAAAAATGGCAAGGGCATTAGTTTGCCATCCTAAAACAATTCTATATGATTTCAAACATCACACACCAGATTTCGCTTCTTACAGCCATTGAGCTAACTGCCCGTTTCAGGAATAATCCGGGTCCCGATTTGCCGATGGCTGAAACCTTTGATGCAGCTTCGGTACTGAGCCTGCTTGCCCAACCGGGTTCTCAATCTTTCCGCATATATTTGGGAAGAAAAGCAGACAATAGTATCTGCAGCGTATTAGTTGCTGTAGATGCCAATGGACAGGATATACTCCCCCCTGCTCAGGCAAACCAGTTAGCAACTGGCGCCGAAGGTATTATCCTGGAAGACGCTTTCCATTGTCCCCCCGCTTGTCCGCCGCCATCGCCGTTAAACGGATAGCGAATGAATTATTTCTGGATATTCATCATATCGGCCCTTTCTATAGCGCTGCCTGTTAGCGCCACACTTGCGCGTTTACAGAGGTTATCCAAACGATACCTTCCCCTTGCTGTGCTGCTCTGGGCAGGTTTGCTGAATGAGGTTACCAGTTATATCATGATTATGCTCCACAGGAACAATATGGCCAATTCTAACATCTATACATTGGTTGAATTTGGGTTGTTCCTGTGGCTGTTTTACCGGTTAAGTAAACAGAAAATCGTACTGTTCCTGGTAATGGGCATTATTGGATCGGTTGCCTGGGCAGCAGATAATGTGGTGTTCCATTCTATCTGGCACGATAATGCTGTTTTCAGGATGCTCTCTTCCATCCTGGTTGTTTATTTAAGTATTGATAAAATAAACCAGGTATTGTTTAACGGTCTAAAAGAAGCATACAGGCAAACAGATTTATTGCTTTGCTTCAGCTTTTTTGTGCATTATACCTATAAAGCTTTTCTGAGCACTTTTAATGTGTTCCCTATGGGATTACACAGTGAATTTTATACAAGGCTCTGGCTGATCTTAGGTCTGATTAATATCGCAACCAATTTGATTTATACGATCGCAATTTTATGGATACCCAAACAACAGGAGTATATCTTACGCTCGTAACCAGCCTGGCATTTGTTACACTTTTGTTGCTGCTGTTTATTGTTTCTTTTTTGCGCCACCAGCATCATAAAATGGAAGAGTATAAAAAGCAGGTGTTCAGGGAAATTGAGCTGATAGACAGGGAACGCGAACGGATAGCTACCGATTTGCACGATGAACTTGGCACCGGATTATCGGCCATTGGATTATTGCTTCGGCAGTCGGGGGATGCATCTAATGATCCCTTACTGAAAAAAGCGAATCAACAATTGGAAAAGCAGGTGCGGAAAATGAAGGAGATTGCACATGGACTGATTCCGTTTATACTGGAATCGCATGGGCTGGTGATAGCGCTTACCGATTTGATTGAAGAAATAAAAATGGCAGGTAATATCTATGTATCAGCATCCCTGCTTATTAATGATGCAAACTATCAACCTGCCAAAAGCGTGCATCTATACCGGATTATCCGGGAGATACTTACCAATACCATCAAGCATGCCGGCGCCACCGCTATTTATATCAGTGCGGAGCAGGATGAAAAAAAGATCCTGCTAACTATCAGGGATAATGGTTCAGGATTTGATATCAGGCAACTGCAGAATTCATCGCCGGGGCAGGGGCTGCAAAATATCCATACAAGGATCGAATTGCTTGGCGCCTCTCTTTCATTAAATACCGTTAAAGGTTCCGGTACTGCTTACCTGATCAAAATACCGCTTTTATCAATGCTTACAACGCATGGAAAATAACCGAAAAATAAAAATACTCATTGCCGATGACCATGAACTATACCTTGATGGGTTGAAAGGTTTCCTGGCAGGCAGTGATATTTATGAAGTAGTGGGTGAAGCCCAGAATGGCGAAGAACTGATACGCCTATCGCTGCAATTACACCCCCGCATTGTATTAACAGATCTGCGCATGCCGGTTATGACCGGTGCGGTAGCTATCCGGAAACTGCTGAAAGCAAGTCCGGAAATTAAGTGTATGATATTAACCAGTTACGACAATGAGTACTCAATTGTGGAAGCGCTGGAGGCTGGTGCCATTGGTTATATTACCAAGAATATGGCTAAAAAAGAATTATTTGAGGCGCTTAACCAGGTAAGCCGCGGCCTGCCTTATTTCTGCCGTACCACTACCACAAAAATGGTTCGTTTAATTGCCAAAAGTCATTTCAATCCCTTTATCAAAGAGAAACAGTTATTGTTTACAGAAACAGAAAAGAAAATCATACATATGGTTTGCGAAGAAAAAAACAACCAGGAAATTTCAAACAAACTTTGCATGAGCATCCGGACAGTAGAAAATAACCGCGCCAGAATACTAAAAAAGATGCACGTAAAAACAAGCGCCGGAGTGGCTATCTATGCTATTAAGCATGGATTGTTTTGGATGGATTATTGAGGGGGGGCTTTGGGCGCGTTGGCGCATTGGCGTATTGGCGTATTAGCGTATTGGCGCATTGGCGCATTAGCGCATTGGCTGTTTATTGACCATTCACCATTGCCCATTCACAATTCACAATTGCCTACTCACCACTCACGGTCTTTGGTCTTTGGTCTTTGGTCTTTAGTCTTTAGTCTTTAGTCTTTGGCGTATTGGCGTATTAGCTCTTGATTCTTGTTTCTTGATTCTTGTTTCTTGATTCTTGTTTCTTGATTCTTGTGCCTTGCCAATTGCCCATTCACAATTGCCCATTCACAATTGACCATTCACAATTCACCATTCACAATTCACCTGGCCGCTCAAGCGTCCCGACCGCTAGAGTCTCCCATCCGCTCTTTCAATCCCCAATGCGCCTTTTACATCGAACAAAATACCGTTATCCTGCAAAATTGATGGATAGTTGATAGTACTAAATGGTGTATGATTTACTGCAACAATGATGGCCGCGTATTTTGTGTTAGCGGGTAAAACGTTACAGCTTTCCAGATCATATGCTTTTTTAACACCCACTGGCGAAGCAATGGGATCAAAAATTGTGAGTTTAAGGTGATAGGCTTCCAATGCACGCACAATATCTACTACCCGGCTATTACGTACATCAGAAAAGTTCTCTTTAAATGTAATGCCCATGATCAACACTTCTGCACCAGATTGCAGAACACCCTTTTTCGCCATCAGGTCTATTACCCTTTGAGCTACATATTCGCCCATGCTGTCGTTCATTTTTCTGGCGGATAAAATGATATCAGGTTGATAGCCGACAGACTTTGCCTTATCGGCAAGATAGTAGGGGTCAATACCAATACAATGCCCACCAACAAGGCCGGGTTGAAACGGGAGAAAGTTCCATTTGGTAGCGGCTGCTTTTAATACTTCTGCGGTATCGATATTAAGTAAATGGAAAATCTTTGCCAGCTCATTTACAAAAGCAATATTGATATCGCGCTGCGTATTTTCAATCACTTTGGCCGCTTCTGCTACTTTGATGCTGGGAGCTGGGTATGTTCCGGCAGTAATGATAGACGCATATAATTGATCAACCTTTTGAGCTGCATCCGGCGTTGAGCCGGAGGTGATTTTTTTGATCTGGGCAATCGTCCGGGTTTTATCACCGGGATTAATCCGTTCCGGAGAATACCCGCAAAAGAAATCAACATTAAACCTGAGCCCGGATAATTCTTCTAAAATTGGAACAGCAATTTCTTCTGTACATCCGGGGTAAACTGTTGACTCGTAAATAACCATATCCCCGCGCTTTACTATCTTCCCTACAGTTCGGGTTGCTTCTTTCAGTAAGTGGAGATCAGGTGCATTATTTGCATCAACAGGTGTTGGAACGGTTATGATATAAACAGTACAATCTGCAATTTCGCTCACCTCGCTGGTAAAAAAGATACCTGCTGAATCAGTTCCTTCACTAAATCCCTTAACAAGCGATATTAATTCATCCAGTCCGGCTTCATGGGTCATATCATGTCCAACACTTAGATCCGCAATCCTTTTGGGATCTATATCAAATCCTTTTACACAGTATTTTTTACCAAAAGCCATTGCGAGTGGTAAGCCTACATATCCTAAACCGATGATCGCAATTTTTATTTGGTGAGGCATGGTGAGGTTGATGGTTAAAAAAGTTAAAAGGGTTAAAATAGTTAAAAAGGTTAAATGGGGAAGGCAAAAATACGGTGATGGGGGCAAATGCTGTTTGGAAACTATGAAGGCAATAATTATAAAACACCACCCCCGCTATATATTAAAGTTGCGCTTTTAACATCTAGCGCCCCTCCTTGAAAAGGAGGAGATATTTTTTTTTGATTTCCCCTCATTGCTTTGCAAGGAGGGGTGTTCAAGCGGCTTAGCGATGAACGGGGTGGTTACTGCTGATCATTGGTAAAAATAATTTCCACTCCTACCCATTCAACAAACAAACCGCATGCGCTACCAGCCCTTCCTTCCGTCCTATAAAACCCATGGTTTCTGTAGTAGTTGCCTTGATGGAAATATCTTTTATGCTGATGTGCAGTATATCTGCAATTACCTGCTGCATTTGCGGCACAAAGGGTTTGATTTTGGGCGCTTCGAGGCAAAGTGTAGAATCAATATTGATAATGGAATATCCTTCTTGTTTTATCAGCTCATAGGTTTTAGCCAGCAGTATTTTACTGTCGATGTTTTTAAATTCTGCTGATGTATCGGGGAAATGCACACCAATATCTCCCAAACAGGCTGCCCCCAGGAGTGCATCGCAAATGGCATGCAGTAATACATCTGCATCACTATGGCCGAGAGCGCCTTTATCGTGCGGGATTTGTATACCGCCAATAAATAAATCCCTGCCTGTTACTAATTGATGAAAATCAATGCCGTAGCCTATTCGTATACTCATTGTTATGTTTATCGGTTTTAAAATATGCAGTAATAGTTATCCAATCTTTCTTCAGTTTAATCCCTGCACCTCCCTATATTATGGCAAATAAATCCGCACAAATAAGCAAGCCTGCTAAAATCAATTATTTTTTCACCGCAGAGAACATGAGAAACAGAGGCTACGCAGAGGAAAACAAATTATTAATTGCTAATTACTAATTTTTAATTGCCCCTACTCCTGTGTTCCCAGATTAAATATTAATCCAAACCGCAGTGTATTGGATAAAGGGTTTCTTGTTACCCCGCTTCCCGAAGGCACGAGGTATGAAAAATTAATACTCATCTGATCAAGCGTAAACCCTGCTCCTACAGAAAAAAACTGGCGGTTACCCCTGTTCTTGTTCTCATAAAAATAACCTGCACGCACAAAGAACTGATCGTTGTATGCATATTCGGCCCCCAAAGAAGCCTGCAGCGATTTTAATTGATTAGACCCATCACTGAATGATTTCATCCAACTGGATACCACACTGGTACTACGGTAATCGGCCAGCTTGGCCGAATCAATCACATAATTGCCTGTAGCAGTGGGTGCAGCAGGCACAAGCAATTTATTAATATCCAACCCGAATGTGATCTTATTGCTTTCATTGATCACTTTGGCGTAAGTAACACCCAGGCCAAGGTTTGCCGGGATATAATCTTTGTTTCTGGAATCGTTGGTGTATCCTATTTTACTGCCAAGATTACTCAGTACTACTCCCCAGTTCAACCCCTCGCCATCCGTACCAATGCCATGATAATACAGGGCAATATCTCCTGCCACTGCATTGCCCGCTTTGTATACCACCCCCGTACCCACATCGCCCACTACTAATCTTGAATTGATATATCGCAAAGCTACGCCGATACTGAGTTTTTCGTTTAGTGTTCTTGAATAACCCGCATCAATAGAGAACTCACTTGGTTTTACGGTATTCAGAATATTGCCTGAATAATCTGTTAACTGGATATTACCCAGACTGAAATACCGCAAAGAACTTGATATCGCCTGCTGGTCATCTAATTTATGATAGAAAGCCATACTGGCAAGAAACACATCGGTTAAACCGAGGTCTTTTAACCATGGTGTATAGTTTACCGCAATAGCTGTACTTTTTTTGGCAAAAGGCACTTTGGCAAGGTTCCAGAATGGGGCATTGGCATCGGGTGAGGTAGCAATGGCAAGGTCTCCCATACCACCGGCCCTTGCATCGGGCGAGATCCGCAGGAAGGGCACTGCGGTGGAAACAATATTAATAGAATCCGTTTGTGCCAACACTGTATTTGCACTTACAACTACCAGCGCAATACCGGTAAATATCTTTTTTACTATTTGATTCATCAAAATGGTTTTTTAAGAAAATGACTAACTAAAGAGCATTAAATCATGCTTTTCGCTTGCCGGTTATAAAAAGATTATGAGAACAGTACTCATTTGATCCTTTTATCAATCAACAATACGACAAGAAATGATATTAATGAAAATAATAACGTTAAGAACCAAAAAAAGTAGAAATCAAACCATTCAGGCAATTTTAGAGAATAAAGCGTTGTGCTATTGAAATTTATATACTGATATGTTTTTTAGTATTTAACAATTCAGTTATTCTTTACTTCAAATCTTTTTAAAACACATAAATACATAGTTAAAACAAAAGGAAACATAGTTTTTAGACTATATGCCCTCTTCCCAGACCTATGCAACTATGTGTTTAACAGCATAACGCGTTAAAGAATAATCAATTGTTGGGTGCTTTCAGCTTTGCTGCCACCTGCAACAACAACTACCCTGTAAATATAAATACCTTTTTTGAGTTTTGCACCCGATTGGTTATCCCCCTGCCAATTTATCTGGCAATTTCTTGTGCCGCCTGTATTCAGTAATTGCCTGATCTGCTTTACCCATGCCCCGCCAGCGGTATAAATATCAACAGTAACATCCAGATCGGTTCCGGGCTGGTTATGCTCGAAAGCAATGGTTGTTGAGTAAGAAAATGGGTTAGGATAGTTTCTAACATTCGCTATCTGCAATACAACCTGTTTTACCACCACAAATTCCAGTGTTACCTCATTCGAATTATTGGCCACATCCCATGCTTTAATGCGGATGGTATGTTTTCCTTCAGCCAGCGTAGGCAACTGGAACAGTACCTGCCCCTGCTGGTAGCTATCCTGCAAAGCAGTATAAAAATCGTTCAGCACTAACACATTTCTTTCATTGCCATCGATCACCGCCGTAATATCATGCCCAATCCCGCTTCCGGAGGTACTGATACCGGAAGAATCGTACAACTTTACCAGCAGTACGGGGTTTTCATTGGTTAGTCCGCCATTCTGAAACCTGTCGTCATTCAGGTATGGCCTTATGTCCGGTCCGGTATTATCTGTGAGCGTATTACCCGATCCTCCCACATAAAATGAGGTATTCACACCGTTAGCATCGCGTTGCCCATCCTCTGCATAAAGACTGATGCGCCCTTTGCCGCTTTGAAAATTAATATCCTTGGGTATGATAAAAGAAAAACGGAAACGTCCATTGGTTACTGTGGCATTGCCTTTATACAAAACACCTGTTTGCTGGTTAAAACTGATAACCGGGCTTGAGGGATCGTTGCCCAGTGTTTTAACCGGTTGCGCTTTATCAAATACTGTGGGATGTATGGTGCCATTAAAATCGGGAACAAGGTTTCCATTCGCATCGGTTACAATACCTTCAAAAGTATATTTTCCCAATGCCCGCAAGGTATCTGAGCCTGTAATGGGATTGTTATTTAGCGTGGTTAACTGCAGTCTTAATTGGGGGAACGATAGCCGCATGGCGGGATCGCCCAGCAAAGTGAATTTTCGGTTATTCAATACATCGCCGGAATTGAGTGCGGTGAAATTTTTAGTTCTCCTTACCGACTCGCCCAAACTAAGGTATTGTCCGTTTGCATCGGGCTGCAAAGCAATTTGGAGATAGTTGTCGTTAATTACACGATTGCTGTATGCAAACACTAACCTTGTTGTAGTTAGCAATGCAATAGCGCCATTGGCATTGCCTGTTAATATTCCTGCACCCAAAGAATTTTTAGCAGGATCATCATGCGGAGCAAAATCGCAACTGGCTGTAATGAATAGAGGCAATTTATCGGGGTTATTAAACCGGTTCAACTCATCCTGTGTAAGCACGGCCTCTTCGGCTAAACGCTGGTAACTGCCGTGACCACTGTAATTGAAAATAAGCGCCCCATTAAATACCTGGTTTACGATTGCATCATTTACAGCGGGATACCTGGCGCCACCGCTGCTGCTCACCATAGGGTAAGCATCAAGGTATATTTTATATTGATTCAGCAAAGGATTTGCGGCACGTGCATCTGCCGAAACGGTTTCGGCATCAGACAGGTGCAGGCCCTGGTCGCGGTCATCGGCAACAAAAACCGATTGGTTACGCCATGCACCCAAACTTTCTTTGGCATGATAACGGATGATCTTATCTGCCATAACCTTTGCTTCTGCTGCATTGCGTGCAGGTATGCGTCCAATACCAATATCGAGTGTAGCGGAAGCATTGTTACGGTTGATATCATCTGCATCGTTCAATAAACCAAAAAAATCATCAGAGGTATAGGTGTTCAGTGGTTCTAATGAATTCACACTTTCGTAGCCCGGCACAAGGTTGGAATTACCTGCGGTCCTGTTTCGGTAATCGTAAGAAGCAGATCCAAATAGTAAAAGATATTTAGGCCTTTTGCTGATGTCCGGGCCTGCTTTATCAAAAAACATTTTTACATAATCGCGCAGCGCAGCCGGGTCTGGAGTACCACCTGCAAATTCCTGGAATACCTGCTCCGTAGTTACCACTGCTGTTTTATATCCATCCTGCTGAACATGAAACCGGGCAAGCCTTTGTGCTTCGGCCAGCAGGGAATTATGTGTGATGATGATCAGATCAGTTGCGGATATATTATGCAGGTTTTGATTGGTTATTTTTCCAATAACTACAGGTGTTAACAGGTTGGCATTTACAAAAGCCACATACTCGCGAAGCATAGAAGCATCATTGGTAAATGAGCTTTGTGAGCCGCTTGCTGCCGCATTCATTTTAACGGGTTGCAGTGGATCAGTGATCTCCCAAACCGATAACCCATTGCCTGCATTCCCGATTATATAATTGGCTATTGAACCGGGAGCTACCGATTGCCAGTCGCGAAAAAATAATGGACCGTTTGCAGTAACAGATAAACTTCTTCTTCCGTGCAACTCAAACCAGTTTAACCAGCCCTGTGCGCCGGCTACACCGGGATTATAGGTAATTGAAACTGCCAGGTTGCTTTGCGAAACGGTGATTGAATTGCGCTGCGATGCAGACATTGCAAAAGCATCCAGAAAATTACCTGATACCGAAGGAATATTGACTGCCTGCGCTGCCTGCGAATTGATTTTTACTGAAAAATTACTGGCGGCGCCCACACTTCTACCTGCAAGATCAGTAGCTATTGTTATGGGTTGCGTAAGTAGCAAACCCTGCCAGTCAACCGTAAAATTTCTGGTGCTGTTACCACCGGGATTGTTATTGAATTCCTCCCCATACCATTCCTTACCGCTTTTTAAAAAATTGACCAAATCATTTTCATAAAAATATCTTTCATTAAAACTGTTTACAGTTGTAGTTGAGTTACCGGGAGAAGACTGCAGGGATATTCTTTTACCCGTGCCACCGATAGTCAGGTAATAAAAAGCCGTATCGGCATAAAGGTTTTTCTTATGTCTAAAGCTTTGGTTTGTGCTATCCTTTTCCCATCTGTGCGGGCCGGGTGCATAAAAAACAAAATAATCGGTACCGTTAAAAATACCATCGCCCCCATCTATCATTTCAATGGGGTTTTCAAACAGGTCGTCTGTACGGGGTAATGCATTATCCTCCGGCAGCATACTTCCCCCGTTGCCATATAACCTGATGCTGGCCGAAGAAAGGTTTGTTGTACTGATGCCCAATGAGGCCAGAAAACCGATATCAATCTTATACATCCCCTCCTGTTTTACCCCAATTTTATACCAGTTACCGCTTGCCAACACCGAATTAGGGGCATAAACCCGTTGGGCAGCGCTATGGCCGGCAAAAAGGGTTGTTATTATAAAAAGAATATATATACGTTTCCGACTCATAAAAAAATAAAGATCCCTCAAAACGGGCAGCAGTTGTTGCCTGTTTTGAATCATGTTTAAAATTAGGCTTTTGCTAACATCATAGACAGCCGGCATTTTACATCATTAATAGAAAACGTATATATTCGCATAGACGTTTTTATAAAATATCCAAAGAAAACCCTATTTCAAATTCAATCTTTTGAAAATGCAGTTATTGAAAACAACCAGAAATTTAGTATTGCTTCTGGCAGTTGCTGGTTCTGTAGCCTCTTGCAGTATCCTTAAAAAGAAAAAAGAGCAATCCACAGCAACCGGTTGGAATTATAACGACAAAGACCAGGGCAATTTTACCGTTGCCCGACCGCAGGACATTAAAACAGCTCCCGGGCTGGTATTTGTTCAGGGTGGTACTTTTACCATGGGCGCTACACAGGAAGATGTGATGGGCGACTGGAATAATATTCCCCGCCGTATTACCGTAAACTCATTTTTTATTGATAAAACCGAGGTGGCCAACGTCCACTACCGCGAATACCTGTACTGGCTGGAGAATGTTTTTGGACAGGCAGGTATGGATTCTGTGGTTGATCAGGCTAAACCCGATACACTGGTTTGGAGAAGTGAACTGGCTTTTAATGAGCCTTATGTAGAGTATTATTTCCGTCACCCCTCTTATAATTACTACCCTGTTGTGGGTGTAAGCTGGAAACAGGCCAACGAATACTGTATCTGGCGTACCGACCGTGTAAACGAGCTTACCCTGATGAGTAAGGGCTTCCTGGATAAGAAAAGCCAGATCAAAAAAGAATTGAACGGGGCCGGACAGGACAATTTTAACAGCAAAGCATACATTATGGGCGAATACCAGGCTACACCTGGTAAAGAAGCCACTTCCAAAAGCAATCCTTTAAAAGATGCGCAGGGCAGACCAAGAACCACCGTGAACTTTTCTGATGGTATCTTATTCGGCGACTATCGCCTGCCAACTGAAGCAGAATGGGAATATGCCGCTTATGGATATATTATGCAGAACCCGCAGAAAAAAGTAAAAAATTCTTCACGCGGAGAAGAGATCATCTCTAACAAACAGATTTACTCATGGAAGAATGATGGTTTTGATAATGTACGATACACCAAGAAAAGTGCTTTCCAGGGTGCTTTCTTAGCCAACTTTAAACGTGGCGCCGGTGATAATATGGGAGTTGCAGGCGGATTGAATGATAACGCAGCTATCCCTGCCGAAGTAACTTCGTTCATCCCTAATGGATTTGGTATTTACAACATGAGTGGTAATGTAAACGAATGGGTACAGGATGTATACCGCCCTATTACCAATGTGGGAGATGATGATTTTAACCCTTTCCGTGGTAACGTGTTCCAGAAAGTAGATATGACCGGAGGAGCCGGTAACCTGAGAGATGATAAAGGCCGTATTAAAATGGTACCCGAATCAGACTCTGCACTTCGTAACAGAAGAAACTACCAGAAATCTTATGCAACCAATTACCTTGATGGAGACTCATCAAGCAATGCAATATATAATTATGGTATAACCACTTTGGTTTCCGACAAATCAAGGGTATACAAAGGCGGAAGCTGGAACGACAGGGCTTACTGGCTAAGTCCGGGTGCACGTCGTTTCCTTGAAGAAGACCTGAGCACAAACACCTTAGGTTTCCGTTGCGCGATGAACCATTATGGTGCACCGGATGCTACTTCAAGAAAGGCTAAAACGGGAACATTCTTTCCTTCCCGCCGTAACAAACGCTAAATCGCGGATTTGTATGATTTTTTTATGATTTCGCTGAAGGCATAACAAATCATATCAATCATACCAAAAATCAGCGCAATCTGAGATAAAGGGATCGCGGATTAATATGATTTTGGTATGATTTCGCAGGAAGACCAACCAATCATATCAATCATACAATAATCAGTGCAATCTGAGTTAAGATAAGGAAAAGGTAGATACAGCAAAAAACCATCCTCGGTTAGAGGGTGGTTTTTTTATGGGATCACGGATTGATATGATTTTGGTATGATTTCGCAGAAAAACAACAAATCATATCAATCATACAAAAAATCTGCGCAATCTGAGATACAAAAATCTGTGCCATCTGAGATAAAGATTGAATAAGTTTGACAAAATAATCGGCAGTGAGTATACAAGAATTGTATCAGGTATTTCTACAATATCCATCAGTGCAAACAGATACCAGGAAATTAAAAAGCGGGGATATCTTTTTTGCATTGAAGGGCCCCAATTTCAACGCCAATGAATTTGCTTTACAGGCCGTAGCTAATGGCGCTGCTTATGCGGTGGTTGATGAGGATTTGTCTGTTACTGACCCCAGAATAATTAAGGTAGCTGATGTACTTGACACATTACAGGAATTAGCCAAATACCATCGCGAACAGTTTACTATTCCGTTTATCGCCATAACGGGCAGTAATGGCAAAACAACCAGCAAGGAATTGATCTATGCGGTTTTGTCATCACACTATAAAACCTACACAACACAGGGCAACCTGAATAATCATATTGGTGTACCCTTAACTATTTTAAGTGTTAAGTCCGATGCGGAAATAGCAGTGATAGAAATGGGCGCCAATCACCAAAAAGAAATTGAAGGTTATTGCCGCTACGCCCAACCTACCCATGGTGTGATCACTAATTGCGGAAAGGCCCACCTGGAAGGCTTTGGTGGCGCGGAAGGCGTAAGAAAAGGGAAAGGAGAGTTGTATGATTTTTTAAGCGCACATCACGGCACTGCTTTTATTTATGCCGATTATGATTACCTGCAAACCATGAGCAAATCGGTAAAACAGGTTGTAAAATATGGCACTGCAGAAGGTCTGGTACAGGGAAAGATCCTCTCTAATGAACCGTTTCTGCAGGTGGGTATAACAGCCGGTTTGCAGAATGTAACAGCTATACAAACACAATTAGTGGGAGATTATAACCTGCCGAATATTTTATGCGCTGTTGCCATAGGTAAATATTTTTCGGTTCCGGAAGAGAAGATCAAAGTGGCTATTGAGAACTATGCGCCATCAAACAGTCGTTCGCAATTATTACAAAGAGGAACTAACTCAATCATACTGGATGCTTACAATGCCAACCCTACCAGCATGAAAGCAGCCATTGAAAATTTTGCACATCTGGCTGCTACAAAAAAAGTATTGATGTTAGGCGGCATGATGGAATTGGGTGTTGACAGTTTGGAAGAACATAAAAACATTCTACATCTTATCAGGCAATACAACTGGCACGAGGTGGTACTTGTTGGTGGCGATTTTGGAAAGATCGATCATGAATTCATTTTCTTCCCTACCTCAACAGAAGCAAAAGATTGGTTTCAAAAACAAGGTTTTGAACAAACGCATTTTCTCATCAAGGGATCGAGGAGTATGCAGATGGAGAGGGTGTTGGAGGGATTTTGAGGGGGATTTTGAAATTTTGGTCTCGGCTAAGCCGAGAGGGAAATTGAATGTATAAGACATTCTTCTAATCTATCCCGCGCCTTGGCGTGCCAGTTTTTCTCGCCAAGGCGCCAAGGCGCGGGATTTTTCGAGAATCTTGGGTCCACTTCAATTTCCCAATTTCCCAATTCCAAAATTTCCCAATTTAACTGTATCTCAATTCCAAAATCAGTATTCCCTACCTTTGCGCCCAAAATAAACAAAGCAACATGCCGGAGAAGAAAAAAAGATTTTACCTGTTTAGCATCCTCTCTAACAGGTGTCCAAGGTGCCGCGAGGGTAAAGTGTTTGAAAAAAGCGGTGCTTACCAGAAAAACAGCACCCATATGCACGAGAACTGCCCGGTATGCGGACAGCCTACAGAAATTGAAGTTGGCTTTTACTATGGCACCGGTTATGTTAGCTATACATTAAGCATTGCTTTACTGGCAGCTTCTTTTGTTGCATGGAAAGTACTGATTGGTGTTAGTTTTTCAATAGACGATAACCGGATATTTTACTGGATGGGTGTTTCCTTTACCGCTTTATTTGCTGCACAACCCATACTCATGCGCATGTCGAGAATTTTATGGTTAAGCTGGTTTGTAAAATACGACCCCAACTGGAAAGAACACCCCATTGAGAAACCTGAAAGGATTGTTCCGGAGCAGATGAATAATTGGTGAGTGGTGAGTAGGCAATTGTGAATGGTGAATGGTCAATAAACAGCCAATGCGCTAATACGCCAAATGCCAATGCGCCAAAAACCAAAGACCAAAGACCAAAGACTAAAGACCAAAAACCGTGAGTGGTGAGTGGGCAATTGTGAATGGTGAATGGTCAATAAACAGCCAATGCGCTAATACGCCAAATGCCAATGCGCCAAAAACCAAAGACCAAAGACCAAAGACTAAAGACCAAAAACCGTGAGTGGTGAGTGGGCAATTGTGAATGGTGAATGGTCAATAAACAGCCAATGCGCTAATGCGCCAAACACTGTTTTCTCTTTCTCCCGCACATATTGCAGGCCACAGACTGCTTGCGCCGCCGCTAAAGCTGCAAGCGACACGCGGTCGTGCCT
>DAIOVU010000069.1:0-16394 GCA_036758845.1 Sediminibacterium sp.
TCCGGTTTTGCAGCAAGGGCAACGGCGCAACAGCGTTTTAACAGGTTTACCGGCATTATAAATTTAGCTTCAGGTAGCCGGGCTGACGGAATTCTATTCCCCAGCCTTCGCAAATACCTGCTCGTTATGCGCCATTTTTTCGTTTCAGGTGAAAGATTCCAACTATTCCTGAAATTCATTAATTTTGAAACCATGAAAATAGCACTTCAATATGTAAGCGATATGAACGGAAAGCCACAAGCCGTTCAAATGCCTGTTAGCGAATGGGAAAAGGTTCTTTCTCATATTCGTAAATCTGAGCAAGTGCTTAAACTCAAATCTGATCTCAAAGTCGCTTTTAAACAAGTTGACACTTTAAGAAAATCAAAAGCCAAAAAACAGACTTTAACTGATTTTCTAAATGACTTATAAAGTAATACCGGTTGACAAATTCAAAAAGGAGGCAAACGGTTAATCAAAAAATATCCTTCTCTCAAAATTGAATTATCTGAATTATCAGAATCACTTTCTATTGAACCAACACAAGGAACTGCATTAGGTAATGACACTTATAAAATTCGGGTTTCCATAAAAAGCAAAGGGAAAGTTAAAAGCGGCGGCGCCAGAATTATCACTTATGTAATTACTCCGCAAAAAGAAATTTATCTTCTTACTATTTATGATAAAGCGGAATTTGATTCTATTGATGATAAAACGCTTCGAAGAATCATAGCTGTTATTCCCACGGAGAAGTAAAACGGCGCACAGTCGAGTAAGCAAGGGGAATTTCACCCCCTGCTCCTCACAGAACCGTACGTGAACCTCTCGATTCATACGGCTCTTCAAGATGCTTCTTTCAATTAATAAGCTGGGCATACACTCCAATGGGCAAACAGGCTGGGTTGCATTTTATACAACGTGTTCAGCCACCTGCGGCTTTTGCGCAGGCTCATTCGTTTGTTCCATTTGCACCATTTCTCAAGTCGCCGGTTCACAAAGCGCCAAAGATCGTTAGCCGCAATGCCTGAGAGGTTTACTCCTTCAAAATATATTTCCCATTTTGGGAACTTTCATTATCTTTGATTAAAATTAAATATTGAGGGTAATTGCCAGGAAAATATTACGAGACTTTTGGTTAAAACATCCGGACTGCGAACAGCAATTAAAGTCATGGTATAACGAGGCGGAGGATGCAACCTGGAAAAACCCAAACGAAATAAAAAGGGACTACCCATCGGCCAGCATTTTGGAGAACAATCGAATCGTCTTTAATATTAAAGGGAATAATTACAGATTAATCATTAAACTCAATTATCATTATCAAATGATTTGGATTCGTTTTATCGGCACACACGCACAATACGATAAGATTGATGCAACTACAATTTAAAGCCATGACTCTAAGACCTATAAAAACTAAGAAGGACTATCAAAATGCTCTCCTGAGACTGGAGAGAATATTTGATGCAAAACCAGGTTCTACCGAAGGTGATGAACTGGAAATACTCGGTATTTTGATTGACACTTACGAAAAAAACCACTACCCTATCGAATTTCCAGATCCAATTGAAGCTATAAAATTCCGTATGGAGCAATTAGGCTACAGTCAATCGGATTTGGCTACTGTAGTTGGACTGAAAAGCAGAGCAAGTGAGATCCTTAACAAGAAAAGAAAACTTACACTTGAAATGATCAGAAATTTACACGACACACTCAATATCCCAACAGATGTTCTAATTCAAAGCTACTAATAGCACATGCGGCTAACAAAGCATATAGCGATTGGAGCTAACGAATAACGTTCTTCAACTACAACAAATATCCCAGCATCAATTCCGGCTGAAGGAATTCTGAGCGGCCTTAGAATATATCATGATCTTTTGTAGCTTCATTCAGCGATAGATAGCCGTGGGCGACGGATGTGTATTCCCCAACTGTTTTAAGCCTTGACCGTTAGCGGTCATTGTAAAAAGACACCGAAACTCCAATTAATTACATCCCCAATAAAACTACCCTTCATATTCGGACTTGTACACTCAATAACAAATCTCAAATAATTAAGGACTTAGCCCAATCTTTTGAGGGTTTGAAAATATTTTTTGAAAAAAGACATAAATTTATTGTTTATCAATAAATATTTATTATGTTTGTGATATCAATTTAAAATTCAGCAAACATGTCAAAAACAAACAACTTCGTATTTTGGGGCTTATATATTGTGGCTTGGCTCATCTTTGTCGGCCTGTGTATTGAAGCCGGGGGCTTGATAGTAAATTTCTTTTTCAGTCAGTATAAGCCTGAATTTGTCCAAAATCTTTATCAAAAGTTGGACTTAACTGAAATGTATAAAGGCAGTAGATTGGCTTTTTTCGGCATCTATAGCTTTGTTCTAACCATTTCAATTTTAAAAGCTTGCCTATTTTACATAGTTATCAGACTGATGCACAAAATGAATTTATCAAAACCGTTTAACACTTTTGTTGCGAGACAAATTTCACATATTAGTTATTACACTCTTTCAATTGGACTGTTAAGTTACATCGCCAGACAATTAACTAAAAATTTAATGCATCACGGTTATGTCACCGACAGCTTAAACCAATTTTGGGCAGACAGTCAAGCCTTTATTTTAATGGGGGCTATAATTTATATTATTGCGACTATTTTCAAAAAGGGAGTTGACATTCAAAACGAAAATGATTTAACTGTATAAGGTATGGCAATCATTGTAAACTTAGATGTGATGATGGCAAAGCGAAAGATGTCACTGAATGAACTTTCTGAAAAAGTTGGGCTGACTTTATCGAACCTTTCTATTTTAAAGACAGGAAAAGCGAAGGCAATTAGATTTAGCACATTGGAGACAATTTGTAATGTATTGGATTGCCAGCCAGGTGACATTTTAGAATATGTTAATGACAAACAAAAAACAACGACTCGCTAAACACCCCCAAAACACATTTAACCAGCAGCACTCTTTCCCAAATCAACTCCGCCAACAGGCTAATTACTAACTACTAATTATTAATTATTCTCCTTCTCCATCATCAAATACGCCTTAATAAATCCATCCAGTTCTCCATCCATCACCGGGCCTACGTTACCTACTTCATAATCGGTGCGGTGGTCTTTGATCATTTTATATGGATGGAACACGTAACTGCGTATCTGGCTGCCCCATTCTATTTTCTTTTTATTGGCGTTGCTGGCATTGAGCGCTTCCTGTCGTTTGCGAAGCTCTTCTTCATACAAACGGCTCTTCAGCATCTTCATCGCAAGTTCCCGGTTTTCTCCCTGGGTTCTGGCCTGCTGGCATTCTACAATAAAGCCGCTGGGTATATGTTTTAAGCGCACGGCCGTTTCTACCTTGTTCACATTCTGCCCGCCACTACCGCCACTTCGGTAAAAAGCCCATTCAAGGTCGCTGGGGTTTACGTTGATCTCTATACTGTCGTCAATCAAAGGATAAACATATACCGAGGCAAAAGAAGTATGCCTTCTTGCATTACTGTCGAAAGGTGAGATACGAACCAACCGGTGTACCCCGCTCTCTGCTTTTAAAAAGCCATAGGCAAAATCACCATCAAACTGCAAAGTGGCGCTTTTAATACCGGCGCCATCGCCTTCCTGGTAATCTATCTCCGTAACTTTCCAGCCCTGCTTGTCACCATACATGCGGTACATACGCAAGAGCATTTCGGCCCAGTCCTGGCTCTCGGTTCCACCGGCCCCGGGGTTGATCTGCAGTACTGCGGGTAATTCATCCTCCGGTTTATTCAAAGTGCTTTTAAACTCAGCATCTTCAATCTGGTTCAGGGCATTATCATAGGCTTCTTTTACCTCTTCTTCGGTAGCATCGCCGGCCTTCCAGAAATCAAATAATACGGCAAAATCTTCCACAGCCGTTTCTAACTGCTGGTACAGTTTGAGCCAATATTCATTTACCTTAATTTCTTTCATGATAGCCGTGGCGCGGGTATTATCATCCCAAAAACCAGGCGAAAGAGAGAGTTGACGGTCTGTTTCTACTTTATATGTGCGGTTCTCAACGTCAAAGAAACCTCCTCAGGACAACGGTACGGTCCCTCAAAACTTTAAGCTGCTCTTGTGTCATAACGGCAAATTTAAGGGAATGGGGGTAAATCCCTTTCAATATCAAACGAAAGGCAGTTTTCAGGGTGATGGCCGTCAGCCCTTTTTTGTACTTCCTGTTTTACATTTGCCTGTTTCTCCCCCGTTTTGCTGCACCCTCAGTTACAAATTACCCGCTAACTGCCCGTGTATACTGATTGCTTTTGAGTTGCACCGTATTGTGAATGTAAAATACCGGATCTATGAAAATAATCTGTATAGGTAATTATCCTCCCCGCCAATGCGGCATTGCCACTTTTACCGAGAACCTGGTAATAGCGATACAAAAAGCTGCGCTGGCACAATCGATAGAGGTAGCTATTGAAGTGATTGCCATGAATGATTCCGGGCAAACCTACGGGTACCCTCCCATCGTAACCAAAACCATCCGCGATCAGGATAAAAACGATTACCTGGAAGCTGCCGCATACATCAACCAATCCGGAGCCGATATTTGTTTGGTTGAACACGAATACGGCATATTCGGCGGCAATAGCGGACTATTACTGATCTCTCTGTTGCGCCTCCTGAAAATTCCCGTGCTTACTACCTTTCATTCTGTTTTACAAAAACCGAATTTTCACCAGAAAGAAGTTTTAAAAAGAATAGCTGTTTACTCATCTGCCGTTGTGGTAATGAGTAAACTGGCGATAGATTTTTTAAAAGAAGTGTTTGAGGTACCCGCTTCAAAAATATTTTATATCGAACATGGTGTTCCCGATTTTGAATTGATGAAACCCGGTATTCCCGCAGCACCTAAAAACTGGGAAGGCCGCAAAGTGATTCTTACGTTTGGATTGATTGGCCGCAGCAAAGGAATTGAAACAGCCATCAAAGCACTCCCAACAATTGTAGAAAAACATCCGGATGTTTTATATGTGGTGATGGGCAAAACCCATCCGCATGTGATACGGTATGCAGGTGAGGAATACCGCGAATGGCTAACCGATATGGTAAACAGGATGGAGCTATCAAACCATGTGCAGTTTATTGATGAATACGTAAATGAGGCACAACTTGTTTCCTGCCTGTTAGCGGCTGATATTTATGTTACTCCTTATCATAACAAAGCCCAGATCACCAGTGGCACATTGTGTTATGGATTAGCCGGTGGCTGTGCTGTTTTATCCACGCCTTACTGGCATGCCGAAGAAATATTACAGGATGGCCGTGGCGGACTTTTTGAGTTTGGTGATACAGAGGCGCTCTCTGCGCAGATCAACGAATTGCTTGACGAGCCTGAAAAACTAAGCATCATGCAGCAAAAAGCTTACCGGTATGGCTGCACCATTGCCTGGCCCCTTGTTGGCAAAGCGTATATCGATATATTCATCAAAATCAATAAGCTGGCTGTTCATAATGAAACGCATCTGGAAGAACAATATCAGTTAATAGATTACCCTTTTAATCCGCAGCATATTATCCGCATGACAGATAATACAGGCATCCTGCAACATGCGCATGGCTGTACGCCAAATTATAAAACAGGTTATTGCCTTGATGATAATGCCCGTGCATTATTGTTAAGCATCATGGCATTTCAACAGTTTAAAGATCCGAAATACCTGGCACTGATCACCAGGTACCTGGCCTATATTAACCATATGCAGCATAAAGATGGAAGCTTCGATAATTTTATGACCTATGCGCACACCATCTTCGAAAACAAATCATCTGAAGATGCTTTTGGAAGAACGATTTGGGCTTTGGGATACCTGATACGCTTTGCACCCAACGACAACCTGTTTCAACTGGGTATGGACCTGTTTCATAAATCGATCAACCAGGTAGATCAACTCTGTCATGTTCGCGGATATGCCAACACTATTGCAGGATTATACCACTATGTTAACCGGTTTCCCGATCAGGACAGGTTTATCAAACTTATTACCGGCCTCGCAAACAAATTATGTGACGAGTTTGACGTTTATTCAAAAGAGAACTGGCATTGGTTTGAATCTATCATGACGTATGATAACGGCTTATTACCAGCCTCATTGTACAAGGCTTACGAGTTAACAGGCATTGATAGATTTATAAAAACCGCCGATGCAAGTACCGCTTGCCTTGAATCAAAATGCTTTATCAACAATTATTTATCCCTGATAGGGAACAACCGGTGGCTAACGATGGATGAGGACTATGAAATGTTTGCCCAGCAGCCAATTGATGCATTAGCTATGGTGGTGCTGTATCACAGCATATTTCAATTAAGAAAGAATAAACAGACTGCCGAAAAAATCAGAACCTCATTCAAATGGTTCCTCGGCTATAATGATCTTGATCTGCCATTATATGATGTGGATACCTGTGGCTGTAATGACGGAATAGAATCATTCAGCATTAACCGCAACCAGGGTGCAGAGAGTACTATTGCCTATCACCTTGCCTGGTTAATGGCAGCGTCTTATTTTGAAGCAGAAATGCCGGCCAAAGAAGCCATTCTCTCAGTTGAGAATATTACTTACGGTTGATAGCAGGTCTTTCGCGATAATAGGTTTATCAACATATGCCACCGCACCAAGTGTAAGTCCCTTTTGTTTACTCGCTTCACTTGTATGCCCCGCAAGAAAAACAACCGGAATGTTGATCTTATTCGTTTTAATAAAACTGAGTAACTGATACCCGTCAAAATTAGGCATAGAAATATCTGATAAGATCAGGTCAAATTTTTTGCGTCCTAATTCCATCAAAGCTACCACCCCATCCGGCGCAATTTCCACCTGGTAATTTTCATCTTTCAGCATTTTTGAGATCATGGCCTGTGTGATCACTTCATCTTCCACCACCAGTATATTTCCACGAACCGGCTGCCCTGGTTGTTTTGAAATAAGCGCAGACGGTATCAGTTGATCCAGCAATTCATCTAATTGAATAGTTGCATAAGTAGAAGCCGTATCAGACATGGCATAAGGAAGTATCAGTTCATTATTATTGATGATAGAACCGCATGAATAAACCACATTGGGTACATATCCCTCTCTTTCTTCTTCATTGGGCATTAGCAAAGGTTCCGACAATTCACCGATCACTTTAGTAGGATCGTGCAGATCGAGCAGCATCGCGCCAATGCAATATTTGCGCATCGTACCCACACCATGTGTGATCACCAGCCACCCATGTTTTGTTTCGATAGGAGAACCGCAATTACCTACCTGTATAAACTCCCACGGAAACTGAGGTTCCTGTATTTTTACAGCCTCTCCCCACAAATTAATATCATCCGAGTACATGATGTAATTGTTGATGCCATCTATTCTTGAGAGCATCGCGTATTTCCCGTTGATCTTCCTTGGAAAAATAGCCATCCCTTTATTCTGGGCGTTCTCACCGTTTATGGGCATGATCTTAAACTGGTAAAAATCTTTTGTTTCAATCAGTTTCGGCATAATAGAGAACCCATTATACGCTGTGTAGGTGGCATAATAGCGTTCTGTTCCATCATCATCGGTAAACTTCATAAAACGGGCATCTTCAATGCCATTGCTCTCTGCAGAAGCGATAGGGAAAATAACACGGTCTGAAATACCTGTATCCAGTGAAAAACTGATCTCGTAATGTGAAGCCGCCAACCAACTGATCGTTTGCAATATTTTCAATTGCATTTCATCAGGGTTCAAATCACGTTTTGTTTGTTCGATTGCATGATTTAGTTCGTTGTAATCAAATTCTTCGCCCAGTTTCTCCAGCACAATTTTTACAATGGGCTGGTCTGCGTGCATCTCAATTAATTTATCTCCGAATGTAGCTTTCTGATAAATATGATTTTTAACAACCTCCGCTTCATCTATCAATCTGCCTGTTGGTTTGGTTGTCAGGTTATTATTTGCATCAAGCACCCCGCCACGAAAAACAATTGATGAAATATGCCCCTCGCCTGTTGCACGAAAACTCATGATCACTCTTTTTTGTCCTGCCTGCAACCCACTCTGATCAGGGTCTTCAACAATTGATGGATTAAAGAATGCAGCAGACTCAATGCTATATTCTGAAGAAAAATAAGCGCCGATCAGCAGGCGTTTATTATGCGATAAATGCTCCATGTCGCCGCCACGGTTGCCCAATAAAGTGGCGGCCCTGTTAAAATGTTTTAGAAATACTTTGGTGATATTTCGATGCCGTGAAGAAAAATCGCGTAGCGACTGGTTTAAAGTAAGTTTGGCCGCTTCATCGGGCATATCTTTTACTTTCTGTATAATAGACAGGATGCGTGTCTCTGGCCCCGGGTAAAAAAATCTTGCTATGACACGTTTAGGATCACTTAAAAAGTGAACCGGCTTGCGGTTAATCGTGATACTCATAGAACTGATTGAGAAAGCTAAAGTTACCGATTATATCGGCAGGGGGGCGTTATAATTAGCGGGAGTGGTGAGTAGTCAGTGGTGAATTGTGAATGGTGAATTGTGAATGGTCAATGGCCGGAATACTACTGACCACTCACCACTCACGATTCACGTCTCACGAAAAAGCTACAAACCTCATAAGCCGGATTCTGTTTCTAAACTATCATTTATCTGGCCCCGTCATTACTGGCGGGATCTTGCTGCCTACCCTGGAACGTGGCCGGTTTACACCGGAACTCGGGCGAGCAGCCCTCAAACGACCCTATACATGGCATTACAGCACCCAAGGTTTACCCGTTACGATTGTTACCAACCGTTACCGTGAGCTTTTACCTCACATTTTCACCTTTTCTCCCAACTTGCATCGGAAGTAGTTATTTTCTGTGGCACTATCTCGTTCCCGCATTGCTGCGGGAAGCCGGCGCTTAACCGGTGGGTTGCTCTGCGCTGTCCGGACTTTCCTCCCTCCCGGTTAAACAGGAGAGCGATAGCTCGGGTTTGTAGCAAATACAAATATACGGTTCTCGCGGGATTGGCGGATTACGGATTAGCGGATTACGGATTGGCGCATTGCGGATTGGCGCATTGCGGATTGATAGATTATAGTGTGCTGTGCTATTAAAAACGTCAATTGGGGGGGAAATCTCTGCGTTTATGCTGCATCTCCTGTTCTCTGCGGTGAATTGAATCAGTTGATTAAAGCAGGCTGGCAATTAAGCAAGGGACTTTCACCGCTGAGCCGCAGAGTAAAAGAGTTTACGCAGAGTCATTATATAGCCTTTCGGGCAATGTTTCAATAATGATAACTGACAACTATAATAGCACAATAGGTTAGCTTATAGTATTCAGTTTATCAATCAAAATCCGCTAATCCGCAATCCGCTAATTCGCCAATCCATTATCCACCAATTATTTGAAGAATATTTCTGTAGCTCCATATCCAAACCTCGGATCAAATTGATTGATGAAGTTTTTTACTTCCCGCCTGGTTTTAAGAATATCGTGTATTTCATCTCTTAACCTGCCTTCCCCAACTCCATGTATTACTATTAAAGAAGGCTGATGATGGGCAACTGCGAGATCGAACCACTTTTCAAATTCACTTAACTGTATACCCATAATTTCTATATTGCTCAGATGCTCCCAATTGTTGGAAAGTTTTTCAATATGCAGGTCAACCACTGTTCTTGCAGGCTCTAAATGCTGCCTGCCTTTGGATGCATCATAGATCTTAAAACCTTTTGCAGCCAGGGAACCCAATTCAAAATATGGCTCATCAGATTTTGCGGGGTATGCGGTGAAGAGTTGATACGAAAGGGTTGGCGTATTATTTTCTTTCATCTCCTCTATCTTCTGAAAAACCTGTTTGGGTTTTAATTTGAGCGATGCTTCAAAATGCGGCGCCTTCTTTTTATCGGGATGTGTGAGTGAAAAATCAAAAGAAAAAGAAGGACTGTCGTTCACCGTTTCAAACGGAATATCGTGCAGGTAAAAATCATGGAAAGCATCTATACTGCTGGTTAATTCAAAAGATGTGTCTCCAAGAAACTGTTGCGTATACGTAAACTGGTAAGAAAGACTGGTTTGATTAACGAGATGAATTTTCAGCAGATCAACCACTTCATCATTAAAATCATCAAGCGAAAATTTGGGGATAAAAGAAAGCCATACCCCGTCGGCAACTTTTATGCGGTTGGGTTGCGGTTTTTCTTTGGGTACCTGATCGATATATATTTTTTGTTCCGCTTTTTTTTCAGGAAACAGTTTCTTTTCGGTAAACCGTTTGAAATAAGGGAAATCAATCTGATCCATGTACGCAGGGAACTTCACACCCCTTACTTCAATCATCACCATTTTATCATTCATGATCTCCACCACCCTGCCTTCTTCATTACTCAGCAGTACTATTATTTCATCTCCAACCTGGTATTTCATGCGGCAAAATTACAATTGTTTGAGGCGATAAAAAAGCACGCAAGGACGCAAAGGCGCAATTTGTCTAAATACCACGCCTTTGCGTCTTTGCGCGAAAATTGATGGCTATTGTCCCGCCAGCTTGCTTCTTTTTCTACCATACAGGAAGTAGATGGTGAGTCCCAGCCCCATCCATACAAAGAACCAAAGCCAACTGATGGCAGGTATTTCAATCATCAGGTATAAACAACTAAGCGCGCCTATAACAGGGATTACTGAATAGCTGCCAATAAAACTTTTTACGCCGGTAACAATAGCAATCACCATAAATACAAGGAATAATATTTCCTGGTAACCTTCAGAAGTAATATTGGTTAACGCATCGCTGATACGGGTTCTGAACAAAAAGGCTACAATAAAAACAATCAATGGTATGGCATACTTCCCATTAATATAGGGCAACTGAAAAGCGCTGTTTCCTTTATCTCTTGCAATCTTAGGTAATACCAATACGCCAAAACACACCAATACAAATGCAAATAAGGTGCCTATGCTGGTCAGGTCTGTCATAGTACTGCTCGATACAAATAAAGCCGGGATACCAACCAGGAAGCCCGTAACCACTGTGGCAAAAGAAGGTGTATGAAATTTAGGATGCACTTTTGAGAAACGTCTGGGCAGTAAGCCATCGCGACTCATGCTCATCCATATTCTTGGCTGGCCCAGTTGAAAAACAAGTAATACGCTGGTGGTAGCCACTACAGCGCTGATGGATACGATGTAACCGATTTTATTCAGGTGTACTTTCTGAAAAACATAGGCCAACGGATCGTCTACTTTCAATTCGCTGAAATGAACCATTCCTGTTAATACCAATGCAATGAGGATATACAATCCTGTACAGATCAATAAAGAATAGATCATGCCCCTTGGCAGGTCACGCTGCGGATTCTTACATTCTTCCGCGGTGGTTGATATGGCATCAAACCCAATATAGGCATAGAACACAGCCGATACACCTGCCAGCACACCACCAAAACCATTGGGCAGAAAAGGATCCCAGTTTTTGGTATCCACATAAAAGAACCCGATCACGATCACAAAAATGATCACAATGATCTTGAATATCACCATAAAGTTGGTGCTCTTTTTACTTTCTTTAATACCAATATATGCCAGCACGGTAATGAGGAATACAATAAACAATGCAGGAAGATTAATGATCAGTTTCCAACCCCCTATTACCGGTGCATGCATGATTGCATCGTATCCCAGTTTGGCATTTTTGGTAAGCGTTTCCAATGCCTGTCCATTAGCCAATCCTTTCATAGCTTCTTCATAGCCTACTCTTGCATTAGATGGATTGGTTGCCAGCCATCCCGGCAAACCAATATGAAAGCCTTCCAGCAAATTATTAAAATAGCCGCTCCAGCTAATAGCCACTACAATATTACCGATAGCGTATTCCAGTATCAGCGCCCAGCCAATGATCCATGCAACTAATTCTCCAAAAGACACATACGCGTAAGTATAAGCACTTCCGGCTATAGGCACCCTGCTGGCAAATTCTGCATAACACAAGGCACTGAATCCGCAGGTAACCGCAGTAATTAAAAACAGAAATACAATGCCCGGACCGCCATTAAAAGCAGCCGTGCCAATGGTTGAAAAAATACCTGCACCAATTACGGCCGCAATACCCATAAATGTCAGGTCGCGCACGCCCAATACCTTCCGCAAACCGCCGCCGTCATGACCATCGCTTAACCCGGCATCAGCATCCGCAACAATTTTATCTATCGATTTTTTTCTGAACAGAGAATCAGACATGTATAGTTAGTTTGGGGTGATTAAGTGGTTAAGGTAGTTAAAGTGGTTAAAAGAGTTAAAAGAGGTTAAAGTAGTTAAAAGTTAGGGATAATCCTCATTTAGCGAATTTAACCTCTTTAAACCTTTACCCACACTTTACCCATTTTAACCCTTTTAACTCCTTTTAACTATTTTAACCACCTCTAGTACTCCCGCTGAATCAAAAATGCAGCCAGTTCTTCCAACGGTTTTTTGCGTGCCGATACGACTGCAATATCAGTTAAATGCGAGAGCGCTGTTTGCAGGTATTTATCTTTTAATTCTTTCGCCCATTCGTCAACACCGCAGTGTTTGAAGATGTCAAGCACCTGCTCTACCTTATCAGGCGGGTTACTGTTCAGCAATTGCTGTAATAATTTTTTCTGATCCGCATCTGCTACTTCCAGCGCATGCAGGAGAAGAAATGTTTTTTTATTCTGACGGATATCGCCTCCTACTTCTTTACCAAATTTTTCCGGGTCGCCAAAAGCATCTAAGTAATCATCCTGAATCTGGAAAGCGATGCCAAGATTCTTGCCAAACTCATACATATGACGGCAATTACCCTCACTGGCACCACCTAAAATGGCGCCCATTTCCAGGCTGGCGGCAAGTAATACAGAGGTTTTCAGACTGATCATTTCTATATATGCATCGGGAGAAACGCTGGGCATTCTTTCAAAATCAATATCTAATTGCTGGCCCTCACAAACTTCTCTTGCGGTTTTGTTGAACAGTTGAATAATGCGTGGCAGGTATTGTGCATTAATGCCGCTTAAATACTCATAGGCCTGTATCATCATCACATCACCCGTTAACAAAGCGGTATTGGCACCATACTTCATGTGAACAGTTTCCATGCCCCTTCGCAAAGGCGCTTCGTCCATGATATCATCGTGAATAAGCGTAAAGTTGTGAAACAGCTCAATGGCCGTTGCTACTTTGTATGCATCAGGCTTTATGGTATCAAACAATTCGTTCCCCATCAGGCACATTACCGGCCTGATGCGTTTTCCGCCCCATGATAAAAAATATTCTCCGGGTTCATAAAGGGTTGCAGGTGTTTGCGGAAAATGCCTCACACTGAAACGCTCTCCAAAATCGGCTACCAGCTCTTTAAATGTATGCATGCCACAAACCTAATTATAAATTGAAAAGCAGCCGCATACCAACCTTAACTATTCTTTGAACAATTACTTTTTAATTTTGGCACGATTTTGTATAACTATTGAAAAACTCTTATGAAAAGATTATTTCTGGCAGCATTTGTTCTGCTCTCGTTTACCAATTTGCATGCTCAACAAAATAACGGATCCAGTTACAAAACTGCCCTCGGTGTAAAAGTTTACCCTGGTGCCGTAACGGTAAAACATTTTATATCCGGTAACAACGCTATTGAAGGACTGGGATATATTTCATCCGATGGGTTCAGGCTAACAGGTCTGTATGAGATACACAATGACCTTGCAGGTGTGGAGGGACTTAAATGGTATGTAGGTGGCGGTGGCCATGTGGGTGTTTGGAGCGATACGTGGAAAAACAAGTACCCTACCCGCGATGGTGGACTGGCTATTGGTGTTGACGGTGTTCTGGGACTTGATTACAAGATAAAAGGCGCCCCGCTTAATCTTAGCTTCGACTGGCAGCCTTCTTTCAACCTGATCGGGTATAATTATTTTGAAGGTGGCTGGGGCGGATTGGGAATACGGTATACTTTCTAAAGGCCCTTAGTTATACGCTGTTGACGTTTAGAAAAAAACTGTTTATTGTGAGTGGTGAGTGGTGAGTGGTGAGTGGTGAGTGGTGAGTGGTGAGTGGTGAGATTAAAAAAAATGCCTGACTACTCACTACTGACCACTCACCACTCACGCTATTGCTTCAGCGAGAACAAACTATCTACAAACTCATGCTTATCAAAGATGATCAGGTCATCTATTTTCTCGCCTACGCCGATATATTTTACGGGGATTTTAAATTGATTGGCAATAGCCAGCACCACACCGCCTTTAGCCGTTCCGTCTAACTTTGTAATGGAAATGGCGGATACTTCAGTGGTGGCGGTAAACTGTTTGGCCTGCTCCAGTGCATTCTGACCGGTTGATCCATCCAATACCAGCATTACCTCGTGTGGTGCGCCGGGAACAATTTTCTGTATGGCTCTTTTGATCTTGCTCAGTTCTTCCATCAGGTGGGCCTTGTTGTGCAGCCTGCCCGCGGTATCAATAATGGCAACATCGGCCTGTTTGGCTACCGCACTGGCCACTGTATCGTAAGCAACAGCGCTGGGGTCTGAGCCCATGGCCTGCTTAACAATAGGTACGCCCACCCGCTCGCTCCAGATGGTAAGCTGGTCTACCGCTGCGGCCCTAAAAGTATCAGCCGCACCAAGTATCACATTTTTGCCGGCTTTCTTATAATTATGTGCCAGTTTACCAATGGTAGTGGTTTTGCCAACACCATTCACCCCAACAACCAATATCACGTAAGGTTTTTTCCCTTCGGGGATACCAAAGTCTTTGTAGGATTGTTCTGCTGCATCAACCAGCATCGCTTCTATCTCTTCCTGCAGAATTTTATTGAGTTCTTCGGCATTTACATATTTATCCTGCTTAACTCTTTTCTCTACCTGCTCAATAATTTTGATGGTGGTTTCTATGCCCACATCGGCACTAACCAATGCTTCTTCCAGGTTATCCAGCACTTCTTCATCAACGGTGCTTTTACCGGCAATGGCCTTGGTAATTTTGGCAAAGAATCCTTCCTTGGTCTTTTGCAATCCCTGGTCTAAGCTTTCTTTTTCCTGCCTGCCGAATAATTTTCCTAAGAAACTCATTTGAAGAATTTGAAAATTTGAAAATTTGAAAATTTGAAAATGAAGCACACAGGAAAAATCTGAACTCATTTTCAAATTACCCCATTTTCAAATTCTATGCCCAACCTCATTCGTAATAACTACTACTTTTAATTAGTCCTTCGATATCGTATGCCTTCTGAACGGTTAATAAGCGCCCCATTACGATACTTATATGAGAACTTATCCAATTCGTATAAACGTTCTGCCGGGTAAATTACTATCCGGTATATTCCGTTTTGATCAAATTTTTCCTTTTTAAATTCAATAAACGGGAAGTACGGGATTTTTACTACAATCGAATCAAAATTAAAAGTTTTTATCAGTATCCTATTTGAAACAGCGCTCAAAAGAGCATTATCTATCCCGACTTTTTTATATAATACCCTCATGTCAGAAAATTGCACTCTTTTTTTAGCTTCGTTCACTACAAACTCAAGCTGCAGGGGCACTTCACTCTCACCAATTTTAGTAATACGCAATTTAAATCCTACAACGGGTATGGGTGTGGTATTCGTAAAAGAAATGTTTTTTTTACTAATATCCCAGTTACCTGTATTCCAGCCATGTTCTCCATTTCTCAATTTCTCTTCAAATTCATAGGTTTTGTCGGCCTTTATATTAAGTGTGTCATCTCTTTCTATGTCAATATATTTACCCACGATACCCGATTCCGGCACCTTACATCCGAAAAATAATACAGCAATAATAAATAGAAGGAATTTACTGTGCATATTGTTTGTTTTAGTTTTGGCTTAAAACAGAGATGCACAAAAATGAATTATCCATAATTGAAAGAAACTCATTTAGTTAATTTGAAAATGTGATCCCGCCCAGGCGGGAGAAAATGAACTTACGATTGAAAATCTGAAATCATTTTCAAATTTTCAAATTGGCCTATTTTCAAATTCTATCTTAAATACAAAAAGCCTTCCATGCAAACAGGAAAGCTTTTTGAATATTTTATACGATAGTACCGGTTATTTCTCTGATAAGAAATCTTTGATCTTATCCTTGTGCACGATTTGCTCTTTAAAAGTGTATGCACCGGATTTAGGGCTGCGGACAGCCTTAATCACTTTTGTCCAGTTTTTTGCTTCTGCTGCTGCTTTCTGGTCTTTGGTCTTGATCGCGGTTTTAGCTGCTTTTGCCATGATTATTTGATTTCTTTATGAACAGTTACTTTTTTCAAAATCGGGTTATACTTCTTTAACTCCACACGCTCTGGTGTGTTTTTCTTGTTTTTGGTAGTGATGTAACGGCTTGTACCGGGCTGACCACTGGTCTTATGCTCTGTACATTCCAAAATCACCTGCACCCTGTTACCT
>DAIOVU010000070.1:0-16149 GCA_036758845.1 Sediminibacterium sp.
ATTATGAGTGTGCCTGCGGTAAGTATAAGCGTATCCGTTACAAGGGTATTGTTTGCGACCGTTGTGGTGTAGAAGTTACCGAAAAGAAAGTACGTCGTGAGCGGATGGGCCACATTAAATTAGTGGTGCCTGTAGTTCATATCTGGTACTTCAAAAGCCTGCCTAACAAAATCGGTTATCTGCTGGGCATGAGCTCTAAAAAATTAGAGACCATTGTTTATTATGAAAGATATGTAGTGATACAGGGTGGTGTAAAAGAGAACCTGAACATGGGTGATCTTTTAACTGAAGAAGAGTACCTGGACATTCTTGATAATTTACCAAAGGATAACCAATACCTGGCCGATGATGATCCGCAGAAATTCATTGCGAAGATGGGTGCTGAAGCGGTTCATGCTTTGCTTGAAAGGATTGACCTTGATGGATTGAGTTTCTCTCTGCGTAATGCAGCGGCTACAGAAACATCTCAACAACGTAAAGCAGATGCGTTAAAGCGTTTGAGCGTAGTTGAATCTTTCCGTGATGCAAGTACTCGCATCACCAACCGCCCTGAGTGGATGGTAATGCAGTACATCCCTGTTATTCCGCCGGAACTGCGTCCATTGGTGCCATTGGATGGCGGCCGTTTTGCAAGCTCTGATCTGAATGATTTATACCGTCGTGTGATCATCCGTAACAACCGTTTGAAAAGATTATTGGAGATCAAAGCACCAGAGGTGATCCTGCGTAACGAAAAACGTATGCTGCAGGAAGCCATCGACTCATTGTTTGATAACAGCCGTAAATCAAATGCCGTAAAAGCAGAAGGTGGACGCGCGCTGAAATCATTGTCAGACGTACTGAAAGGTAAACAGGGCCGTTTCCGTCAGAACCTGCTCGGTAAACGTGTTGACTACTCCGGCCGTTCTGTAATTGTGGTAGGACCTGAGCTGAAAATTCATGAGTGTGGTTTGCCAAAAGATATGGCTGCTGAATTGTTCAAGCCATTTGTTATCAGAAAACTGATTGAAAGAGGTATCGTGAAAACAGTGAAGTCGGCCAAGAAATTAGTTGACCGTAAAGAAGCTGTGATCTGGGATATCCTTGAAAATATTTTAAAAGGTCACCCGGTATTGCTGAACAGGGCTCCAACACTTCACCGTCTGTCAATCCAGGCATTCCAGCCAAAATTAGTAGAAGGAAAGGCGATCCAGTTGCACCCGTTGGTAACCTCTTCATTCAACGCCGACTTTGATGGTGACCAGATGGCGGTGCACGTGCCTTTGAGCAATGCAGCTATCCTGGAAGCACAGTTGTTGATGTTGTCATCACACAACATTCTGAACCCGCAGAATGGTACGCCTATCACCCTGCCTTCACAGGACATGGTATTGGGTCTGTACTACATTACCAAGGGTAAGAAAACAACTGAAACAGAGATTGTAAAAGGACAAGGCATGGCTTTCTACAATATGGATGAGGTAATCATCGCATATAATGAAGGATGTGTTGACCTGCATGCAAATATTAAAGTGAAGACCAATGTGCGTGAGAACGGACAGTTGGTTAAGAAACTGATCGATACCACTGTAGGACGTGTATTGTTTAACCAGCACGTGCCTGTTGAAGTAGGTTATATCAATGCTTTGCTGACCAAGAAAAGCCTGCGTGAGATCATTGGTGATATCATCAAGATCACCAACGTTCCAAAAACAGCGAAGTTCCTGGATGATATCAAACAACTCGGATTCCGTATGGCCTTCCGTGGTGGATTGTCGTTCAGCGTTAACGATCTGATTGTTCCTGAGATCAGGGAGCAGTTACTGGATTCAGCAAAAGATGAAGTGAATGAAGTGTGGGAAAGCTATAACATGGGTCTGATCACCAATAACGAGCGTTATAACGCGGTTATTGATATCTGGGGACGTGTGGATATGAAGATCACCGAAAGCCTGATCCGTGAAATGACCATTGATAAGCAGGGTTTCAACTCTGTATTCATGATGCTTGATTCAGGTGCCCGTGGTAGTAAAACACAGGTAAAACAGCTGGTAGGTATTCGTGGATTGATGGCTAAACCTCGTAAGAGCGGCAGCACAGGTAGTGAAGTAATTGAAAATCCGATCCTGTCTAACTTTAAAGGCGGACTGAACGTATTGGATTACTTTATCTCTACGCACGGTGCCCGTAAAGGTCTGGCGGATACGGCCCTGAAAACAGCGGATGCAGGTTACCTGACCCGTCGTTTGGTAGACGTATCGCAGGATGTGGTGATCAGCGAAGAAGATTGCGGAACACTGCGTGGTAATGCAACAACAGCGTTAAAAGACAATGAAGATATTATTGAACCACTGGCAGACAGAATTGAAGGACGTACATCATTACATAATGTGTACCACCCTGTAACTGATGAACTGATCATACTTGCCGGTGAAGAAATCTCTTCTGATGTTGCTAAACAAATAGAAGAAGCAGGAATTGAAACAGTAGAGATCCGTTCGGTACTTACCTGCGAAAGCAAGCGTGGTGTGTGTGTGAAGTGTTACGGTAAGAACCTGGCCACAGGATACCTTGCACAGCAGGGAGATGCGGTTGGTATCATTGCCGCACAATCAATTGGTGAACCAGGTACACAGTTAACATTGCGTACGTTCCACGTGGGTGGTGTTGCGGGCTCTGCTTCTGTAGAATCAACTTTACAGGCTAAGTTCGATGGTACTATCCAGTTTGACGGCTTACGTACAGTTGATACTGTAGACAACGATGGCAAGAAAGTAAAAGTGGTTATTGGCCGTACCGGTGAGGTAAGGATCATGGATGTGAAGAACGACCGCCTGTTGATCACTAATAACGTTCCTTACGGTGCTACATTGAATATCAAAGATGGCGTACAGGTTAAGAAAGGAGACGTGATCTGTACATGGGATCCGTTCAACAATGTTATCGTTGCAGAATTGGTTGGTAAGGTGAAATTTGAAGATGTACTGGATGGTATCACTTACCGCGATGAGTCTGATGAGCAAACCGGACACCGTGAGAAAGTGGTTATCGAAACAAAAGATAAGACCAAGATCCCTACCATTGCTGTTGAAGGAAAAGATATCAAGAAATATAACCTGCCTGTAGGCTCACACATCGTTATCGAAGAAGGCGACGAGGTAAAAGCGGGTCAGGTACTGGTAAAAATACCACGTGTATTAGGTAAGCTCCGCGATATCACCGGAGGTCTGCCGCGTGTAACTGAATTGTTCGAAGCACGTAACCCGGGTAACCCTGCCATTGTTTGCGAAATTGATGGTGTGGTAGCCTTCGGTAATGTGAAACGCGGTAACCGTGAGATCATTGTAGAATCAAGAGACGGTATGGTGAAAAAATACCTGGTTCCGTTAACAAGACAGATCCTTGTACAGGATGGCGACTTTGTGAAAGCAGGTACACCAATGTCTGACGGACAGATTGCACCAGCCGATATCCTGACTATTAAAGGACCATTTGCCGTTCAGGAATATGTGGTAAATGAGATCCAGGAAGTATATCGTTTACAGGGTGTGCGTATCAATGATAAACACATTGAAGTGATCGTTCGCCAGATGATGAAGAAAGTAGAGATCGTGGATGCAGGTGATACCAAATTCCTTGAGGAGGACCTGGAAGACCGCTTCGACTTTATTGAAGAGAACGACAGGATCTATGATAAGAAAGTGGTAACAGAAGGCGGTGAAAGCACCAAAATGAAACCGGGTATGATCATTACTTTGCGTGAGCTGAGAGAAGAAAATTCTATCCTCCGCAGAAGTGATAAGAAACTGGTTGAAGTAAGGGATGCCAAACCTGCCACTGCAACACCGGTATTGCTGGGTATTACCAAGGCTTCACTGGGTGTACAGAGCTGGATCTCAGCCGCATCATTCCAGGAAACAACCAAGGTATTGAGCCAAGCTGCTATACAGGGTAAAACCGATATGATGCTGGGTCTGAAAGAGAACGTGATCACCGGTCACCTGATACCTGCCGGTTCCGGTCAGAAAGAATTCGAAAACATGATTGTGGGAAGTAAAGAAGAATATGAGGTGCTGGCCACAACGCGTGAAGCGATGAGTTTTGACGAAGAGGAATAAGGATCACAAACCGCGCAGTTCCTGTCGGAGACAGGAACCCCACAAACTATAAAGTAAAAGTAGGAAGTGAAAACTTCCTACTTTTTTAACATCTCCATCAGCGGAATCTCATCTAAATTTGGTTACACTTTATCAATATAATCATCCCCCCATCATTTTAATCAGAGATTAATTTGCGATTCATGAAAAATGCTACCCTTGGTCTAAATATTGTGCTGGTAATAGCCGTTGCGGTTCTTTTTTACCTTCATTTTGCGTCACCAACTTCTAATTCTGTGCAGGCTAACTCAACTAAAGCATTACCTGCAGGCAGTTTTAAAATTGCTTATTTTGAAACGGATTCTATCCAGAACCAGTTTGATTATTTTAAAGAGATCAGCAACGAACTGCAAACAAAAGACCAGGCCAATGCCAAAATATTGGGTGATATGAAAAGCACTTTCGCATCCAAATACCAGGAATTGCAAAAAGTAGCTTCTGCACTTTCTCAAACAGAACTGGCTAACAAACAGCAGGAGCTGATGCAGATGGAAAAAGCTTTCCAGGGTAAAGAAAAAATGATGAGCGATGAAATGCAGGATGAGCAGTTCAGGAAAATGCAGGATGTAAAAAAGAAGATCGAAGACTACCTGAAAGAATATAATAAGGATAAAGGCTATGCATTTGTTTTTTCAAGTTCTGCAGATCTGATGTACCTGAAAGACAGTGCCTACAATATCACACAAGATGTGGTAAAAGGGCTGAATGCCTTGTATAAGAAGAAGAAATAACTTCGAGCATATTTATTATCTTCAAATCCTGTTTTAACCAGCAGGATTTTTTTATGAGTAATACCACCACTTTTAAGCCCACCCTGGGTCTTTTTGATGCAACCATGATCGTTGCAGGAAGTATGATTGGCTCGGGCATCTTTATTGTAAGTGCAGATATTACCCGCAATGTAGGAAGCGCCGGCTGGTTGATTGTGGTGTGGCTGATCACAGGTTTTATGACACTGATTGCGGCACTCAGTTACGGCGAATTAAGCGCCATGTTTCCCAAAGCAGGGGGGCAGTATGTTTATCTGAAAGAATCATATAACCCGCTCGTAGGTTTTTTATATGGCTGGAGTTTTTTTTCGGTGATACAAACGGGTACCATTGCAGCGGTTGGAGTAGCTTTCTGTAAGTTTGCCGGTTATTTTTTTCCAGCACTCGAATTAACAGATGCCAATATTGTAATTAGCGTGGCAGGTTTAAAAATATATACTGCGCAGTTGGTATCAATCGTACTCATCATCTTTCTGACTTATATCAATACCCGTGGAATTCAAGGGGGGAAACTTATTCAAACCACTTTCACCCTTACCAAATTATTGTCTTTGTTCGGACTGATCATTTTCGGTTTTATTATAGCCAAAGGCGATGTATGGCAGGCTAACTGGGCCGATGCATGGCATATGCAGAAAATGAGTGCTGGTGGCGGCGGTATTGATACAACCATCATCATGCCCCTGATTGGCGCCGCAGCCGTTGGAGCGATCGCTTCTTCGATGGTGGGATCAATATTCAGCAGTGATGCATGGAACAACGTAACTTTTATTGCCGGTGAGATCAGAAATCCGCAAAAAAATATCGGCCTGAGCCTGTTTCTTGGAACGATGATCGTAACCATCATCTATGTCTCCGCTAATCTGATGTACCTGCGTGTAATGCCCTTGCATGATATTGCTTTTGCAAAATCAGACAGGGTAGCCGTTGCAGCCGCCAACGTTATTTTTGGCGATATAGGCACTTATGTGATCGCCGTAATGATCATGATCTCCACCTTCGGTTGTAATAACGGGCTGATCCTTGCCGGTGCCCGTGTATATTATACGATGGCGCAGGATGGTTTGTTTTTTAAGAAAGCTGCCACCTTAAATAAGAATGCCGTTCCGGGCTGGGCGCTTTGGGCACAATGTATCGTAGCTTCCCTGTTATGCCTTAGTGGTAAATATGGCGATCTGCTGGATATGATCTCATTTATTGTGGTGATCTTTTATGTGCTTACCATCGCCGGTATTTTTATTCTCCGTAAAAAAATGCCTGATGCAGAAAGGCCTTATAAAGCATTTGGCTACCCGGTACTACCCGCTATTTATATGCTGATGGGTATTGTATTTTGCGTATTACTGATCATCTATAAACCTAATTTTACATGGCCGGGATTGATCATTACGCTGATTGGTATCCCTTTGTATTATCTTGCACTAAATAATTCTCAAAAAAAAGCCTGATGAATTTCGGTCAATTATTTTCCAAATTCAATTCGATCAAAGTTGCCATTGTGGGCGATGTGATGCTGGATACTTACTGGTGGGGTAATGTAGAACGCATTTCTCCTGAAGCGCCGGTACCTGTGGTTGCTCTAAAGAAAAAAGAACTTCGCGTTGGCGGTGCGGCAAATGTTGCATTAAACACCGTTTCAATGGGTGCGCAAACAACCATTATTTCGGTGATAGGTAATGATGAGGATGGGAAAGACCTGCTTAGGTTATTGAACGAAAATCATATCAACACCAGTCATATCCTCACTTCTGATAAACGTGTTACCACCAATAAAACACGTGTGATGAGCCGTAACCAGCAGATGATGCGGCTGGATGCAGAAGTAACTTCAGACCTCGACAGGGAAACAGAAGACAGGTTGCTGGCAAATGTGAAAGAACATTTTAAAAAAGAGCAACCTGATATTTTAATTTTTGAAGATTATAATAAAGGTATTCTTACAGCGCGTGTAATTACAGAGCTGATCAGTTTATGCAAGGAACATGATGTGGTAACAAGTGTTGATCCCAAGAAAAAGAACTTCCTTGCTTTTAAAGGCGTCACCATTTTTAAACCCAACCTGAAAGAAGTAAAAGAAGGCCTGAACCTGTTGATGGATCATGTAGGAATAGATACTTTACAGGAAATTCATAAAGCATTACAGGAACACCTGCACCACCAGGTATCACTGATCACTCTTTCAGAAAAAGGAGTGTTTTACCAGGATGGAGATAAGGTGGAAATTATTCCAACACATATCCGCAATATAGCCGATGTAAGCGGCGCCGGAGATACAGTGATCTCCGTTGCATCACTGGTTTATGCAACCACCAAAGACATGCACCTCGCTGCCGAAATGGCCAATATAGCCGGTGGGTTAGTTTGCGAGGAAGTGGGCACGGCGGCCATCAACAAAGAGAAATTATTGCACGAGTGCGAGTTATTGCTGAGATAAGGGGCAATTGTGAATGGTGAATTGGCAATGATTGAGGTTTACTTTTATTCACAATTGCCCATTGCCCATTGACAACATTAAACAAATCCCCCCACACCTTAAACCTTCTCTAACAATCCCTCATATTAATTCGATTTTCTCAGTTGACTTAATGGCTACTTTCACATTAGCAAACTGATGAAAGATAAAGATCATGCCTGATTTTACGATTGCCATACATGGAGGAGCGGGTACCATTCTGAAAGAAGATATGACCCCTGAACTGGAGCAGGCTTATTTTGATGGGCTTCAACAGGCACTCGATCTCAGTTATGCAGTTTTGGAAGAAGGTGGCACGGCCGTGAATGCGATAAAAGCAGGATTGGTATTCCTTGAAGATAATGTGTTGTTTAATGCGGGCCGTGGAGCAGTTTTTACCAAGAAAGGTGTTCAGGAAATGGATGCCGCCATTATGGATGGATCTGATCTTTCTGCAGGTGCAGTTGCAGGCGTACGCAATGTGCGCAACCCCATAGAGCTGGCGATGGAAGTGATGCGTAACAGTAACCATGTTTTTTTAAGCGGAAAAGGCGCCAATGATTTTGCGATTAAACAAGGTGTGAAATTAGAGCCAGACGAATATTTCTTTTCCCAGTTCAGGTACGACCAGTGGAAAGCCATCCGCGATTCAGATACGTATTCGCTCGATCATACACACCATCACCTGGAAGAATTAATGCGCGATAAAAAATTTGGTACAGTTGGTGCAGTGGCTTGTGATGTGCATGGGAATTTAGCCGCCGCTACTTCTACCGGTGGCATGACCAATAAGAAATACGGACGGATAGGCGATAGCCCGATGATTGGCGCCGGTACTTATGCCAACAACGCAACCTGTGCCATCAGTTGCACCGGGCATGGCGAAATGTTTATCCGTTGTGTGGCAGCTTATGATGTAAGTTGTTTAATGGAATACAAAGGCCTCTCATTACAGGATGCCATGAACAAAGTAGTAAACGAAAAACTGGTTAAAATACACGGAGAAGGGGGCATGATTGGTGTGGATGCCAAAGGCAATGCAGCTATGGTTTTTAACAGCGCCGGCATGTACAGGGGCGTAAGAAGCAGTAAGGGATTACAGGAAGTTGCGATTTATAAATAGTTTATATTTGGTTTACCGGTTTGTACACATGAGAAAAGGAAAAGGGGCTACTTTTGTAGCTCCTTTATTTTGCAGTATAATCAGCAGTGCATGAAAAAATATGCCATTATAGTAGCAGGGGGCAACGGTACACGTATGGGTGCCGCCATGCCTAAACAGTTTTTGCTGTTACAACAAAAACCATTGCTTTGGTATACACTGGATACTTTTCTGAAGGCGTTTGATGATATTCAGATCATCCTTGTATTGCCCAAAGAAAATAAAGAAGAAGGTGTAAAAATTATTCAGACATTACATGCTGCAGCAAGAGTAACCATTACAGAGGGAGGGGTTACCCGTTTTCATTCTGTGCAGAATGGACTGGCTTCAGTTACTGAGCCGTCAGTGATCTTTGTTCATGATGGTGTACGTTGCCTTGTAACCAAAGACCTGATCCATCGCTGTTATGAGCAGGCAGTTAATAAGGGTAGTGCCATACCTGTTGTAACGGCTACAGACAGTATCCGCATTATGGAAGATGAAGACCATTATGTGGTGAACAGGAATAACGTACGTATCATTCAAACACCACAAACATTCCGGAGTCATTTATTGCTGCCTGCTTTTGAACAACCTTATGATGAAAGTTTTACCGATGAAGCTACCGTAGTAGAAGCTTCAGGTGAAACGGTTTACCTTGTTGAAGGCGAGTACGATAATATCAAAATTACCCGCCCCGTTGACTTGCTGATTGCTGAAAAGATTTTGTCAGAAAGAATCAATGCTTAAGTAAACGCAATGGCCATGGCAATCCATTGTAATGATAATGGAAATAAGGCTCATTAACAGCCCCGAACGATTCATAGAAAAATTTTACGCCTGGCAGGTCTGATCCCTCAAAATCAAAGATCAAGGCTTGATTTGCAAATTCGCGAATCAGACTGTCTAACAAAAAATGATTGGCTTCTTTATCTCTTCCCGCCGGAAGTGTGGTATTCATCAGGTTATAAATCCGTTTATTGTCTTTTAGGAAGAGTCCTATCGACAAAAATTCTCCCTGTTCATTCATCACTGATCTGGCAAAACATCGTTTCTCTTTCTGCAGCAACTGGCATAGGGAAGAAAATCTTTCATAATCCTTCTCTTTAATGCTTGCTATTCTTTCGCTGTAATGTAACCGGTAAAGCGCAATAGCTGATTCAATATTTGCATCAGTATAAACAAGGGTTGCCTGTTTTGCTTTTTTAATATTATCTCTCAGGCTTTGCTTATAATTCGAATAGATGGTTTCATATTCCGCAGAAAGATGGATGACCAGGTTGGTGCGTGTTACAACTGATACATGATCTTTCACAGTGAAATTTGAAAAATTAAAATGAATGTCTGCGTAGTGTACAAGGCCATGGATGCTGTTAAGAATTTGTACAACATCAATATCCGGGCAATTGCCTGTTAGGCCCAACTGCTGCGTAAAAGCAGGCGTATAGCCATAACGGATACCCAGCTTTGTTCTCCATGGCAAAGGCATTACCGCATCGTAATCATTAATGATTAACCCATGCCAGTTATCGCACATCGTGTTCAGATAATCGTAAGTTGAATAGATTAATCCATTGGCATTAGCTTCAATGCAGGCATCCCATTTAGTTTTATTGATTTGATGGGATGGTATGAGTTGGATAGTGTGTTTCACCATATGAAAAATACCGCAATATTTGCAGCGGTAAAAGAATTATTTGCCTTTGCCCGAGAGGATGATCCGCAATGTATGCATCATGATCTTGAAATCAAGCAGGAGAGAGGCGTTCTCAATATAGATCAGGTCGTATTCCATTCTTTCAATCATTTCATCCACACTGGATGCATAGCCAAACTGCACCATGCCCCATGAAGTTAGACCGGGCTTGGCTTTCAGCAGGTAACGGTAGTAAGGGGAGCGATTCATTACCTGGTTAATATATTCTCTTCGCTCAGGCCTTGGCCCAATCAGGCTCATATCACCTTTCATGATATTCCATAACTGCGGTAATTCATCAAGGCGCCATTTGCGCATTATTTTGCCCCAACGGGTAATACGCGGGTCGTTATCGCTTGATAATGCAGGTCCGTCTTTCTCCGCATCGGCCACCATACTCCTGAATTTATAAATGATAAAGGGCTTGCCTTTATACCCAATGCGTTCCTGCTTATAAATAATGCCACCTTTAGAAGAGAGCCATGTTTTAATCGCTATAAAAACAAGTAAGGGACTAAGTACAGCCAGACTAACTACCGATAATAAAATATCAATCAGTCTTTTTGCATTTTGCTGCCGCGAGGAGAGTGCACTGCTTTGAATATCTATCAGCATGGCTCCCAATACATTGTTGGTTTTAACAGAGCCCGCCAGGATATCCAGTGTATCGGGTACTAATTTTATGTCCACATCTTTTTCCGATAACCGGTTCACCAGCTCTTCGGTTAACTGGTTTTGTTTTTTGTCGAGTGCCAGTATCACTTTTTCAATATGATATTGATCTATTACTTTATCTGCCTGTTGAATAGTACCAAGGTTGGGGATCCATTTAGACAGCCCGTTCCTGTTATCATCCGTTGCACTGATGAAACCGATGGTTTTAAAACCCAGGTAACTGAAATTTTTATTCAGTTCTTTATAAAGCTTAACGGCATTCTGGGTATTACCTATGATCAGCGTATTGAAATATATTTTTCCTTTGATCAGGTTCTGCTTTACAAAATAAAGCAGCAGGCTCCTGCCGGAAAATACCAGCGTGAACTGGATCAGGAAATAAATACCAAATGCAGAAAAACTGTTGAAGACAGGATCTACAGGAAATATAAATAACAGAAGACAGCCAATGAAGCTGTAGATCAGCGTAGAACTTAGTTCATTTAACCTTGATTTTTCATAGAGTGATTGGTGATAGTTTCCTGCAAAAGCATACAATACCAGCCAGCCAGCGGCTATTGCCGGGATTGTTTCAAATAATCGGATGGAGAAATCAGCAGGCTGAAAAAACTGAAAAAAAAGAAGCAACCCTGTTGCCGAAAAAAAGTAGTCGCTGATGAGGTACCAGATGATATTATTTTTGCGTTTGCGCATGCAGATTACACCAGAATGCTGGTGCTGTTTATTTTTTCCAGGATCTTATGCGCTACTTCCATGGCCAGGTAACCATCTATCTCGCTTACTACTGTTGGTTGATTATGGATGATTGAGTTAACAAATGCTTCCAGCTCAGATTTAATGGCGTTGGAAGGTTGAATGTCCGGGTTGGCAATGGCAATTGTTTTTTTGCCGTTAGGGGTATCAATTTCGAAAGAAAAAACATTTTTATCATCAGGCTGTTTCAGTTTGATGATCTCGGTTTTCTTTTCCAGAAAATCTATGCCGAGGTAAGCATCTTTCTGGAACAAACGCATCTTACGCATTTTCTTCATGCTTATCCGGCTGCTGGTAAGGTTGGCCACACAGCCATTGTTGAATTCGATGCGTACGTTGGCTATATCGGGCGTTTCTGTCATTACCGCCACACCACTTGCCGAAATATTTTTTACATCACTTTTTACAAGGCTAAGAATGATGTCGATGTCATGGATCATCAGGTCGAGGATCACACTCACTTCTGTTCCTCTTGGATTGAATTGGGCAAGCCTGTGCACCTCAATAAACATCGGGTTCAGGTTCATATCCTTGATGGCAAGGTAAGCGGGGTTAAACCGTTCTACATGCCCTACCTGTAATTTGATGTTTGCTTCGCGAACCATGTTTACAATATCCTTGCCTTCCTGTAGGGTATTGGCCAATGGTTTTTCTACAAATACATGCTTGCCTTTCCGGATGGCCTGCATGCAAAGTGCAAAATGCTGATCGGTAGGAGCGATGATATCAATGATGTCGCAGGCATCAATTAATTTTTCTTCATCAACATACCTTTTAAGACCGTATTGTTCAGTAACGGCTTTTGCGTTATCATTATTAGGATCAAAAAAACCTACCAGTTTGATCCCTTCTATTTCTTTCCAGTTGTTCAGATGAAATTTGCCAAGATGGCCCACCCCAAAAACACCTACTTTAAGCATACGATTGGCTGTTTAATAGGCGGTAAATATAATTATTTGCTAAGCCTAAACCTGACGATATGCAAAGATGTGGATATTCTTCACCCGAATATGCCCATAAAACTACCATGCAAATGCCTCATGATCACTGATACCCGTCAGTGCACTGGTTTTTAGCAATGTTTCCGCGCAGGCGGCTGCATGCGTCAGTTCATATTGAAAAAAGAATTCCATCGTATGGATCTTGCTCTGGTAAAAGCTTTCCGGGTTTGAGCCGGTATCTTTTGCTGCCAGTTTCTGTGCTGCGGCAACTGCCATCTTCAGCCACTGCCAGCCAATCACGATGTATCCAGCCATTTCCATGAAAACAGTGGCATCGGCCAGGTAACGTTCTATCTCGCCTTTTTGGGCAAACTGACTCAGATGCTTTAATACTGCCTCCATCCGCTTCAGTTCCTGTTTTAATGTTGCTGCATAAGGTTGCAGTTCTGGGTAAGCAGATGCTTTGGTAATGGTGTCTACAATGGTTTCTGTCAACAATTGTAATGCCTTCCCGTTTTGCATGGTTACTTTTCTGCCCAACAGGTCCAGCGACTGGATGCCGGTAGTTCCTTCATACAAAGACATAATCTTAAGGTCGCGGTAATGTTGCTGTACCGGGAAATCGGTTGTAAATCCGTAACCACCCAATACCTGTATGGCCAATGCAGCAGAGCGACTGCCCTGTTCTGATGAATAAGTTTTTACGATAGGCGTTAAGATCTCCAGTAACAGAAAATATTTTTCTCTTTCTTCTCCCGATATAGCATGCGAAAGATCGAAGAGACGGTTGCATTCCATGCCCAGCGATAAAGCGCCTTCCGTAATAGCTTTTTGCGTAAGTAACATGCGTTGCACATCTGCGTGATTGATGATGAGCGTTGGAGGTTTGGATGGGTCTTTCTCGCTTAACCTTCTGCCCTGTGGCCTTTCTTTGGCATACTGAAGAGAGGCCTGGTATGCGGCCATAGCGACAGATGCGGCACTTTGTCCAACTGAGATCCTCGCTCCATTCATCATGTGGAACATGTATGATAATCCCTTGTGAGGTTCTCCAACCAGAAACCCCCGGCAATCATCGTTATCACCAAATGATAAATGGGTGGTGGCATATCCACGTTGCCCCATCTTCTGAAAATCGCCTGCACAATACACATCATTGAATGCGAGGTTGCCATCGGGTTCGGGACGAAATTTTGGAATGATAAAAAGCGAAATACCTTTCACACCCGCCGGCGCCCCATCAATACGGGCGAGGGTAAGATGTACAAAATTTTCACAGGCCTCGTGCTGGCCGCCGGAGATGAATATTTTTTGTCCTTTGATCTTGTAATAACCTGTATCAGTTGGCGTAGCCGATGTAATGATATCAGATAATGAACTGCCCGCCTGTGGCTCAGTAAGGGCCATGGTTCCCTGCCAATGACCTTCAAAAATTTTAGGCACATAGGTGTCAATCTGTTCTTTAGTTCCGAAATTGGTGATCAATCCCGCAGAACCTGATGATAGGCCCGTGTATCCTTCCACACCATTATTGGCAGCCTGGAATAAATGATGCCCGGTACTGAAGATCATCTCAGGCAATTGCAATCCACCATGCTCAAACAAAGCGCTCCCACCTATCCAGTGTTGCTCAGCGGCTTTCTGAATAATATTTTTCAGTTGCGGATGTGTGATCACTCTCCCTTTCCCGTCATACTTTGCAGGTGTTTCATCCATTGCTTTGAAGAAGGGAAACATTTCCTGTTCTGCCAGCAATCTGGCCGATTCAATGATCATCCATGCCTGCTCCGAATCTATATGCGAAAAACGTTCATACGTAAATAATTCTTCCACATGATGAACATCGAATAGTAAAAACCGCAGGTGCTGCATATTGGTAAATCGTGCCATGGGTGTTGAAGGTTAAAGTGGTAAAAAGTAAATAGAGTAAATAATGTTTATAAAGTAAAGAGGTATTTTATCATTCTCTCATTAAAACTATCTCGCGCTTCCTCCATCAATGGTTAAGCATATGCCATTTACATAAGATGCTTCGTCTGATGCAAGGTAGAGATAGCCATAGGCGATGTCAATGGGTTTGCCCCAATGGCCTGCGGGGATCATGGGGGTTAATTTTTGTTTTACTTCTTCGGGGATAGCATTGGTCATCTGGGTTTCGATAAATCCGGGCGCAATGCAATTGGCGGTAATACCAAACCTGCCTAATTCGAGTGCCCATACTTTTGTCATACCAATGATAGCCGATTTGGTGGCCACATAATTTGTTTGTCCGTAATTGCCCCGTAAGCCTACATTGGAAGAGGCAGAAACTATACGACCATAATTCTGTTCTTTCATATGATGTGCCACTGCCTGTGTACAATTAAATACGCCGGTGAGATTTACTGATAACACTTTGTCCCAATCATGCTGTTCCATTTTAAGCAGGGTTTTGTCTTTGGTAATGCCTGCATTATTGATCAGTATATCAATCCGTCCAAATTGTTTGATCACTTCTTCGGTGGCTGTTGTTACTTCTGTTTTCTCTGCCACCGATACTTTGCGAAAATGAGCCTTATATCCTTTACCGGATAAATTATTAGCTACTTCCCGCCCGCTGTCTGTAACATCCCAGATAATCACTGTGGCACCTTCTTTGGCAAATAGTTCAGCAGTGGCAAGGCCAATGCCTGCGGCGCCTCCGGTAATAATGGCAACTTTATTTTCTAATCTCATACGTGTGTTGTGTTAATAAAAATGATATAAAGGATAGCACGAATTATTTCGAATTACACGATGGATTGTTGTTTGTGTGGATTTTCTAAAAATTGCATTATCCTTCATTTTCGTGTAATTCGTAAAAAATTCGTGTTTAAAATAATTACATTATTAAACTGATGATCTCTGCTGCATATGCAGGCTTATCCAACCCTTCAATTTCCATCTGTATGTTCAGAAATAATTTTACAGCACCGTTGCCCTGCTCTTCAACATGCTGAACAGACGCATGTAAACGGATACGGCTCCCTTCTTTTACCGGTGTAATAAAACGTGCTTTGTTAATGCCATAATTAATAAATGAGTTCACATTTTTTATTTTGATCATCTGGTAAAGAAAATGCGAAGCCAGCGACATGCTCAGATAACCATGTGCAATTGTTTTACCCTCAGGCATCAATGTTTTCGCTTTTTCAACATCAATATGCACCCATTGAAAATCCAGCGTAGCTGCGGCAAAATCGTTGATCATTTGCTGGGTAACAGTTAACCAATCGCTGGTGCCAATTGCTTTTCCGATATGTTTTTTGATGTCTGCAAGGTTTTCAATTTCCAATGGCCCGGATAGTTTTGTTTCTTTCACAGCATCATCGGCGGCTTGTTTCTTAACAGCAGCTATTACAGGTTCTTCAACCCAGTTGCCCACTTTTACAATGGCTTTACCTTTTACTTTCCGGTCCATTAAATCCTGGATTGCCTGTGCGCCTTCTTCAAGTGCATATATTTTATGGATGGATTGTTTGATCTTTCCTTCGCGCAAAAAATGTAATAATTCGGCTAATTAATAATTTGAGGTGCTATGAGTAATAGTGAGCTAATCTGTATAGG
>DAIOVU010000071.1:0-15768 GCA_036758845.1 Sediminibacterium sp.
CAGGGCATATAGTTCAAACGCTATGTTTCTTTTTTGTTTTTCCTATGTATCTATGTGTTTCAAAAACTTCGATATATAGAATGACCGGATACTAATAGATTTCAATAATGCATCAGGTTATACATTAACTTCCCCCACCAAAAACACACTTCCACAAACAAGGATCATATCGTCTTTGTGTGCGTGGCTCAAGGCATCTTTCAATGCAGCATTTACATTGGGAAATATATTGCCGTTTAATCCAATAGTATTGGCTTTAGCCTGTAAAATTTCTGCGTTAAGTGCCCTTGGTATTTGGGCCTGAGTAAAATAATAGGTAGCCTGCTTGGGCAATAATGCAAGTACGCTATCAATCTCTTTATCTTTTACCATGCCAATTACAATATGCAGGTGATGATAATTAGATAATTCAATTTGTTTTTTTATCTGCGCCATGCCATCCACGTTATGTCCCACATCCAGTATCACTGCGGGATTGTATTGTATCACTTCCCATCTGCCATGCAGCCCGGTAAGGTGTTTTACTTTGGGTAAAGCTTTCCTGATGATTGCAGCATCTGTTTGCCAGCCTTTCAAATGCAATTGATGAGCGGCTTCTAAAACAGTCAACAGATTTTTGGTTTGATAGATACCCGGCAGATCAAGTTGGTAATGCTGGTGTTCATCATTCTTCTTTTCAACTACTTCAATGGTTAATTGATGGTGTTGGTATTCCCAGCCAGCCACATACCGTTGTTCTTCAGCATAAATGATCTGCGACTCTACGACTCTGCTCATATCTTCAAAAACAGCTTTACTCTCCGGAATCGTTTCTCCAATCACCACCGGAACACCTTTCTTAATGATCCCCGCTTTTTCAATCGCGATCTTCTCCAGTGTATCACCCAGCATATTCATATGGTCCCAGCCAATATTGGTAATGATGCTTAATTCGGGTGTGATGATATTGGTACTGTCGAGCCGACCGCCTAATCCTACTTCAATCACTGCTATATCCACTTTTTGTTTGGCAAAATAATCGAAAGCCATAGCTACCGTGATCTCGAAAAAAGACGGTTCTATTTCATCGATAAGTGGTTGTATGCGTTGGGTAAAATCGATCACAAACTGTTCTTCGCACAAATGCCCGTTCACTTTAATTCTTTCCCTGAAATCTTTCAGGTGAGGCGAGGTGTACAATCCTGTTTTATAACCGGCTGTTTGCAGGATGGCGGCCAGCATATGACTGGTAGAACCTTTCCCATTGGTTCCGGCAATATGGATGGTTTTGAATTGATGTTGGGGATTATCCAGCGCATCGCATAAACGAATGGTATTGGTAAGGTCTTTCTTAAAAGCAGACGCACCCAGCCTGCTGAACATGGGCAGCTTGTTAAAAAGATAGTTGATGGTTTCCTGGTAATTCATAATCTGCTGCAAATATGCAACAATAATTAACCGCGCAGTTTGAAATTGAATACCAACGTGCCGGTTTGCACATCTGTATTACCGCTGTTGAGTTTAAGGCTGCGTGCTTTGCGTAAAGCAATATTGCGCACATTCTGATTGGTAGTGGTGGTGCCGCGCTGGTTTACGATGGCCTGTGTAACATTTCCGGCCCTGTCAACAGTGATATCTACCGCTACTTTTGCATTCTCATTAAAATCATCTTCAAAAGAAGGCAGTTTGGTAATTCTTCTGCCATCCAGTCCGCTGCGGATGCTTACACCGCTATTTCCACCGCTACCTCCATTACCACTGGCTGCATTGCCTTTATAACTGTCTGAGTTTGGATTACCATTAGGGTTGCCCTGATCTCCTTTGCCACCTGCTATTCCCTGGTTCTGAATATTATTATAGCTATCAGCCCTGTTACCGCTTGAAGTGGTGCTGGTGCCACCTTTAAATACAGCTTTGGGTTTAGGCGGGGCAGGCGTAGGATTGGTAACAGTGGCAGGGGAGGCTTTTTTTACAAGAGCAGGTGAATTTACAACCGGCTTAATGGCAGGTTTGGCTTTGGTATTGTTTACAGAAGGCGCATCGCCATCAGCATATTCATCGGCATTGATCTTTGGCTGTGCCGTGGCATCCTGAACCGTTTTGGGCGGGGCCGATTTACTGTCTTCTGTTGCTGATGGCTCTCCTGGTATCAGTGGAGCCACATCACCCATTCCGGTTTCGCTGTTGCCAAGGTTCACTTCAATACCTTCTCCAAAATCAGGCGGAGGTATTTGAGGCAGGGTCCACTGCACAAAAAAGAAAACAAGGAACACCAAAACACAGATCATACCTGTATAGGCTGATGCTTTGAGATTCTTTTCTTTTTCAAAACTTGCTGACATGGACTGAATATTGCGCATATCAAATGTACATGGATAGTAACGGGTTAAATCGGATGTTGAAAATTACATGCTTAAGCAGTGGGTAATCCACTTTTGGGGTATAAAGAAAGGTTAAGATTAACTAACTCACGCCTCAAGATTGACGATTCACGACCTCATCCCAACAACTTATTACTATTTAAAAAATGCATCATACCCAAAACGAAGCAATGTTGCGGTAATGATGAACAGGAAAAATAAACGGATAAACCTGTTCCCCCTTGCAATAGCCAGGCGTGCACCAAGGAGGCCCCCAAGGCCATTGCATACAGCCATCGGAATGGCGATATGCCAGAGTATGGTTCCTTTTAACAAAAACAAAACAATAGACCCAAAATTGGTGGAAAGATTGATGAGTTTGGCATTGGCGCTGGAATGCAGAAAATCGAGTCCCAGCACAGTAATAAATGCCAGCACCAGAAAACTACCGGCGCCCGGTCCGATAAAGCCATCATAAAAACCAATACCGATACTGATCAGCAAAGCATATCCCATTTCTGTTTTAGGTGAATGTGTTTTATGGGTATGTTGACCGAAATTCTTTTTAGTATACGTGTAAATGGCCACCAGTATCAATACAAAAAAGATCACTGGTTTCATGTAACGGTTACTTACTAATGTAAGCGTTTCAGACCCGGCAAATGCAGCAAGAAAAGCTGTAACGCACATGATAGAAGCCAGCCGCCAGTTGATCATTACTTTTCTCAGGTATTGAACGGTGGCAAATGCAGTGCCTGTAAAAGCCGGTATTTTTAAGGAGCCGATCACAGTGGCAACAGGAAATTGCGGCAGGAGCACCAGTGCGGCAGGTGTTTGTATCAGCCCGCCACCACCCACAATGGCATCAACAAATCCGGCACTGAAAGCAAAAAGACAAAGTAAAATGAGGGTAAATGTGTCCATACAATACTGCAAGATAAGCACTGCAATTATTTGGCAGGCTTAGTTTTGATCTTTGTGTTGGCGAGTATTAATCCTGTAATCACTAATACACCACTGGTAATGTGAATATGATTGATCTTTTCGCCAAGTAACCATACTGCTTCCAGTGTACTGAAAAGCGGGATGAGGTTACCAAATAAAACAGTTCTTCCTGCGCCTAACTTATGCAAAGCAAAGTTCCAGCAAAGAAAAGAGATTACTGAAGTGCCGGCTCCCAGGTATAAAATGGCGGCGAATAAAACATAGTTCCATTGGGTAGGTGCCCCAAGGATAAGTTCTGCTATGAAGAATGGCAGCAGCATAAGTGTGCCCGCAGCAAAAATCACAAACAGGAAATTCAGCGATGAAATATTGCCAGGTTTCTTTCTTGCAAGAATATTATACACCGCAAAAGCAAAAGCTCCCGCCAATACCCAGATATCGCCTGTTGAAAAATGAAATGAAGCAAGTGTTTGCAGGCTACCTTTAGACAGTAATAAAAGTATACCGGCAATACAGGTAACCATCCCGATAATACTGAAGCTGTTTAGTTTTTCCTTCAAAAAGATCACAGCCATGATGGTTGCAAAAATGGGAGATGAGGTAGTACCGATGAGGGCCATATTAATGGCAGTGGTAGAATGCCCGGCAATATAAACAAACGTGTTGAATATTGCGACCCCGGTTAATGCCACCCATCCAATGTATCGGATGTTTGTTCGCACAATCTCCTTTTCAACCTTATATTTTCGCCATGCAAATGGTGCAATAATAAGTGTGGCGGTGAGCCAACGGTAAAATGCTAAACTTACCGGCCCTATTTTTTGACTAACGCCCCTCGAAATAACAAAATTACCCGACCAGATAATTGTTGCAAGTACAGCCAGTGCAATGCCGAGGTAGATGTCTTTTTTGGAGTGATGGGATGTCATTTCTGAATTAATAGTGTACAAAATACCGCAAAAAAACTGATTGCGGTTAATACGCTAAAAATGCGCTTGATGGTTTACTAATTTGTATGAAAATAAAGTATGGCATTTGTTAAAATATGGGTTCATGCAGTTTGGGGAACAAAATCACGCGATATGGTTCTTGTTGATTCTGCGCGGGAATTAATCTGTGAGCATATTCGTAATAATGCAAAACTCAAAGGCTTTTATGTTGATGAAGTAAATGGATGGTTCGATCATCTACATTGTCTTATGCCCCTGAGAGCAGACTGGAGTGTGGCAAAACAAATGCAAATGATAAAAGGTGAATCAGCTAATTGGGTAAATAAAAATAGAATACTGCAACACAAGCTGGAATGGGCTGATGAATATTTCGCAGCATCTGTGAGTGAAAATAAATTAGAAGCAATTCGTAATTATATAAGATGGCAGAAGGAACATCACAGGAAAATAAGTTTTGCTGAAGAGTACGCGCAGTTTCTGAAAGCTTTTGGATTTAGTCAGGGCTAAAGCCCATGGCATTCGGTGTATGAAGAAACCTCAGCTTAAAAGCTGAGGTTAATAAATGTTTTCGAAGTAGTAGTGTCCAAATTGGTTGTTATACTAACCCCGGCTTTTAAGCCGGGGACTATGCATCGTCAATGAGATTGGCTTTAGCCCTGATTGAGCTACGCCTATTTCCTCGGCTGCAAAATCTTGGACATGATCCCCCATAAGTTTTGCTGAAGAGTACGCGCAGTTTCTGAAAGCTTTTGGATTTAGTCAGGGCTAAAGACCATGGCATTCGGTGCATTAGAAACCCCAACTTAAAAGTTGGGGTTAATAAATGTTTTCGAAGTAGTAGTGTCCAAATTGGTTGTTACATTAACCCTGACTTTCCCTTCGGTGTATGAGAAACCCCGGATTAAAAGCTGGGGTTGTAAATATTTCAAAGTATAGCCCGGCCAAATTGGTTGTTATACTAACCCCGGCTTTTAAGCCGGGGAACAGGTATCATCAATGAAATGGGCTTTAGCCCTGACTGAACTACGCTTAGTTCTCCCCGCCTGCAAAATGATGCTCATAATCCCCCTTCATTCTTTCCATCGAAGGATTGTAATACCCAAAACGAACTTTGGGAAATTCTTCATGTATCAGTTCCATCAATTGTTTTACGCCAAGCATATCGCCGGTTTCATGCACACCTATCTTGCCCATATACCAATCGGGATCTATATTAAAATTCCGCCATTGTATCATACTTAGGTCTGTGTTGATGATCAGTTTGCGGAGTGCTTCATATTCTTCCACACTATCGGTCATTCCGGGAAATACAAAATAATTGATGCTGGCCCATCCGCCATAACTGCGTACCACTTTCAGGCTTTCTGCAATATCCTCAAACCGGTAATTGTTGGGGCGGTAATAAGGTTCGTAAATATGTTTTCTTGCAGAATTGGTACTAACGCGGATACTGTTCAAACCCGCTTCACACAAGGCTTTTACAGCATCAGGTTTTGAACCGTTGGTGTTGATATTGATACTGCCCTTATTGGTATGTTTACGTATTTGTATGATGGCTTCGCGGATGGTTTCCCACATCAGCAAAGGCTCACCTTCACAGCCCTGCCCGAAACTGATGATCGGGTATGGCGCGTTCAGTAAATGCGGCACTGTAAATTCAACGATCTCTTCTGCCATCGGCTTAAACGTAAGCCTGTCTTGTGTAGACACAATCGTTTCATCTTCCGGCTGAAAAGAAATGCAACCAACGCAATTTGCATTGCAGGCCGGAGAAGTTGGTACCGGGCATTCCCATCTGCCCAACGCAAAATTTCTTGCTGCAGGACAATTATACGTTAAGCAGCAATTCTCCATCAAATGTTTTACCAAACGGTTATTGGGATATGCCGAGAGTAAATGTTCAGTGCCTTGTTTTATTTTCCTGTCGTCGTATCCTGCACATTCCTGCCTGATATCTTTTTCAATGCGTACGGCAGGAACATAATTTTTTCCGTCCAGCCAACCCACCGCAGTATAACAGAACAGGGGAAGCGTAGGGGCATCTGGTAATGTTTCAAATGCAGCAATATATAAACCGGTATGTGCCGGTGGAATAAAAGCCGCAACAGCCCAGCCTTTTTCGCATAAACGCATTTCTCCGGTAACCACATCAATGCCAATACCCCTGCGGCCCGGCAATTCGTATAAATTACCGCCATCAGGTAGTTCTATCCAGTCCTCTGCAGGAACAGGAAAAGCATCCCAACCGGCACGGCCTGTTGTGTAAAGACTGGTATCTTCAAAAATATTCCCATTACCATCTGAATACAGCAGGTAAGGTGATTGTTTTAATGCCATTTGATTTGATCTAAATAATAAATGGTTAAGCCTTATGCGTTAAGCGTTCAGCCTCGCCTGGCAAAACTCGTTAAATTCCTGCTCTTCTTTCGCAGAAGTCTGCGATTCTATTTCTTTCTGGATGAGTTTATTGTTGCGGAAATCAATGGTTAGTATGCCATCCTTCAGCACAACATTGGCCAAATCCTGCCAGCTATATCTTTTTTTAGGTAGTGTATTGAAAACGATCTCCTCATCATCAAAAGCTACTTCCTGCGGAAATTTTGCCTGCTTTTCCAATGCTGCGGCAACAAAATAAATAATAGCAATAGGTAATCCTTTGGGTTGTAAAAACCAGCCAACAGACGCCAGCAATAAAGCCAGCCTGTAAAAAGGAGCACCGCCTTTTTTGTATTTGAAATAAGAATAAACCCACCAGGCGATAATGCCAACGGTAAGTATGACCAATACAACAGCATTGGTACCGGCTGCTGGTACCGACACTGAAAATATAAACACACAAACAGCCAATAGCAACATCAATTGGCTGATACTATCCGTTAACCGGTCGTTACGTTGTTTGAAAACGACAATGTAATCGTACACTTTCATGCGGATGGTGTTGTGGTTGGAATAATTATTGGTTATTGACGAGCAGGTTACACAAATGCCATAAAGCACGGGCGCCCACATTGCTGTCCCAATCAGTTTGTCCAACACCGATCTCTACCAGGTCGAAGCCGATGAGTTCGCGGCCGCTCTGACCGATTTTTTTGATGAGATAGGTGATTTCTTCTATTTCAAATCCACCGGGAACAGGTGTGCCGGTATTGGGGCAAAGTTTTCGGTCAAGCCCGTCAATGTCAAAACTGATATATACCTTTTGCGGTAAATGATCTACGATCTCGTCTGTGAGGTGTTTCCATGTTTCGCCTTCATACATTCTTTCCCTGATCTCTTTGTCGAAGTAAGTAATTACACGGTAATTGCTGTTGCAGATATAATCCCATTCTTCCTCGCAATAATCTCTTACACCTACCTGCACTAATTTTTCCAGTTCCGGTATCTCGCTCAGCGCATTATACATGATAGAGGCATGTGAATATTTGAAATACTCATAACTTTTGCGAAGGTCGCAATGCGCATCTACCTGTAATATGCCAAAATTCCCGTGTTTTTCGCTGAGGGCCTTGATATAACCGAGAGGGGTACTATGGTCGCCGCCTAACAAACCAACCAGTTTTCCCTTGTCTAATAAATCTTTGCTCTGTTCATACACCCACTGGTTAAGCATGGCGCTGCCTTCGTTGATCTCTTTAAGGCTTTTGCACATGAACTTGTTCTTTTCAACAGCTTCACCTTTAGAGATATAATCGATGTACAGTTCAGCTTCCTTACGCAGGTAATCGCTTTTCATCAGGATGCGTTTATCCACATCACGCATAAAAAATCCCTGCTTCCAGCCATGCTTGCCATCGGTATCCATGATCTCTACCTGCTTGCTGGCTTTAAATACATGTTCGGCTGCGCGTGAGGTACTTGCCCCGTAGCTTACGGTTACTTCCCAGGCCACGGGCAGTATTACCAAACGGGCATCCTCTTCTGTAAAGGGCAAACCAAAAATATTGTTGTCGGGATTACCCACTGCATTGGGGTCGAAAAGAGATAGATCTGACATGTTGATTGCTTGAAAATGCAACGGGCGCAAATTTAGATGAAAGTTTGGAGTTTGTGGCCTGAAGTTTGCGAAACTGTTAATGAATACCATAAACTTCCTCCAAAATGTTGTTTTTGGTCTACTTTTGCACTGAAAAATGTAACGATGAAGAAATCACATATTATTATCCTTGTATGCATAGCCGCTGCCATAGTAGTGCTGATTAGTTATACCGGCGATCTTACCACTTACGAAACCATTGCCTCAGCCAGGCAGAAAGAGGGTAAGTTTGTGAACCTGATTGTGAAAATGGATAAGCAGCACCCCCTTGAATATGATGCGGTAAAGAACCCCAATTATGTGAGTTTTATGGCGGTGGATTCATTGGGAAATAATATCAAAGTGGTTTATCATAACAATAAGCCCACTGATATGGAAAAAAGCGAAAGGCTGGTGTTGAAAGGCAGGGTACAGGGCGATCATTTTGAGTGCAAGGATATTTTATTAAAATGCCCTTCCAAATACAAAGACGATCCCAAGGCACAAAAGAATAATCTTCAGAATTCCTGAACATAATGCCTGCCCGGTTTGTCTTTCATCCGGGCATTGTACTATCTGGCGCCCAGCTTTTATCATTTGAATACTGTCTACATGAATTATATTGGTGAACATCTGCTTCCGGGACAAATAGGCCATTTTTTTGCGGTACTTTCTTTAATTGCTTCGCTGGTAGCCACTGTGGCTTATGTAAAAGCCAGCCGCCTGCAGGTATCTCCCGACAAGTCTTCCTGGATCCGCCTTGCCCGTGCCGCTTTTTTGGTAGAAAGTATCAGCGTGCTGGCATTGTTCGTTAGTTTGTATTTTATCATCTCCCAACACCTTTTTGAATATAAGTATGCCTATATCCATAGCGATAAAAGCCTGCAGATAGAATACCTGTTTGCCTGTTTCTGGGAAGGACAGGAAGGAAGTTTTATGCTCTGGAGTTTCTGGCATTGTGTGCTGGGCTGGATATTGATCTGGAAATCGAAAGAATGGGAAGCGGGGGTGATGATGGTGATCAGCTTTGCACAGTTCTGCTTAGCTACCATGCTTGTGGGCCTGTATTTCTTTGGCAACAGGGTAGGCAGCAGTCCATATGTATTGAGCCGCAATGAAGGATTCTTTGATATGGCCCCCATTTTCAAAGACCTCACAACAGGCGGTCTGCGTCCTGATTACCTCAGTTTGTTAAAAGATGGATCGGGATTAAATACTTTATTGCAGAACTACTGGATGGTGATACACCCGCCAATTCTGTTTCTGGGATTTGCATCTACCATTGTTCCTTTTGCGTATGCTTTTGCGGGATTGATCAGGAAAGATCATACCTGGATCAAACCCGCTCTTCCCTGGGCTTCATTCTCTGCAGCCGTTTTAGGTTTGGGTGTGATGATGGGCGCTGCATGGGCTTATGAAAGTTTATCTTTTGGCGGATACTGGGCATGGGACCCGGTAGAAAATGCGTCACTGGTTCCCTGGCTAACACTGGTGGCCGGTTTGCATACCAACCTGATTTATAGAAACTCGGGATATTCTCTCAGGCCCACTTACTTCTTTTATATCATCAGCTTTATACTGGTACTGTATTCAACTTTCTTAACAAGAAGCGGCATACTGGGCGATACCTCTGTTCATGCGTTTACCGACCTGGGAATGAACGTGCAACTGATATTATTTGTGGTGGTGTTCTTCGTACCCGCTATCGCTCTTTATATCTGGCGTTATAAAAGTATTCCGGGTATGCAAAAAGAGGAGAATACCTACAGCCGCGAATTCTGGATGTTTATAGGCGCACTGGTGCTTTTTTTAGCCGGTATCGTTATCATCGCTAAAACATCTACTCCTGTTTTCAATAAATTATTCGGAACCAATATTGCCCCGCCTGAAGACGCTGAGTTCTCTTATAACCAGATACAGATTTTTGTAGCGTTTATTATCGGGTTACTCACAGCAGTAGCTCAATACCTAAAATACAAAGACACACCGAAGGAATTCTTCGGTAAAAAGATTTGGCTGCCCACATTAATTTCAGTTGTTATCAGTCTGGCCATCAGTTTCTTCGGACATATTAATTACGATAAAAAAGGGCCCGGTTTTCTGTTCGCAATTCATATGGCCATTTTTGCCGCGGTGTATGCAGTGGTGGCCAATTCGGCCTATATCTGGCTGGGATTGAAAGGAAAGATCAAAGCCGCGGGCGCCTCTGTTGCGCATGTTGGTTTTGGATTGGTGTTGGTAGGCATCCTGATCTCATCCAGCAAAAAAACAGTGTTAAGCTGGAACACCACCGGTATTACCCCTTTACAGGCCGATCAGGGCGGGAAAAAAGGCCCGACGGGTAATGTTGCAGAAAACATCACCTTGTTTAAAGAACTGCCTACCGATATGGGAAAGTTCATGGTAACTTATGCCAAGGATACCCTTAACCCCAAAGATCGTAAACGGTATTTTGAAATTGATTTTAAAGCCAAAGACGGGAGTGAAGGGTTTAAGTTATATCCCGATGTGATCAAGCAGAATAAAGGCGGGGAAGGATTTTCTGCTAACCCTGCGGCTAAACATTATTGGTATAAAGACATCTTTGTGTACATCACATCCTTCCAGGAAAATAATCGGGAAGACACGACCAGTTTCCGTAACAGGGAAGTAAAAGCCGGAGATACTTTGTTTTACGGCAATGGGTTGATGATACTGAACAAAGTATCTATTAATCCGGCCGAACTGAAAAGCAAATACAGCAATGATGAAACAGCCTTGTTTCTCGATATAACCGTTATCTCAAAAGATGGCCGCCGCTATCCTGCCAACCCGGGCATAGCCTTAAAGGGGATGGAATTGCGGCATATTACAGACACAGTTCGCTCGCAAAGCCTTGTATTGAGTTTTAACAAGGTGATAGATCAAAAAACAGGTAAACTAGAACTGGGGGTAAAAGAAAGCGGGTCAATTACAGACCTGATCACACTCAAAGTATACGAGTTCCCGATGATCAATGTATTATGGATCGGTGTGATTGTAATGGTGGTAGGGTTTGTTATGGCGATCATTCAGCGGATCAAAACATCCAACCGTGGCGATTTGCGGGTATCTTAACAATTTTTAAGGTTACTTTTTTAAGCCGGACAGCATTAATAAGCACCGAAGTGTCTAATTTTAAGCAGTGTGAAACGGTATTATCAACATATCATATTATCTCTTTGCCTGGCTGTAGGTTTATTGGCCGCAACCCAGACCCATGCCCAGGTTCATGGTGTGTACGACACCCTGAAAGTATATGCTTTTGTTACACCGGAAGGAGATACCATACCCTCCGGCAACCTGCCACCCGTTTTGGTAAATGGTAAACTTACCCGCGAATGGCGGAAATACTGGGCCGACTGGACGCGGTTGCGGAATGCGGTTTATGTAACCTATCCGTATGCCAAAGCAGCCGGCAGGATCATGAACGAGATCAATGCCAAATTAGTGAATGTGTCTGACCGGAAGCAAAGAAAAACCATTATCAAATCGAGAGAAAAAGAATTGAAGAAAGAGTTTACTGATAAGTTGACCAAACTGTCTGTTTACCAGGGAAAAATATTGATGAAATTGATTTATCGCGAAACAGGAAATAACTGTTACGAGATCATTGATGAATACAAAGGTTTTATCAGCGCTGCATTTTGGCAAACCGTTGCGGTTTTGTTTGGCAGTAACCTGAAACAGAATTATGACCCCTCCAACAGGGACAGGGATATGGAGCGGATAGTGGTAGATGTAGAAAAAATGTATGGCTACTACCGTAACGGTTAAAAAATATAACTCGTTGGCTGAGTTGATTAGTATTCTTTCTGTGCACCTCTGTACATGAGACCTCTGTGTTGAAAAAAACACATAGGTGTATAGGAAAAACAAAAAGAAACATAGCGTTTGAACTATATGCCCTGTTTCCTGACCTATGTAACTATGTGTTTAATTGCACAACAGGTTAAATATACTTTTTCAATATTGCCGTAAAATCTTCTCTCAGAATCATTCTGGCGCCAAGGCTCTCAAGGTGGGAGGTATAAACCTGGCAATCTACCAAGAACACATTTTCTTTTTTAAGTTTCTGCACATATTGAATAAAGGCAAACTTGCTGGCATTGCTGTGTTTGCTGAACATGCTCTCGCCAAAGAACAGTTTGCCCATCCTTATGCCATATAAGCCGCCAACCAGTTCACCATCCAGCCACGCTTCGGCGCTATGCGCAAAGCCGAGTTTATGGAGTTCAATAAAGGCCATTTCAAGTTCATCTGTTATCCAGGTGCCTTCCTGTCCTTTGCGTTGCAGGTCTTTACAGGAGCGGATCACTTCGGCAAATGAGGTATTGGTAGTAAAATCGAACGTGCCTTTTTTGATTACCGCTTCCATGCTCTTACTGATCTTCAGTTCTTCAGGATATAAAACAAAACGCGGATTGGGGCACCACCACAAAGGCGTATCGCCATCATACCAGGGAAAGATGCCTCTTTTATAAGCCAGTAACAGGCGGTCTACACTAATATCACCACCCATAGCCAGCAGGCCGTCCTCCATCGCTTCATCAACAGGAGGAAACCATAAACTTTTGTCTAAAGCGTAAACAGGCATACTTAAAATTAGTCAGAAAGTCGGTAAGTCCGGAAGTCCGAAAGAAAATGTGCAATAAATTAATAGGCTAAAAAGTTTTCCATTCACTCATTCTATCATTCTATCATCCACTCATTAATTTACCCCATTTCAATCGTAGCCCCAATGCCCCTGTCGGTAATGGCATCGCACATGGGCTTAAGTGTTTCATAGTCACCGTTTTTAACGGCGTATTTTCCCTTAGTATGAATGAATAAGGCGCATTGCTCGGCCTGTTCGTGTGTGTGGCCGCATATTTTGATCAGTGTTTCGATAACCCATTCAAAAGTATTTACCTCGTCGTTCCACACTACCAGGCTATATGATGAAATAAGCTCCGTAACCAGCTCATGTTCCGATTCTTTCCAAGGCTGTGTAGCTTCATTATATGGGGGACTAATCATGCACACAAAGTTAATAGTTGGAACCAAATAACAAAACCAATCATCCCGCCTACCTCCGTGAAACTCCGTATCGTTGTGATCTCTGTGTTGAAAAAATAATTGGGTTGCATGCAGCTTTTTTAAACACGGAGAACTAACCTCATGCTTGAGCTTGGATCAAACAAAATAATTGATTCTTGAGCTTTAGCCTTGACTGCTTTACGGGGAAAACGATCATTGTCTACCCGAGAGCGCAATAAGGTTTGGTCACCAGCATATATTACCTAATCAATATTATTTGATTTTCCGAAAACGGCGAGTCCTTTATCGAAGACTCGCCGGAGAAAAAAAATGGGTGTTTTAACGGTATTATGGGAAATTTTCTCAAACTAAATTTACGCTCAATACTGTAATGATATATTACGATGTACGGGCAGTATGCCCCCCCCAATAATCAGACATGGTAAATTAGATTCCTGTTTTGAAAAAATATTGTCACTCATAACCCAAAATTGATGCTGCTTGATTTAAAACTTAAAGATAGAGCCGAGTAATAAAACCAATTTTTAAACTAAAAAACAAAAAAAATGAAAAAACTATTTTTCTTTTTATTTTTAGGCTGCTTCATTTCATTGAGTGTAACAGCTACTGGCGCAACTATTAAAAAAATAGCAACGCCAAAACAGACAGACCTGATTCTGAAAGAGGGTCAAAATAGTATTAAAATTAAAATCCACGACAATAAAACAATTGACAACTTTGTTCAGAAAGTTAACGATCAAGTTGCTGAACAAAATAGTATTTTTTTAATATGTTTTGTATATGTAACAGACATATCCTACCAAGAGGCAATGGATGGTACAATGTATGCAATAGTTACTCTCGATATTCATTGTTATGGAGATCCTAATAGTCCTCTAATAGTCCTTTAACCATTCTCAAGTTAAGTGTATAAGTTACTTGGCTCTATCTTTAACTTCTAAGCATATTTAAACCACCTTGTATGAAAAAAGTAAGTATCGTTTTTTTCTTTTTCTTAATTACAGTTAATGTAAAATCACAAAATGGAAATTATAAGATTACGTATAGACATTGCTTGCAACCAGATACAAGCCGCGTTTTGCTTGATACCATAGGGATAGAAGCTATTCTAATAGGTAATTCTACGGCCAGTAATTATCGCTTCGCCAAATTTACGGAGGCTATTCAAAAACAAACTGCTTCAAACGATACGGCCAGGAAAGTTACTACAGTTGAAGCTATACTGGCTAATAAACAAGGGGGGCAGGCTTCTATAAAAATTGGTATACCGTTCGATACTATTGGAAATATGGTCTTTTGGGATAAAAAATCTGATTCTCTGTCAGTTCGTGAAAAGATGATAAAAGAGTATGTGATTACAACCGAGAAAAGAAGCGAAATTACGTGGAATATAACTGAGAACGTAAGAATGATAAAGAACTATACATGCCTCAAGGCAACTGCAGAATTTCGTGGTAGAAAATATACAGCATGGTTTACCCCTGATCTCCCAATTGCAGAAGGCCCTTGGAAGTTCAAAGGATTGCCTGGTTTAATAATGGATATATATGACGAAGATTATCAGATTAAAATATATGTTACAGATGTTGTTTATCCAAGTGCTGAACCAGTTCAAAGTTTTGTTCCGAAAGGAATGAAAATCACTCTATCTGAATACGTTGGATTTTTGAATGAAGAGCAAAACCGGCAAACAAGAAATCTTGAGTCAATGTTTTCAAACCAACAAGGGATTCAGAATACAAATCAACAAGTAATGAATCCGAAGCTAAAGAACAGAAGAAATTATTATAAAATTGAAAAACGGTTATAGGATACGTGTAATAATTAATTGTTTATAGCAGCATAAATTGCTAATATTCATTTTGAAATATTTACTTATTTTTTCTTACTAATATAGATGTAACCTTGAGGTTAATTTGGTATATATCATTGGCTTTTATAGTTTCATTTAATGAAGCGAAATCTCAATATTGTGCTTCAATTAACGGAAGAGTATTAGATTCTGCAAAAATGCCTTTGCAATCTGTAATAATTACGGTATCTATTCTTGGCAGAAAAAACTATACCCTGTCAAATACCAAAGGTGAGTATACGGTAACTATTTGCAATCTAAATGATTCAATTTTAAAACAATCAACAAAGGTATCGTTTAGCTTAATTGGGTATGGAGAAAAAAATATTTTTCAGAAAATTAGTATAGGCAAAAATAGTATTAATGATATATACCTTTTGTATAGGGATACTCAATTAAAGGAGGTAATAGTTCGAAATAGGCCTATAATTCAACGAGGTGATACAACAGCATTCACGGTCGGAGCATTTAAGAACAAACTGGATCTAAATTTAGAAGACGTACTTAAAAAAATGCCAGGTTTTGATTTAGACGAGTCAGGAAGGATTTTATATAATGAAGTTGTTTAAACTTTTTTCGAATGGTATAAAATAAAAGATAACTCCCTGTAGT
>DAIOVU010000072.1:0-14346 GCA_036758845.1 Sediminibacterium sp.
CTGGCTCTGTATTACATCAATTTTTATCAGAAAATTAAAAGTTTAAACAAGTTCACCATCAATATTGCAGCCTTTTGCATATAGCAGTGTGGTATTGGCACCCACCTTATTCTTCAGGCCTTCCCATTGCGATACAATAAAATTTGAATCTACACCAGGTATCTCTACATCCCAGAAACCTTTGTTCTGTTTCAGTGATTTTACCAGCGGACCAATGAATGCAATGGTTTTGGTGTTTTTAGATAAAGGCAGCAGCTTCGCTCCTGTTCCGCCCTGAATCGCATCATTTTTCAACAACACAATACTTTTAGCGGCCACTTCTCTTGCAACCTTTGCATGATCGGGATTATATAATTCTTTCTGCTCTCTTTCAGGATTGCAAAACTTATACGGATCGTCAAACAACCCGATCTCAAATTTTTTGAGCAGTATCCGTTTTACCGCATCATCAATTAAAGCAACAGGCACTTTTTTATCTTTTACTAATTGTGCCAGGTGATTTTTATAATTGCGGCTTTCCATGTCCATATCGCTGCCGGCAGTGATAGCCGACAAGGCTGCTTCATATCCATCCTTCACATTGCCGTGGTTGATCATCTCCCCGATAGATCCCCAATCGCTCACCACAAATCCTTTAAAACCCCATTTGCCTTTCAGGATATCGCGCTGTAAATATTTGTTACCGGTTGCAGGCACGCCATTCAGGTCGTTGAATGAGTTCATAAAAGTAGCGGCACCTGCATCAACTGCGGCTTTAAAAGGAGGCAGGTATACTTCCCACAAAAGCCTGTCACTCATATCAACAGAATTATAATCGCGGCCACCAATAGCGGCTCCGTATGCGGCAAAATGTTTTGCACAGGCCATCACAGAATTAAGGTCGCCCAATTTATCGCCCTGGAAACCTTTTACCCTTGCGGCAGCAATAAGAGAACCGAGATAAGGATCTTCCCCTGCTCCTTCCATCACCCTTCCCCAGCGTGGGTCGCGGGCAATATCTACCATAGGCGCAAAGGTCCAGTTAATACCACTGGCACTGGCTTCTGTAGCAGCTATCCTTGCCGAATGTTTGATAGCATCCAGGTCCCAGGTACCGGCTTCTGCCAGGGGGATAGGGAAAGTTGTTTTATATCCATGTATCACATCCTGTCCAAACAATAAAGGAATTTTTAAACGCGATTCCATGGCAATCTTTTGCCAGCTTCTTACGCGCACTGTTCCCACACAATTCAACAGCGATCCCACTTGCCCGTTTCTGATCTGGTTGGCTTTGTCATTGTCAACAGTTACCGGCCCCGTAGCTGTCCAGTCGTCGTTATATTGGTTTAACTGACCGATCTTTTCGTCAAGGGTCATCAGCTTCAATACAGAATCTACTTTCTGATGAATTGTTTTCTTTTGTGCAACGGCACCAGAAGCATACATAGCTGCCACCAGTAAAAGAACATATTGGAACAACTTCTTTTTCATAACTTTTTATTTAAAACATCTGCTATTGGGCAACTATAATATGAGTGTCTGGATGGCATGCGGCAAAATGGTTACCACTGCTGCATTTCTGCCTACGCATAAATTGTAGTCAACTTTTTTATCGCTCTGGTTCATTACGATCACCGCAATTTTTCCGTCTTTATTTTTAAAAGAGGTAGTCAGCAATTGACTTCTGCTTGCTGCGCTGCTGATCCTTTTAGCGCCGGGGTGAACAAATTTGGAGAAATGCCCGATATAATAATATGAATTGGTATAGATCAGCTCATTGGTTTGCGTATTAGCATGCACCGGTGCAAAGCAGAAATTACCAACATGGTTGGGTCCGCCTTTTTCATCCAATAAAATGTTCCAGTCTGTCCAGCCAACAGATCCATTATTAAAATCGTTGATCATAGAACGGCCATATTTCTCTCCCAATACCCATGAATCAACACGGTTAAGCTCAAATTTTTCAACGCAGCCTTCTGTGAACATTAAGTTTTTAGTTGGGAAAGCAGCATTTACCAGGCCTACATTCTGAAACATTGGTAACCCGCCACTCCAGTCTTCATACCAGTGAAAACCCATACCCCATGCATATTTGGCAGCTTCAGGATCATCAAAGATCACATTGGCTCTTTGAAACATCAGGTCTCTGTTATGATCCCATACAATGATCTTTTTATCGGCCAGACCCTGTTTCTGCATGGTAGGTCCTAAATATTTTTTCAGGAAATCCCTTTCTTCTTCCGCGGTAAATATGCAAGACTCCCATTTCTGGGTAGCCATAGGTTCATTCTGTACAGTAATACCCCATACAGGAATTCCTTCTTTCTCGTAAGCCTTAATAAATTTTGTGTAATAGTTGGCCCAGCTCTGTGCAAATGCGGGTTTCAGTTTACCGCCGTGCAGCATTTCATTATTGGTTTTCATGAATGATGGCGGACTCCATGGGCTTGCATACAGCGGAAGTTTGCCGCCTGCCGCAGCGATAATACTTTTTATAAATGGAATACGGAATTGCCTGTCGTGCTCAACTGAAAATGAATTCAGCAAACTATCGCCTTCTTTTACATAGGTATAACTGCCACTGCTAAAGTCGCAACTATGAATATTGGTTCTTGCTAATGAATAGCCAATTCCTTTTTCTTTATCATAATAAGCGGTCAGAAATTCCTGCTGCTTTTGTTTTGATAATTTGGCAAATGTTTCAGCGCTGGCGTCTGTTAATGCGGCGCCTATTCCTAAAAAGGATTGGTAAGTTTTAGAGGGATCAACAAAAATACTGATCTCACTTTCAACAGGCTGAGGCAATTCTTTAAAAATAACTTTGTCGGTTTGAGATAACCGGAAACTGCTGTTATCAGCGGTAGTGTACACGGTAACTGTTTTCCCTAAATAATTGGTGGAATTACTTTGCTGTGTTTTTTTGTTTTGCGAAAAAGATACAACTGTAATGAAAACAAGTACTGCGGTGAGGGCGGATTTCATTATTACGTTTTTAGTTAATGTAAGGGGTAAGACTGCTGCAATTTAAGAAAGGATAAGGCAACTTTAATCAGTAATCTAAAAATGTGTTTGACAAAATATAAACAACCGCTTAAGTGATTGTGTTGTTGTAATTGCTCAGAATGATTCGTATCAGAATTTTGTAAACTTCTGTTTCAGCAGGCAATGGCATCTTATAAAAAGTAAAATGGGAAATAGTGGACCAACTGCTTCCATATTCCCCATTTTTTTCTACTACCAAATTGCTAAAACCCAACTGCCAAAAAACTTCTTAATATACGAAATATTATACAGACAATTATAATATTTATGCCCTAAAAAATACTTCCCTCAGAAATAGCTGGCCGGCTGCTATTTTTGTTCCAGAACCGGAAGTTTTTCTGCAAGAGGCATACTGATACTATATAGGTGTGTTGAAACAGGTGGTACACCTACCCGCTTTTAAAAAAAATCAAAAAAAAATTAGAATGGCCAGATAGGCGCCAGGCACACAAGGAAGCAAACAATGGTTTTAATGGCCACTCGTAAGTGGTGCAGGGCTTTGTTCAGGTGATTTTCTACTGTTCGGGGAGAGATATTAAGTTCGGCAGCGATCTGTTTGATGGACATCCCTTCGTTTCTGCTACAGTTAAAGATCAGCCGGCATCTTTCAGGCAGTTTATCCACCTCTGTTTTTACCAATTCCAGGATACGCTTATAATGCAGGGAGGTTTCAACAGTTAATTCAACTACGGGAACTTTAGTAAATGAATTGTCGTAAATACGTTTGCGCTCTTTCCGCTTAATCTTGGCCAGCACCATGTATTTGGTGGCAGTTGCCAGATAATTCTCTAAAGATTCTATTTCGGATTTATGCCTGTTTGCCCAGAGGCTGGCAAATACATCGTGCACAATATCTTCTGCTTCCTGGCTTTCCTGGAACCTGTTATAGGCTATTGCAAACATCTTACGCCAGAAACGGTTGTAAATCTCCGCAAATGCAGATTCATCGCTTTTAGAAAGAAGCTCTAACAGGACGGCATTATCATATGACACATATTCACTCATAGGGGCAAGCAGCGTAAAATTAAGTAATTATCTTACTACATCAAAAGTTGATTTCAACATTTATTTTCCTAAAAAGAGACAGCAGGTATTGAAAAATTAAGATGTACAAATGACACATTAATTTTTACCGCTTGCTCTCTGATTCGATCTTAGGCGAACAATCCACCAATTAATAATATATAGCTGTTGGCGATAACACATACATCATCGAAATTTGGGCGTATGAATCTATTGACGGTAGCCGGCATCTCTAAAAAAATTGAAAAGGACTTTTCTCTATCCAACATACATTTCAGTCAGCCTGTTTTTAAAAAAATAGCCATTGCCGGAGAAACCGGGTCGGGCAAAAGCACATTATTAAAGATCATCGCAGGGCTTGTGCAACCTGATTCGGGTACAGTTTTATTTGAAGGCCGGAGAGTTAAGGGGCCAAACGAAGAATTGGTGCCCGGCCATCCGGGCATTGCCTATTTGTCGCAACATTTTGAATTGCGTACCAATTACCGTGTAGAGGAAGTGTTAGAATATGCCAACAAACTAACGCTGAAGGAGGCCAATACCTTATACCATGTTTGCAGGATCGATCATTTACTGAAACGAAGAACGGACCAGTTATCAGGGGGTGAAAAACAGCGGATCGCGCTGGCAAGGCTACTTACTACCTCACCGGGGCTTTTATTGCTGGATGAACCATTTTCGAACCTTGACATGATACATAAGAATATTCTAAAATCAGTTATCCGCGATATTGGTGATCGTCTGAAGATCAGTTGTATCATGGTTTCGCACGACCCGATGGATATTTTGTCGTGGGCCGATGAGATCATTGTAATGAGAGATGGACGGATCATTCAGCAGGGAACGCCCAGAGAAATTTACAGGCACCCTGTAAACGAATATACCGCAGCATTAACCGGAACTTATAATCTCATCGCTCCATCACAGGCCGGAATTTTTGATGGCTTAACCGAAACAAACCCAGAGGCAAAAAGGGTGCTGATCCGCCCTGAGAACTTTGTTCTCTCAAAAGATAAAAAGCAAGGTGCAAAAGCTGTTATTACCCAGGTTGCTTTCCTGGGAAGCCAATACGAACTGGAGCTAATGCTGCATGAGCTAACTATTACAGTAAAAACCGCATCCCCTGCTTTTATGAAGGGAGATGTTGTGTATGTTTCTATTGCGGGTGATGAAAAATGGTATGTTTAAGCTCTTTCCTGTTTTTGGTAGCAACGGTATAAAAAATCAACCATTTGAGTATTAACTTTAACCGGTTTACTTTTTTAGATATCATTACTCCTAAAACTATCACCATGAGAATAGCTCTTATCTCCTGCCTGCTATTATTTGTGTGCATGCAGCAATCATCGGCACAGCAAACCCAGAAACCACCACTGCATGGCAAAAACTGGATGGCCGTTACCGGTAAACCCCTTGCCGCCACGGCAGGATCTATCATATTTCAAAAAGGCGGTAATGCAGTAGACGCTGCCTGCGCTATGCTTGCAGCCACCTGCACCATGTGGGATGTTCTTAGCTGGGGCGGAGAAACGCAGGCGCTTATCTACAATCCTAAAACAAAAAAAGTAATTGCCATTAATGCGCTGGGGGTTGCACCATCCGGAGCCACCGTAGATTTTTTTAAAAGTAAAGGATACCATTTTCCACCGGAATATGGGCCGCTGGCAGCAGTTACGCCCGGCACAGTAGGTGGTTTATGTTTGATGCTGTCTGAATACGGCACCATGAGTCTGCAACAGGTATTGGCACCAGCCATGCAACTGTCAGCCGGTTATCCTATTGAGGCGCAAACGGCCAACAGTATGGAGAGAGGTAAAGAAATGATCAAACAATGGCCTTATTCAAAAGCGGTTTTTTTAACCCATCCCGGAGAAAAAAGAGAAGCGCCTGAGGCTGGCGAAATTTTTGTTCAGAAAGACCTGCTGGCAACGCTGACCAAACTGGTTGAAGCGGAACAGAAAGCTTTAAAAAATAAAAAAAGCCGTAAAGAAGCGATCATGGCGGCTTTTGACCGTTTTTATAAAGGTGATATTGCAGAAGAATTTGTGCGCGGCAGTAAAGAACAGGGCGGGCTGATTACCATGGAAGACCTTGCCAAATGGAAACCTGTAATTGAAGAACCATTGCATACGAATTATAAAGGTATTGATGTTTACAAATTGCAGCAATGGACACAGGGCCCTATGCTATTGCAATCGCTGAACATACTGGAAAATTTTGACCTGAAATCGATGGGATATAACAGTTCGAAATATATTCATACACTATATCAAACACTTAACCTCAGTTTTGCAGACCGCGATTTTTATTATGGTGATCCTGCCTTTCCGCCTGAAGAACCGATGAAAGGTTTATTGAGTAAAGAATATGCAAAGCAAAGAGCCGGATTGATCAACTTTGATAAAAACGATGCGAAGATCGGCCCCGGAGATCCTTATCCGTTTGAAGGAAAAATAAATCCTTATCCCGAATTATTGAAGCAAAGAGAGGCTTTAACTGATACCGGCTCAAAATCAGGTACAGCTATTCCCAAACATGATCAAACACTGACTATTTCAGATGATCAGAAAAACAGCCTGGCTATAGCTGATGAACAGTATATGGACCGCCTATGGCGCGGCACCACTTCTGTTGAAGCGGCAGATACTTCCGGCTGGGTAGTATCCATTACGCCAAGTGGCGGATGGTTACCCGCAACCATTGCGGGGCACACAGGTGTAGGTATGAGTCAGCGCATGCAGAGTTTTGTACTCGATTCTGTTATTGATCCATTTAATGTTGTAGAACCGGGCAAAAGACCAAGGGTTACATTAACACCTTCATTAGCATTTAAAGATGGTAAACCTTTTCTCTGTTTTGGTGTGCAGGGTGGCGATACCCAGGATCAGAATTTATTACAGTTCTTTTTAAATATGGTGGAGTTTGGCATGACTGTTCAGCAGGCTACAGAAGCCGCCAATTTTAATACGAACCAATTATGGCTTTCATTGGGTGGCACTAAAATGCAGGACAGGAAACCAAGGCCCGGTAATATTTTATTGTCGAATACCACACCAGAGGCGGTTAAGAATGAGTTGAAAAAAATGGGTTACAATATCTCCACCGGTAACAGAACCAGTGGCCCTATCAATGCCATCTACTTCGACTGGAAACATGGAAGTCTTTGGGGCGGCAGCAGCAATAATGGGGAGGATTATGGGATTGGATGGTAAGAATAATGAATATTGAATGATGAAATAAAGGGTATTCGATAGGCTGTGTTCAATATTTATTAACGTGTTGTGCCATTAAACACATAGTTACATAGGTTAGGAAACAGGGCATATAGTACAAACGCTATGTTTCTTTTTTGTTTTCCTATGTGTTTTAAAAGTGATTTAAATAAAGAATAGCAGCATTATTAAATATTTTTAAAAGTAAACTGCATTAATACATATTGATTTCAATAGGAGCACAACACGTTATTTATTAACTAAATAAAACGTGTTAAGTGTTTACAGTTTTTCTCCACAAAATTTGCAATAACGGGCATTGTCATCATGCCCTTCCCTGCCGCAGCCGGGACAGGTTTTCTGTTGCTGCTTTTTCTTCTTCATGGCAAGTGCCATTTCAGTAGTAAGTATTCCGGTGGGAACAGCAATGATCGCATACCCCATTAGCATGATTGCTCCGGCTATAAATTTGCCAAGAGAAGTAACCGGCGAAATACCAACACCTACAGTAGAGATAGTTCCTATCGCCCAGTATATACTATCCGGGATGCTGTTGAATCCGTGTTGACCTCCTTCTATCAGGTACATCGTAGATCCCAGTATAATAACCAGTACAAATATAGCCAGCATAAATATGCCGATCTTTTTAAGGCTCCCCCTGATAGCTCCACCGAGGAAATGCATCTCGGATAAATAATGCGAAAGTTTGAATATCCGGAATATCCGCATCAGGCGTAAAGACCTTAATATCAGTAATGATTGCGAGCCTGCGAAGAAGATGCTTAAATAACCGGGAATAATTGCAAGGAGATCGATCAACCCAAAAAAGCTAAAAACGTAGCGTAAAGGTTTTGTAATACATATCAGCCGCAGAAAATATTCGATCGTAAAAAGAAGAGTGAATACCCACTCCATTTTCAGAAACCACTTGCCATACATTTCATGCCAGTGAAGGCTGCTATCAAGCATTATTACAACAATACTGGATAAGATCAGGCATAGCAGGCCAATGTCAAATGCTTTACCCGCTTTTGTACCCGACTCGTATATGATCTCGTGCAAGCGTAGCTGCCACGGTGCCGGTTTAACTGGATTCATAGCAATACTGTATTAATCCAGCATTAAAGGTACAGAATAAACAAGCGCTCCGGAGTAAAAAATGCGGCCTGTTCCCGTTATGTTTCTACGGCTGTTTATAGCTTAGTTAACCCCATTGCCTCGCCTATCAGAAACGTGTCTGTATATTGATTAAACGCTGTTATTTTCCCATTCCTTACTTTGTATTCACAGGCAAAATCGGATTGCATATACTTACCGGTTGCTTTATATGTTCCCTCATAAAATCCAATAACAAAAGTACCATCACCAGTGTCAATATACCGGGTAATAGTCGCTTTCCAGTTATGCCAGTTTTTTCTAACCCCGTTAAATACTTTTTCAAATACATCGTCGACACTTTTGTACTGCCCACCGCCCGGAAACCCTTTCATCTGATTCCATTCTATATTGTCATCAAAGAGGGCTCTAACTGATGCGTCATCTTTTGCTGCAAAAAAATCATACATTATTTTAACTGTCTCAATGTTTCCCATATTATGTTAGTTTTTTTGGCAGCCAGGCTACTGAATATCAGCCGCTATTTAAAGTTATAATTAATTATTTTCAAGCTTTCACCTGCCTTCACAGAATCACAATACCATGAAGCACCAACATTCTGTATCGTGTAAAAAAAACCGGCCTTAAGGACTGAGATTTCATTGGCAGACACTGTTTTTTCAACAACTATTTTATGCGCCAAATCAGGGATGTCTCTAATTTTCATTGGCGCCAGCGTTGAATCCCATAACACCTGGTTTACAGTGTTTTGAATAGATACTTTAAAGCTAATACTGTCCTGACTACCTGTAAAATCCTTGTCGGTATATAACACAAACTGAACTTTTCTGGGAACTGACAGGCAATTTGAGCTGAGGCACACTACTTGTTTTTCACAAGATGTTGCGATCAATACAATGAGGATGCATAAAACCGAAAAACGTTTCATTTTACTTGTTTTTTTCAGGTAGAACGTTTTACAATTAAGCAAGGTTGCCTCTGTTGTAGAATTTTTCGTTTACTCCAAAGCTGTATTCATCAATAGTTCTATAAGAATGGCAACTTACCTTGCTCATTATTACCCAATTGATCACCGTTCATAAAAATTCATTGTCAGTAGTAAAACACGGAGGATATTGTTTTAAAATATTTTAACCGGCTCATACCGGATGACTATTATAATTGTTGTATCACCTGCATAATATTATTCATTCCCCAATGGTCAATATATTTCCCGTCTTTCAAACGAACAAAATCCATCACATTAATTGTTACTCTTTTACCGGTAGGTGCGTGCCCCATAATTTCGCCAAGATGGGTGGCATTGATTGTTTTACGTGTTGCCACCATATCGCCCTCTCCTATCTGCTCATGAATAGTGATTGATAAATCGGGAAAACCTTTATGCAGCATAGCTACAAACTGAACTAAGCCGCTCACATCTTTTGGAAAGTTACCCGGAACTGTGTGGTTAGTAAATGTATCAGCTACAATTTCTTTTAAAACCGCTGTATTCCCGCCTTCTAAAAATTCTTTGTTGAATTTAAGTACCACTGTTTTGTTTGCTGCTATTGTCATAATATTTCTGTTATTGTTTTATTTTGCTTTTGTAAAAAACATTTTAACTGCCAGCGTTGTTAATACTGTTGCCATAAACCATTTTTGCACTTTTACCCATACAGGGTTTTGAGCAAACCAGTTTGCTGCTTTTGCAGCACTGATCACAATTAAAAAATTAACAGTAAAACTGATCGACATCTGTGTAAACCCCAACTCGAAGCTCTGGGATGTAATTGAACCAGCTTCCGGTTTGATGAACTGCGGGAACAAAGAAAGATAGAACACTGCCATCTTTGGATTAAGTACATTGGTAAGAAACCCCATCATAAATAATCTTGCAGGTTTGTCTTCTTTCAGATCTTTTCTTGTCTCAAAAATATTTTTGCTACCCGGTTTAATGGCATTGTAAGCGAGGTACAATAAATAAACGGCACCAGCTATTTTGAGTGCACTAAATGTATACGGTACAGCAAACAACACCATTGTTAAACCAAATGCTACCATAATAATATGAAACAAGAACCCACAAATAACACCGGTAAGTGAAATAACGCCTGCTTTCTTTCCCTGCGTAATTGAGCGCGAAATCAGGTAAATCATATTCGGCCCCGGTGTGATAACCAGTGCAAAAGCAGCAAATGCAAAAACCAATAAGTCTGTTACAGGGATCATATTTATGGCCATTTAGTTTTCAGAAATATGGCAGCAAAATAACACTGAAGGCCTTTACCGGAACTTAATGTAGTTTAAGAAATTTACCTGCCTGCACTCTTTTTTCGAAGTGTGCTTAAAAATTCAGGCGTAATACCAAGGTATGAGGCTATTTGCTTTTGCGGGAATCTCTGTTCGCAGTAAGGATATTTGTTTTTAAAAGAGAGATACCTTTCTTCTGCGGTAGATGATAAGTTAAATGTAATCCGCTCCTGCTGCGCAATGTAGGCGTTTTGAAAGCTCAGTCTGAAAAACCGCTCAAATTTCGGTACTTCTTCATACAGTTTTTCAAGATTTAATTTTTCTATCTGCAATACTTCCGTGTCTTCCAGCGCATCTATACAAAGCCTGGCCGGTTTATTGGTGAGAAAACTGTATAAATCTTCCGCCCACCAATCTTCTATTGAAAATCCCAGCACATGCTCCAAACCATTTTGATCTACATAATACGTTCTAAGGCATCCTTTGGTTACAAAGGTTTCGTGCCTGCAAACCTCATCTTCCCGAAGCAGGAACCCTTTGCGTTTGATGGCTTTATATTTTAACAGCGAAGTAAAAATCTCCGTTTCCTTTTCAGTAAGCGTAATGTATTTTGAAATGTTTTTTATAATTGATTCGTAGTTCATGATAAAGATTACGAAATGTTTGCTTTGTTTTTGTCATCTATTAATTCCACTACAAAGTTCATGCTGTACACTTTACTATTGTTTTCATCAGAACTCAAGGAGACACAAGTTTAAACTCCTTATATGATCAATAGGATTCCGCAAGATCTTTTAATGCCTTCAGAATTGGATTTTCCTCTCCCTGCGGTTCTTCCTGCACGGCATGGAGCCTGTTATCTTCCTGGATGATGTCAAGTTTTGTTTGTCCGTTATCCTCCGTTAAAACATAACTCATCACAAAGTAATTCTCCGGCTTGTCTTCAAAACCCGGCCTGGGTGCAAGCAAACTATAGCTTACCAATTCATTCGGCCTGAATACCAAAACTTTTCCCCACTGTTCAAACACTTTATCTTCCCATGCAGTTCTGAACCTGATATCGCTACCCGGTTTCCAATCAGTCAGCAGGTCGCTGCCATACTGCCAGCGTTTTACCAGTTCCGGCTTTGTAACTGTTTCCCATACCCTTTCCGCGGATGCATTGATCCTGATAGTTGAAATGTTTGTTGCCATGGCTTTGTTTTGTTTGATTTTTAAAGGGTATAAGGCTGGATTAGCAATACCGTTGGGCTCTCCTGCAAAAATAAAATTATAAAGGTTTATTGTTACCAGTCGCGTTTTATTTGAGCAGGTTAATGTTTAATCCGAGCCTGAGTGTTTTATGAATTTCAGCAACACTATCTGTATGATTGATCAGTTTCTCCAGTTGTTGTGGGGTTGCATTCGATTTGATGGCCGGCTTATATCTAAAATTGGTCCCTGGCTCGCCTTCTCCGCCAAAATCTCCAATAAATTCAACTTCCACTTCTGATACAGCAATATTTTCCTTTGCAGCCTCCCGGTAAATATCATTACAATAACAGGTAGCTAAAGAAAGAAGCAGTAATTCTGCGCCATTAACTGAAGACCCATAACCAGATGGCCTGACCGGAATAACAATCGTTTTTGAATTGTCGTTGGTAGTTACGATAACCGAGTTTTCATTTTGCCTGTTTTTTACAATTGCCGAAACTTTCATACACGTAATGTTGTTTAATAATTAATAATAAGGGGCGGAAAATAGTGTCTGAAATAACCAGGGGGCATACATCCTACAGTTCCTGCATTCCACGGTACTGCCGGATGATGTGGCAAATATTACAAATATGTTATATCGCTTCAGAAATATTACATGAGCGGGGGCGCTGCCATCCGGAACCGGATATAGCAATACTGGTTGAAAAAGGTTACTTATTCAGCCCGATTATTATCGTCAGTAAGCCGATCAAAAGACATAAAGGTGAATAATATGCCGAGTCGTTCTTTCCGAATTTTGTTTGTTTGATTTTTTTAAAGAACCCTACATAATTAAAATCTCCTATGGCGCGCAAAATAAAGAGGCCGGCAATAAACCATAGCCCATACCTGTTAAGCCATTGGGGTAAATTCACTGAGATAATTCCGGCCTGAGCCAAAATAAAAAACCCGAAACCCAATAAGCCAAATGCAACAATCAATGTTGGCATAACTCCTGGCATCATTACTTTTACATGATCATCTTTTGTAGGAATCACCGCCCCGCTTCCCCATCGTCCGCCAAGGCCCCAGTAAAAATGAATTGAGGAAAGGAAAAGGAAGATGAGGAATAGGATAATGGCAATGATGGGTGTCATTTTAATTAAGTTAAGATATAACATATACCTAATTCGATACAGAATACATATCAGCTATTCGATAGTTTGTAAATATTGATGTCAATTAGCGATCTTCCACTGATCAGGGTTTTAAGACTTCTGGAATATTGTTCCACATCACTCGACAGTTCCGGCAAAAATACAAACGAATAAATATACTAAATGCCAGGAATAAGCTTTCTGCGTAAGTAGCTGCAGTAAGGCTAAAATGCAATACCACCCTTAAATTGTCGCAATTACCCTTTTAAAAAAACAGAAAGCTAATTTAGATTTGCAATGCAATATGCTCAAACATTGAGTAACAATGCATCCCATTAATAAAAAACAACTATTATGACACTTCAGAATAAAAATGCAGTCATCTATGGAGCTGGCGGGTCGCTGGGAGGCGCAGTAGCGAAAGCTTTTGCCGGCGCAGGCGCCAAAGTGTTTTTAACCGGCCGCCATCTCAGCTCTGTTCAAAAAACAGCAGATGAAATTCTTGCCTTTGGTGGTAAAGTGGAAGTGGATCAGGTAGATGCACTGGATGAAAAAGCCATTAATGCGCATTTAGAAAAGATTGTACAAAAAGCAGGCACGGTAGACATATCATTCAATGCGATTGATATTGCTGTTGTGATGAATATTCCTTTGGTGGATATGAAAGTGGATGATTTTGTTAACCCGATAACCGTTACCATGCAAACCCGTTTTTTGACAGCAGTTGCTGCCGGTAAAGTGATGACGAAACAGGGGTCGGGGGTTATTTTATCGCTTACTGCAACACCCGGCGGCATAGGCTATCCGTTAAATGGCGGGTTTGCACCGGCATGTTGTGCGGTGGAAAGTTTTTCGAGAAACCTTGCTGTGGAGTTGGGGGCATATGGTGTACGCGTGATAAATATCCGTTCGGGAGGTTCACCGGATTCAGGTGTGTTTAAGAATGCCATTGACAGCGCCCCTGACGAAATGGAACATGTTATCCGGATGATGGAAGATGATACGATGCTGAAAAAATTACCGATGATGGCTGATATAGCCAATACGGCCGTTTTCCTTTCGTCTGATATGGCCGGCAAAATAACCGGGGTTACCATTGACGTAACTGCCGGTACTACTGCAGGGTTAAATTACAGGGTGCCAAGAACCGGGTTTAAATAAAAATGGACAAATTTATATACCAGTAACGTGTTGTGCTACTGTAATCAATATGTATTAATGTATTTTACTTTTAAAAGTATTTTATAATGCAGCTATTCTTTATTAAAAATCACTTTTAAAACACATAGGTACATAGGAAAAACAAAAAAAATATAGCTTTTAAACTATATACCCTGTTTCCTAACCTATGTAACTCCTATGTTTACAAAGTAAGTAAAATAGTTCTTTGAGATAAAAGTTAAGATACC
>DAIOVU010000073.1:0-14183 GCA_036758845.1 Sediminibacterium sp.
TGTTAACTGTTGCATACAAATTCATTTTGTAGTCAACTTTTTTCAGGACGAGACAGTTTAAACAAAACCCCCACATTTTGTGGGGGCCTTAAAATCATAAAAATCATACGTATCATCTGCGCAATCCGCGATAACTAGTTGATACCGTATTTGTACTTATATCTTTCATACAACTGCTTCTGCTTATTATCAAGACTCAGTTCGCGTCCCTGAATAAAAGCATTGGTTACTGTACTGCTCTTCATGTCAAGAATATCGCCATCGCTTATAATAATATTGGCGTCTTTGCCCGTTTCGAGGGAACCTGTTTTGTCGTCTATCCCTAAAATTTTAGCCGCATTCAGCGTAATTGCCTGGAGCGCCTGTTCTTTGGTTAACCCGTAAGTAGCCGCTGTTCCGGCATTGTAGGAGAGGTTGCGATAACGGGTATTGTCGCTGGCATCATTCAGTGCAAATAATACACCGGCTTTTTGTAAGGCAGCTGGTGTTTTATAGGGCTGGTCAACATCATCATCTTCTGTGGCAGGAAGAGAATGTTCCTGATCGAGAATAACAGCTATATTATTTGCTTTTAAAAGGTCAGCGATCAGAAAGCTTTCGCTTCCGCCAACAATTACCACATCAAAGTCAAACTCTTTTACAAAATCAATAGCTATCAGCATTTGCTTTACCTGGTCGCCATGAATAAAGAGTTTTTGTTTTTTATCGAACAAACCTTTTACTGCTTCAAATTTTAAATTGGTGTTTGCGTGATTGGTTTCAGACAAATATGCTTTGGCCTGGCGGAAGAAGGATTTAATTTCTTCCACTTTTTCCAGAGCCTGTTTAGCCGGATCGCCGCCACCACCAATGTTTATACCCAGACTGGCAAGAATGGCCGGGGGTATTCCTGCAAACCTTCTTCCAAAACGGTTGATAAAGCTGGGTATGGTCATGTGTATGCCCGCGTCCATTTTATACGCAGCGTCTTCCCAGTTCCATGCATCAAGTTGCACAACACTGGATGAACCGCTGATGCTGCCACCTTCGGGCGCAACACTTGCCAGCAGAATTCCGTTTGCCCTTAATACATTAATCACTCTTGAGTCGGTGTTGTATGCGGTGATAGAACGGATGCTGGGATTCAAATCGCCCAGTTCAGTATAATCATTACTTGCCCTTACGCCTGCGCCGATCTCTTTCAGACCAAGATCGGTAGAGGGCAGAATCAATCCGGGGTAGATATGCTTTCCTTTGGCATCAACCACTTTGGCATCGCCGGAAACAGAAATGTTGGTACCAACATTGGCGATCTTCCCGTTAGTTACTTCAACGGTAGCGTTTTCTAACACAGTGCCGTTGCCAACATGAACGGTTCCGTTGGTAATATAGATATGTCCCTTGTATTCTTTAGCGGGGTACACTACTTCCTGCGCCTGCATAAAACCGGCGATCAGAAATAGCGCGCTTATGGTGCTGAATATTTTTTTCATAATCGGTCAGTTTATTTGTTTAACAATTCGCCCTCCTGTAAATCAATAGTGTATATGCCATCCTTGTGATTGTGGTCGCCGCAACTAAGCAGTATCTGCCAGCTTGGTTCTGCCGGCCTGATGGGCGATGCACCACTTCTTTTTTCACCAATCATTTTTTGTGTTAACCGGAATCTTTCGGCGGCAATCTTTTTGCGTTGCTCCAGGTCTTTTTCCCTGTCGAAATAAACAATACCGTCAACAATGGTCTTTTCTGATTTGGCGTAAATGCTTAGCGGGTTATCGCTCCAGATAACAATGTCGGCATCTTTACCTGCCTTAATACTTCCTACCCTGTCTTCAATATGTAAGGCTTTGGCTGGGTTAAGTGTAACCATTTTCAAAGCATCTTGTTCCGGCACACCACCGTAGCGAACGGTTTTACCCGCTTCCTGGTTCAGGCGGCGCGCCATTTCTGCGTCATCAGAATTAATACAAACATTCAGCCCCGCTTTATACATAATAGCGGCGTTATATGCTATCGCATCGGTAACTTCTACTTTATAATACCACCAGTCTGAGAAGGTAGAGGCAGATGAACCGTGGGCCTTCATTTTATCCGCTACTTTATATCCTTCCAGTATGTGCGTGAAAGTGTTGAATTTAAAACCGTATTTATCACCTACTCTCATAGCAGCAGTTATTTCGCTTTGTACATAAGAGTGACAGGTAATGAAACGTTTTTTATTCAGAATCTCTACCAGCGCATCCAGTTCAAGGTCTCTTCTTGTTTTAGGATCGGCCTTTAATTGTTTTTCGTAATCTTTTGCGCGGGCAAAAGCATCATTCAGCACTTCTTCAACACCCATACGCGTATCAGGAAAACGGTTGTTACTTGTTGAAGTAGTACGTTTTACATTTTCACCCAAAGCGAACTTGATAAATGGATCCCAGTTTTTAAATTTCAGGTCATCATCATTGGCGCCCCAACGCAGCTTGATCAATTGTGTTTGGCCTCCAATGGTATTGGCAGATCCGTGCAGGATATGCGAGGTGGTAACACCGCCGCTTAACTGTCGGTAGATATTAATGTCTTCAGGATTCAGGTTATCAGCAATTCTTACTTCTGATGTTACAGATTGTGCGCCTTCGTTAATAGAGGCTGCGGCAATATGTGAATGTTCATCAATAATTCCTGCGGTAACATGTTTGCCTGTAGCATCAATAATTTTTGCGCCTGCACCATCAAGGTTTTTACCAACTTTGGCAATCTTCCCGTCTTTTAGCAATACGTCTGTGTTTTCTAATTTGCCATCTTTTTCATTGGTCCAAACCGTAGCGTTTTTAATCAGCAGGGTTTCCTGTTTAGGCGCTTCTTCCCAGCCATATCCATCAAAAGGAAAACTTACTTTAGAAAGTCGTTGTGCAAAACCCGGGCGCTTGCGTGCGGAATCTGCAGAAGCGGTAGCTGCTGAAACATAAGAAGCTGTCCATGTTAGTTTGTTTCCTGCCGTGTCTTCTCCGTTTCCGCTCCATGTTGTTCCGTTGGCAATACCGCTTAAACGATACTGCACGCCGCCTCCGCGGTTAAATCCGCCACCCAAACCGCCACCTGTTTGAGTACCAGCGGTATTGGATGTGGTTTGAGGTTTCCTTACTGGCACAGGAGAAAAATTAAGTTTTACCTGTTTCCCGTCGAAGCTGAATTTGCCGGTCAATGTATCTTTTCCAATCACATTTGCTGCTGCTGCACTCTTTACATCAAGTGTATAATTAATGGTTCCGGCGGAGGTATTGATAGCTAAAGAATAAGTTCCTTTTACATCGTTCCAGGAATCTTCTTTTACTGCATATTTAGCGCCCTGTATCCAGTTGTTCAGGATAACCGTTTTTTCAGAAAAGATTGGTCCGGAGGTGATGAGAAAATTAGCCAGTTTGCCGTTTTCCAAACTGCCCACTTTGTCATATACACCCAGCAGGGTGGCTGGTGTTTTAGTGAGCGCGTCCATGGCCTTTGCTTCAGTAAGTCCGAATTCAAATGCTTTCCGAAGATTGGTAAAAAACTGTTTGGGATCTTTCAGGTCTGATGTGGTTAAGCAAAAAGGAATATTGGCTTTTTCAAATGCAGAAGGATTGGTTGGAGCCAGCTCCCAGTGTTTCATATCAGCAAGCGAAACACCCCGTGCATCGTTTGGATCTTCCACATCCATTGCCTGAGGGTAATTGAGCGAAAGAATAAAAGTTGCTTTGGTTGCTGCAATCTCTTTAATACGCTGGTACTCGTTGCCACCACCCTTAATAATATATTGTACACCAAACTCTTTACCCACACGGTCTGCACGCAGATCGTTCCATTTATCGTCTGCTTCAAATATTTGTGGCAGACTTTGATTGTCGTTCCACGCCTGCAAAGAAAGGTTTGTTCCCTCTTTGGCCGGTTTGGTTTTGTACCACTGTGCATCAAGGTATGTTTGGCGTAACAGAGCTATCGTTCCCATCATACTGCTGGGGTAACTCTGCGTTGAAGTTCCCTTGCTGAGTGAATAGTGTGCAGAAGCTTTTTCTTTCAGCAAGGTCAGGTTTTCTTTTTCATTGGCAAGCGTTACAACAGAACCCGTTCCGCGGGCAATACCATCTTTTACGTGTGTAAGAACCGTTCCAAAACCAAGATCACGAAGCGTCTTTGCTTTGGCATCATCTGCCGCAAATAATTTAGACGCATCTGTTTCCGGCTTAATGGCCTGGTTCCAGCCATACGCACCTTTTGTATTAGACACTAATTGTGCGGGTGCATTAAAATTAAAGCCGCCTCTTGCCTGGTCGCGCGATGGTGTGGCAATACCATAATCGGTGTAAATATCCAGGAATGAAGGATAGATGTATTTGTCTTTACAATTTATCACCACCGCATCTTTGGGAATGGCTACACCCGTAGTACCTACGCTGATGATCTTTCCATCGCGGATCACCAGCGTTGCATTGCTTAATGTGGTTTGTGCGTCTTTTACAATGGTGGCATTGGTAAAGGCATAACAGCCCTCACGCTTATCGGCCACGCCATTTACAGGAAATGTTTCCTGAGCCTGCAGCAATACAGCAAACAGAAGCCCGGAAAGCAGGAGCTTGATTTTTCTCATAGCATTAGTTTGTTTAGGGAGATCTTAAAACTACTGAAATGGCAGTACCGTAAAAACCATTCATCATATTTTCGGTAAAGCCCTGTTATTGTCGGTGAACGGCTATTTTGTAAAACCGCCCTTATCTACATCCTTAATGAATTGTATCAGCCCCGGAAAATAATTTGGCTGATCATCCCACATGGCGCAATGACTTCCGTTTGTACAAACCAGGCTACGTCCTTTCTGCACCTGTGTGGCCATCCATTTCATGTGTTCAGGATCCATGGTATCGTGTTTTGCGCCAATGGTAAGGGTTGGGATTTTAATTTGCGGCAGGTCTTTGCTTCTGTCCCATTTTGCCAAACGCCCGCCAATTCCAAACTCAGAAGGACCCTGCATCAATGTATAGATGTCACTGTTGATATGAGGAAAAGCGCGGTTGAGTGCTTCAGGCCATGGTTGCAAACGGCAGGCATGCTTGTTGTAAAAATTTGGGATCAGCAGTTCCATATATTTCGGGTTGGCAAAATCCCCTTTTGCTTCCAGCGCGCGGATAGTATCCAGCACTTTTGGATCCATCTGTTTTGCCAGAACATCCTCGGCATATTTTCCGTAGGCCGGGCAACTGCTCATCATATTACTAATGATGAGTCCTTTCAAATTGTCCTGGTATTTAAATGCATACTCCATGGCCAGGATGCCGCCCCAGCTATGGCCAAGTAAGTAGAAATTATCTTTATTCAGCCCCAGCGCTTTTCTAACCTGTTCTACTTCTTCCACAAAACGCGGAAAGGTCCAGAGACTGCTGTCTTTTGGTTTATCACTAAAGTAAGAGCCAAGTTGATCATACTCGTAAAACTCAATTCCCTCCTGCGGGAAAAAACTTTCAAACGATTCAAAAAATTCATGCGTACCACCCGGTCCACCATGTAACAGCAGCACTTTTATTTTTGGGTTATTTCCAAAGCGTTTGGTCCACACATTAAATTTTCCCACTGGTGTTTCAACAGAGATCAGTTTCACACCGCCGGTTTGTACGCCCGTATCTGTTTGTGCGTGATATTCTTGCAGCGTTAATGGTTCCTGTTTTTGTTTGCAGGAAAATAGAAATGATGAAACGATCAGTACAGCAAAGAGTAATGGTTTCATAAAGTAGGATTTAGGAAAGGGAAGTTATTACTTATAAAACAGAAATGCAATTATCTGCCCATGTACACCATTAAGATCTGCACATCACTCGGGTTTACGCCGCTAATGCGACTTGCCTGGCCCAGCGTGGTTGGCTTGATTTTTTTGAATTTCTGAAGCGCCTCGGTTGATAGTGCCGAAACCCTGTCGTAGTCAAAGCTGGCGGGGATGACCATGTTTTCTAATTGACTCATCTTGTCAACAATTTCCTGTTCCTTTTCAAGATAGCGTTCGTACTTGATCTGGATCTCTGCCTGTTCCAAAGAGTCTGTTGAAACGGCGGAGAGCTGATCTTTCAAACCGGGTACTACTTCAAGTAAAGAAGGGAGCGAAACATTCGGTCTCAATAAAATCTTATTGATCTTTTGTTTTTCTGTGATGGGGGCCGACCCGATTTCTGAAAAATACGGGTTGATGTCTTCAGCTTCTGCGCTGGTAGCAGCAAGGTGTTTTTTCACTTCGGCTACCTGCTCTCTTTTTGTCAGCACTTTGTCCATTCTGCTTTGTGAAGCAAGACCAAGGCGGTAACTGATTTCTGTTAAGCGCAGATCAGCATTATCCTGACGCAGGAGGGTTCTGAATTCTGCGCGACTGGTAAACATCCTGTAGGGCTCCTCGGTTCCTTTGCTGATCAGGTCATCAATCAATACTCCAATATAGGCTTCGCTTCTTTTTAAAATCAACGGCTCCAGTTCTCTTGCTTTTTGGTGTGCATTAATTCCCGCCATCAAACCCTGGCAGGCCGCTTCTTCATAACCCGTTGTACCATTGATCTGTCCGGCAAAAAATAAATTGCTCAACAGTTTGGTCTCCAGCGAATACTGTAATTGGGTTGGTGGAAAATAATCGTACTCAATTGCGTAACCCGGACGGAATATTCTTACATTCTCAAATCCCGGTACAATACGAAGTGCTTCGTATTGTACTTCTTCAGGTAATGATGTGGAGAAGCCATTTACGTAGATCTCAACCGTATTCCATCCCTCGGGTTCTACAAATAGCTGGTGCCTGTCCCTGTCTGCAAAACGATTGATCTTATCTTCAATGCTCGGGCAATACCTTGGTCCAATACCTTCTATTCGTCCCTGGAACATGGGACTGCGGTCAAACCCTGTTTTTAAAATATCGTGAACCGTGCTGTTGGTATATGTTATATGACAGCTTCTTTGCGTTTCTGCTTTTATGCGTGGTGTGTCTGTGTAAGAGAATCCAACAATTTCATCATCCCCTTTCTGCTCTTCCATTTTGCTGTAATCGAGGCTTCGGCCGTCTACCCTTGGAGGTGTTCCTGTTTTTAAGCGGTCGCTTTCAAATCCAAACTCAACCAGTTGTTCGGTAATGCCGGTTGCTGCTTTTTCTGCCACACGCCCACCACCAAATTGTTTTTCACCAATGTGGATGATACCATTTAAAAAGGTTCCACTGGTTACTACCACCGATTTGGAACGGATCTCATGACCCAATCCGGTTACTACGCCGCAAGCCTTGGTTCCTTTAATAATGATAGAGCGAACCATGTCCTGATAGAAATCCACGTTTGGTGTATTCTCCAGCATCTCCCGCCAGGTGGCGGCAAATAGCATCCGGTCGTTTTGGGTGCGCGGGCTCCACATGGCCGGACCCTTACTCCGGTTCAGCATTCTGAACTGGATGGTACTTTTATCACTCACAATACCGCTATAACCACCCATGGCATCTATCTCACGTACAATTTGTCCTTTGGCAATTCCACCCATAGCAGGGTTACAACTCATCTGTGCAATGGTTTGCATGTTCATGGTTACGAGCAGTACTTTACTGCCGAGGTTAGCTGCTGCTGCAGCCGCCTCGCAACCGGCATGTCCGGCACCTACTACTATCACATCATATTCAGGAAACATAGGCGTCAAAGATAGTTCAGGGTTTTTGGCCAGAACCGAATTTTCTAAGGATTTCCCTTTCTAATAAAAGCTCTTCAACAGTATTGCCTTTGTTCAGGCGGTTGAATTCTTCCGGCGTAAGAGTGGTTATATTTTCGAACCTGTCCTTGTTGTCAATAATAAAGTTTTCAATAGATGTACTGCTATACTCCGCACCCGATTCAATGGCTTCAATCTTTTCCAACATCTTCCTGCAAAGGGAAAAGCCTGTTTTTTCATATAGATGATGGAAGTATGATTTTACAGCCAGTTCTTCTATCCTGTTGGCCAAACCATTGGCAGAATCTATTCTTTCAATCCGGAGATTGATAAAGTTCCAACAAAGTACCAGGTCTTCTTCTTTTGAATAATCGAAGTAGGTGGCAGGAACAATATGATCAAACTGCCAGACCTTGCCAAAATTGTCCCAGCTTACCCCTTCTGTAAACTGAAGCTCAAACCAATTCCTCAGACTTTCTATATCTAAACCAAAATAAGGGGCATAGGCTTCACTGGGTGTTTGCTCCAGCACGTACCTTCTAAAGCTTAATTGCCATTTGCGCTTCTCCCTCGACCGGATCAGGGAGTCGGTTACTTCGGTTTGGGGTGTCCATCTCTTCCTGGCCATACACAAAAGTATATGTTTCAGGTAGAAACAGTGTTTTGTGGAACATTTTGTTTCAATAGAAAGTGATGTTTCAGGAAGAAACAGTGATTCGTGGAACCTTCCTTTATTGTTGTGAGCAGGCAAAATCCTGCACCAGAAAGAACCCCTCTTCTCCATATAGGGAAGAACCAACACCTGTTTCTTTGAGATTTGGGTCAAGCAGGGTTTTTCTATGACCCATTTCGGGCAGACCAATATCCAGGTAAAGAAGAATTACAGATAGAAGAACGCTTTGACTACTTAGAGAAATATTTTCGTTGGCGCAAAATCTTATTCCCGCCAGCTTCATGCGGGTACTAAAATCAGTTCCATTAGTTGAGGTGTGACTTGGCTTTGCCCCTTTAGTACCAATATCCGAAGCGTGCAACTGGGCTGTCTTGACCAGTTTTTGGTTAAGGACAAACATCGGAAGTGTTCCGACACTGAAAAGATCTTTCTGTAAACTGGCCGACTCGGGGGTATTAAGGGTTTTAAATAGTTTCAGAATGGGTACTACGGCACTGTCCCAGAATTTCTCAGGACTGTGCCTGGCGTAGTTTGTCCAGTATAAAAGTTGTTTTGCTTCGGTAGGTAGTGATAGAAAGCCGGGTTGTGAGCGATTCCATTGATCCACAATTGAATCAAGCGTGTTTGGTTCGGGTATTTTTTTCTCTTCCAGCTCTATCATGGAGAACTGTTGGGAAAAAGAATGAAGGGGAAAGATCAATATGCAAATGATCAGCAGTTTATACATCAGCCCTGAATTTCCTATATAAACGCAAATATTGATCCTCCTTGCCGCGCATAACCAGGATTTCGCTTTTCTTTTTGTCTTTATAACCACACAAATGAAGCGCACCATGAAAGATCACACGGAGGATTTCTTCATTATAAGTGAGGCCAAGGGCTTTGGCATTGTCTTTTACCCGGTCGATGCTGATGTACACTTCTGCTTCAACCGGCTCTCCTTTTTCAGAAAGCGCGAATGTGATGATATCGGTATAATAATCGTGCTGCAAAAAATCACGGTTCATCTGCAGCAGAAAATCGTCTGAACAAAAAACATAGGTTATAGAGCTCAGCGTATGTTTCTCTTTTTTGAAGATGCGGGTAATAAAATCTTTTACTAAAGACTTATCAGATATTTGCAAACGACGGTCTGCCGAGCGAAAAGAAACTGTTGCCATGCGATGGATTGTATAACTCCAAAATTCGTAACAAAAAGCTATCCCGCCATACTACCTTTAAACATTAATAACAGGAAATGAAACGATTGTCAGAATTAGTACCGGGACAGGATGCAGTGATTCATTCTTTTGAAAAAGACGAGATCTTTATAAAACTGATGGAAATGGGTTGTGTGCCTGGTGAGAAGGTTAAAGTAGAACAGATTGCCCCGCTGGGAGACCCTATTTCGATATCTGTGGCCGGCTATCGCCTCAGTTTGCGACTTAATGAAGCAAAAAGTATTTTTGTAGAGATTGTATAATAATATGTAATTAATTGATTATTAATAATATAGATGAAAATCGGCCTGTATTTTGGTTCTTTTAATCCCATCCATATTGGCCACCTGATTGTTGCCAGTTATGTTGCCAATCATACCGATATGCAGCAGGTTTGGTTTGTGGTATCACCGCAAAATCCGTTAAAGCCGTCTTCTGTATTGTTGAACGAGTACCATCGTTTACACCTGGTGCATTTAGCTGTTGAAGATGATCTCCGGTTAAAAGCATCTGACGTAGAATTCAAATTACCCCGCCCATCTTATACAATAGATACCCTAACCTACTTACAGGAAAAATACCCGCAACATGAGTTTTCCATTATTATGGGAAGCGATAGTTTTCAGAATTTACCGCGATGGAAAAATTTTGACCTGCTGGTAAAAAATTATTCTTTCATTATTTACAGGCGTAAAGGTTTTGATTTGAAAGATTTTTTTGGTGCGAAAGCTGTTATTCTGGATGCGCCCATGCTTGAAATTTCTGCAACCTCTATCCGCGATCATATCAGGAGCGGAAAAACAATCCGTTATTTAGTTCCCGAGAAAGTGAGAGAAGAGATTGAGCGGAATAGTTATTATAAATAAGGTGGATTTTGAGTGTTTACTGATTGTAAAACCGTAGCCACTCCGCCCTTCGCTAAGCCGCTGGGGCACCCAAGGGATATTTTTGGGAATAGGTTTATATAATAAGAAGGGCCACGAATTATCGTGGCCCTTCTTATTATTCATATTAATCAATCAGCGAAATCCGCGATTAACGGTTCATCGACATCAGGAATTCTTCATTGTCTTTTGTTCCCCTCATGCGCTTGAGGAGTTCGTTCATTGATTCTTCTGTATTCATATCGTTGATGAAGAGGCGGAGAATATTCATTCTTTGTAACACTTCTTTATCGAGCAATAAATCATCACGGCGTGTAGAAGAGCCGGAAAGATCGATAGCAGGGAAGATACGCTTATTGGCCAGGCGTCTGTCGAGCAGGAGCTCCATGTTACCGGTACCTTTAAATTCTTCAAAGATCACCTCGTCCATTTTACTTCCTGTTTCAATCAACGCGGTAGCAAGGATGGTTAATGATCCGCCATGTTCAATTTTACGGGCTGCACCGAAGAATTGTTTTGGTTTCTGCATAGCGTTTGCTTCCACACCGCCCGATAATACTTTACCTGAAGCGGGTGCTACGGTATTGTGCGCACGAGCCAATCGGGTAATAGAATCTAAAAGGATCACCACATCATGTCCGCACTCAACCAAACGTTTTGCTTTTTGCAGGGCGATGGCTGAAACTTTTACGTGTTTTTCGGCAGGCTCATCAAATGTTGAGGCAATTACTTCTGCGCGAACACTGCGTTCCATATCAGTAACCTCTTCAGGGCGCTCATCAATCAGCACCACCATCAGGTAACATTCCGGGTGATTGGCCGCAATGGCGTTGGCTACTTCTTTCAGCAACATGGTTTTACCCACTTTTGGCTGGGCAACAATCAATCCACGCTGGCCTTTACCAATTGGCGTGAAGATGTCCATGATCCTTGTGCTGTAATTATTGGCTGTAGTAAACAGGTTTAATTTTTCAAAAGGGAACAATGGAGTGAGATAATCGAAAGGAACGCGATCGCGAACCTCATCGGGTCTTTTACCATTGATGCTGTCAACCTTTAACAGGGCAAAATATTTTTCACCTTCTTTGGGAGGGCGAACGGCACCATGAACGGTGTCGCCGGTTTTTAATCCAAATAATTTGATCTGTGATGGTGATACATATACATCATCCGGGGATGATAAGTAGTTGTAGTCTGAAGAACGTAAGAAGCCATATCCATCGGGCATCATTTCCAATACCCCTTCTCCAAGGATCACCCCTTCAAATTCGATATTAAAAGCAGGCTCTTTGCGTTGTTGCTGGCGTGGATATTGGTGTTGCGGGGTTTCCTGTGCGGAACCTTCTTCACCCGGTTGTGCGCTTTCCTCAGTACCTGCTTCAGCAGCAGTTTCCTGGTTATCGGTTGGTTGTACCAACTCGGGTTGCGATTGCCCGGCAGCCGCTTCCTGTTTGGGCTTGCGTACCGGTCCTTTCTTTTGAGGCGCCGCTTTTTCAACAGCTTTTGGCGCTTCCTGCATCACTTCAGCTTCTTCGGTTACGTTGGCTGTTTTAAGCGTTACGGGTTTGCGTGGACGGGCGCTCTTTTTCTTCGGATCTTCTTTGGTTTCACTGGCTTGCACGGCCTGTCCATCCAATATTTTGTAGATCAGTCCTTGCTTGTCTAATTTCTTGGCACCGCTAATGTTCAGTTGCTCGGCAATGTCCAGCAACTCAGGCAGGAGCATGTCATTTAATTGCAAAATGTCGTACATAAAAAATAAAATCTGTTAATTCGGGGATTTCAATTGTCAAAGGTTAAATATCCAGTCTAAGGGAAAGTAAACTCAGATCGGGTTGTGATTTTTTTTGATCGGAAAGAGAGTGAACCGGTTGTGTCGAGAGCTAAGTAAGAAGACCGAACCGGCTTGTTTCCAATGCAATGTTAAGCCAGTTTTTCTGAAAACAAGAATTTTTTACGTGTTTTTGAGTCTGAAAGGGTGTTAAAAGTCTGTCAGGAGGCTTGTTTGGTTATCTTTGCCGTCCAAAAGATTGGCGTATTAGCTAATTGGCGGATTATCGGACTACAAAACCATCTAATCCGCCAATCCGTTAATCCCCAATCCGCCAATCCGTAATCCGCTAATTCAAGCACTATGTTTAATAAGAGAACCAAGATCAAGCAACTGCTCACAAAAGGAGAAGCAGGTAAACAAGTAACGGTAATGGGTTGGGTACGTACATTCCGTAATAACCAGTTTATTGCGCTGAACGATGGCAGTACCAATAATAACCTGCAGGTGGTAGCTACCCTGGGGCAGTTTGATGATACTTTATTAAAAAGGCTCACCACCGGCGCTTCTGTAAAAGTTACCGGCGAATTAGTAGCCTCTGTTGGTAAAGGACAAACTATTGAAGTAAAAGCGGCCACCATTGAAATACTGGGCGACAGTGATGCCGAAAAATATCCTTTGCAACCTAAAAAACACAGCCTCGAATTTTTAAGGGAGAAAGCGCACCTGCGGTTTCGTACCAATACGTTTGGGTCGGTGTTTCGTGTGCGCCATTCATTAGCCTTTGCGGTGCACCAGTTTTTTAACCAGAAAGGTTTTGTATACCTGCATACACCTATTATTACAGCCAGTGATGCAGAAGGCGCCGGGGAAATGTTCCGTGTAACTACGCTGCCAATGGACAACCCGCCATTAAATGATGATGGTACTATTAATTACAAAGAAGACTTTTTTGGAAAGAGCGCCAACCTAACGGTGAGCGGACAATTGGAAGGAGAATTAGGAGCGATGGCGTTTAGTGAGATCTATACTTTCGGGCCTACTTTCCGTGCTGAGAACTCCAATACAACCCGCCACCTGGCTGAGTTCTGGATGATTGAGCCTGAGATGGCTTTTCATGACCTGGAAGATAATATGACGCTGGCAGAAGAGTTTATCAAATACCTGATTAAGTATGTGATGGACAATAACCGCGAGGACCTTGAATTTTTAGCGCAGCGCCTGGCAGAAGAAGAAAAACAATTACCACAGGATAAGCGCAGTGAGCTGGGATTGATAGAAAAGCTGGAGTTTGTACTGAACAACGATTTTCAGCGATTAACCTATACCGAGGCGATTGACATATTAAAAGAAAGCAATCACAACAAAAAGAAAAAATTCCAGTACCTGATAGAAGGCTGGGGTGTTGATTTGCAGAGTGAGCATGAGCGTTACCTGGTAGAAAAACATTTTAAAAAGCCGGTGATCTTAACAGATTATCCAAAAGGAATTAAAGCGTTTTACATGCGCCAGAATGATGATGGTAAAACAGTAGCCGCCATGGATATTCTGGCGCCGGGTATTGGAGAAATTGTGGGAGGATCGCAAAGAGAGGAGCGATTAGATAAGCTGGAAGAAAGAATGAAAGAAATGCATATACCTGCCGAAGAACTAAGCTGGTACTTAGATACCCGCCGTTTTGGATCGGTACCGCATGCGGGTTTTGGATTGGGTTTTGAGCGTATGGTATTGTTTGTAACAGGTATGACGAATATCCGGGATGTGATTGCGTTTGCGAGAACACCGAAGAATTGTGAGTTTTAGGGATTTTGAAATTTTGGAAATGGGAAATTTTGAAATTGACACGATAATCTGTGAGAGCGGGAGGAAAAATTTAAAAACAGGCTTTTCGATGTGGATTATTTGTGAAAACCCCCTATTTTTGCTGCCCGCTTACGCCAAGGCTGCAGCGGGCGATGCCCGAAAGCATTGATACACAAGTTAAAGTGCGCACTGCGCAC
>DAIOVU010000074.1:0-13966 GCA_036758845.1 Sediminibacterium sp.
CAAAGAACTATTTTACTTACTTTGTAAACATAGGAGGTACATAGGAAAAACAAAAGAACCATAGCGGCTGAACTATATGCCCTGTTTCCTAACCTATGTAACTATGCGTTTAATAGCACACCACGTTATTTGTAAGTTATTTTTTCATTATCTTTCAAAATCGTTTTTACATAACCCAAACAGCCGTATGATGAACATTAAGACCCGACTGCTCATAATGAATTTTTTAGAGTTTTTCGTCTGGGGATCCTGGTTGATTTCGCTTGGCGGATATATGATTGTTACACTCCATTTTACCGGCGGTGAGGTTGGCGCCGTTTATGCCACCATGGGTATCGCCTCACTGTTTATGCCGGCCCTGATGGGGATTGTGGCCGACAGGTGGGTAAACGCAGAAAGAATCTTAGGCCTTCTACATATTATTGGGGCAGTATTGTTGATATGGGCTTCTACCGTAACTGATTACCGTACCTTCTATCTTATCATGCTGCTGAACTGTATGGCTTTTATGCCTACCATCGCATTGAATAATACAGTGTCGTATATCGTTCTTGAAAAAAAAGGTTTTGATATTGTGCGCGACTTCCCGCCCATTCGCGTTTGGGGTACCATTGGTTTTGTGGTGGCCATGTGGATGGTGGATATGCTGGGCTGGACAAAAAGCCCGATGCAATTATATATTAGCGGAGGTGCAGGCTTATTATTAGGATTATATGCTTTTACCATGCCAGCCTGCACACCTGTAAAAGTGGAAGAGAAAAAAAGTCTGGCTTCCTCACTGGGGTTAGATGCTTTCGTTTTATTCAGGAGAAAAAAAATGATCATCTTTTTCATTTTTGCCATGCTGCTTGGCGCCGCTTTGCAAATTACCAATGCCTTTGGAGGCGCTTTCCTGGATGATTTTAAAACCTCTTATGCCGATTCTTTTGGTGTAAAACACCCTAACCTGCTGTTATCTATTTCCCAGATCTCCGAAACACTGTTCATCTTAACGATACCGTTTTTCCTGCGCAGGTTTGGCATCAGGAACGTGATGCTGATGAGCATTTTTGCCTGGGTATTCCGTTTTGGATTATTTGCCATTGGTGATCCCGGGCATGGCCTGTACCTGCTGGTACTATCCATGATCATTTATGGTATGGCATTCGACTTCTTCAATATCTCCGGCTCTTTGTTTGTTGAAAAAGAAGCCGATATTAAGATCCGCGCCAGCGCACAGGGTTTATTCATGTTAATGACCAATGGTATCGGGGCTTATCTCGGAGGAACCATCAGCGGCTGGGTGGTTGATCATTTTACAGTTGATGGTATCAAGAACTGGCAGAATATCTGGCTCAGTTTTGCAGGATACGCATTGGTATTAGGGATTTTGTTTCCGTTGGTGTTCAGGTATAAACATGACAGGAATGCTGTTGAGGCGGTGAAACACTGAGGTTAATTAGTATTTAGAAATTAGTAGTTAGTAATTGGCCGCAGTTTATGTGATAATCACATAAACTGCGGCTTTCTCATGTATGAGAAGTTTTTTCCATTTTAATGGTAATTACTAACTACTAATTACCAATTACTAATTAATTTTACATCACAAACTAAGTACTATGTTCTCCTCCATCTCCGACCCATTTACGCTTGTTGCCAATACCACAGATACACAACTCAAACAAATAGGCGAAAAAATTCTCCGCAAAGAGCGGATCTCCTTTGATGATGGTGTTGCTCTCTTTGAAAAAGGCTCACTCGGCTTTCTGGGTACTTTAGCTAATTGGGTTCGTGAAGAGAAGCATGGACATAAAACCTATTTCAACCGCAATTTTCATATAGAGCCTACCAATGTTTGCGTGTTCTCCTGTAAATTCTGCTCCTACTCACGTTTATACGCCAACCGCGAAGAAGGCTGGGAACTGAGTATTAACCAGATGATGGACATTGTAAAAAGCTACGACGGCAAACCCGTTACCGAAGTACATATTGTAGGTGGTGTGCACCCTAAAATGAACATGGATTTCTTTCTTGAATTATTGAGAACAATCAAGGCGCATCGTCACGACCTGCATATCAAAGCTTTTACACCGGTTGAACTGGATTACATGTTCAAAAAAGCAAAAGTAACGGTGGAAGAAGGCATGCGCCAGGCGCATGAAGCCGGCCTTGATTCATTACCCGGCGGTGGCGCTGAAATATTTCATCCCGAAATACGGAAACAGATCTGTGAAGATAAAGTAGATGCTGAAGGCTGGTTACACATTCACAAAGCGGCTCATGAACTGGGTATGCACAGCAACGCTACTTTGTTGTACGGACACGTTGAAAAATTCTGGCACCGTATTGATCATATGGACAGGCTTCGGCAATTACAGGATGTTACAGGTGGCTTTAATACCTTCATCCCGCTCAAATTCCGTAACATGGATAATGACATGAGCTATGTAAATGAAACATCCATAATTGAAGACATGAAAATGTATGCCGTATCAAGGTTGTATATGGACAATTTCCCACATATTAAAGCATACTGGCCAATGCTGGGCAGGAAGAATGCGCAATTATCCTTATCCTTCGGCGTAAATGATATTGACGGCACTATCGACGATTCAACAAAAATTTATGCCATGGCCGGCAGCGAGGAACAAAACCCCGCCATGAGCACTGCCGACCTGGTAACACTCATCAAACAGGTAAAAAGAGAACCGGTAGAAAGAGGCACTTTATACGATGTGATCAGAGATTTTTCGGATGTAGAGTTAGAAGAGTTGATGGCAGATCCATCGATGAACTAAGGTTTAATGATTGAATGAGTGATTGAGTGAGTGGGTGAATGAAAATTAAGCACCTATCGAAAATAGAATAGACACGAAAATTTATTCCTTGTTAAGCCGGAAAAAAAGCCCGGCCTGTAAAAACCTGGAATATGATCCGGCATAATTATTACCTCCAAGCTTTGTCAGGCCTATGGAATAAGCTGCTGAAATGCCCCATTGGTTTAATCCATATTGTACTCTTAAATTCCAGTGAAATTCTATTGCATTATCGTACCCTGTTTGATAAGAGTCAACTAGGTCTGCCTTAAACTGTTCTCCTGTAGCAGTAATAGTAGCCTCAGATTGTTCGTGCGCACCATAGGATCGCAATACACCCAATCCGGTTGTCAAATCCAAATAGTGAGTATGTACTTTATTCCAAATTCTTTTCCCTAAATAAGGTGAAATACCAAACATGTTGTTTCGAAGTAATGTTCTACCTTGTGCAGGGCTATTAGAAATATAAGGTTCAAACACCCAGTTAAGGTCTTTTTTACTTTCCCTGGAAGAAAAATCCACATTGAATCCGAACAATACATCTTTTATAGTTACCCGTTTTAAACCAACAGATATATAATAAGAAAACCCACTTTTATCGCCTCTTGGATTATTTCCGTAGGCTTTATTCAGACCAATAGGACCATTTCTATTAACATTGAGCATTGAATAGTAGGGTTCCTTCACTTCCGGGGTCGAATATTCATACCTGTAATGAAACAGCCCACTGCCCAATGAACCAATATATTCAGTTTTTTGTGCAGCGGCGGAAATCCAGTCAAAAAAAAGGACTAAAAAAAATAGAATTGATTTCATGAATGATTTTATGGGTGTATATTATATACCATCTGATTAAAGTAAACAAATCCGGTACCCATTGCAGGAATATACCAATTATCATAAGCAAACCACCCCAAAAATTGAGACGGCTAATAACACCAACAATAATAGCTTGATGAGGGTTTCATTTGTTTTTTTAATTTACTGAACTAATGTTTTACTTCTAAAAGAATTACAGCAGCATTTGAGAAAATGAAAGTAGTAGCCTTTGGAGTATTAAAAAAGGGGATTTCCCCCCTTTTTTAATACTCCAAAAATTTGTATCTACAAGGCAATATCTATCTGAAATATTGTAGCCGGTAGAAAGAGGCACTTTATACGATATGATCAGGGATTTTTCGGATGTAGACATTGAACAACTTTCATTCGATCCCCAGTTTAATTAAGGTGGTGCCATAAATTTTTATCAAAAAGAGAATCAGGAAGTTTTAATTCCTGCTTCTCTTTTTTGTTAACGCTGTCAGGCAACATATTTCCAATAATTGGAATCTAACTGCTTGTCAACCAAAAATAATTGCATGAAACCATTGCTTGTTTTTTATTTTGGGGCATCCTTGTTTATTCTAACTGCCTGTAAAAGAGAGCTTTCCTGCGAAAACTGCCCACCTATAACCCCAGTCACAAATAGCGATACCTTACCTGCTGACTATGCTTTTGCAAATGGTTATTGTGAAGATGGACTAAGCCTGGGCATTAATCCCCAACCTGATGATTCTGCACGTTTTTCTTTTACAGATATTCTTCCTGATAGCCTTCAATTAGATATGCCGATACCCGGAGACCAGAAAGCAGAAAGCTCCTGCTCGGCATGGGCCACCGTATATGCAGCAGGTAGCTATTACTTTCACATAGCTGATAGTCTGCCTTATTCTGATAGTAGCTTGCTAAGTCCGGCCTATACCTATAATCAGATAGCAAAAGGTACATGCACCTGCACTCCTATTCGTGACCATTTGTATTTATTAAAAACACAAGGTGCCTGTTCTTTAAAAGATATGGCATACAACGGAGGAGAATGTTTTACACAACCCGATAGCTTGCAACACAAAAAAGCAGGTCGGTTTAAAATTAAACAATGGTACAATGTTGACCTGACAAATCTTGTCTTGATAAAACAACAAATACTGCACAAAATGCCGGTAATTTTTGCTGCACATGTTGATCTGGGTTACAGGAGGCCAACTGAACCTTATCTGTTAACCCACAGAATCAGTAACTCACCAGCGCCGCATGCGATGGTAGTATGCGGTTACAATGACAGAAAAAAAGCCTTCAGGGTAATGAACAGTTGGAGTAATATCTGGGCAGATAAAGGTTTAGTTTGGGTTGATTACGATTATTTTTTGTCGAATCTTGATGGTCTGCAAGGCTATGTCATTCCTTACCATTGATGGGTAAAATGATTGATAATAGAATGAAATCTCTCACGACTCACGACCGACAATTCACGCCTCTCGGTAACATTCTGACAGGCTGATTGGAATATTTCTATATCCGCAGTCTCCCTTGCTTCTCTCAGCATATCTCATGGAGATTAGCGTTTTTTTTATTATGAAAGGACGCTCTACGGAAAATAAAATTTATTCCTAAGCCCCCGTTTAAACACCCATTTTTTGGAAAAACACCTCCAACCACGCCAGCAGGTTCGCTACAAATAGTACATTGTTATTGTTTAGATTCGCTACATGGGAAACATCAAACTTTTTGAGAACAAAAAGGTTCGTTCCGAATGGAATGAACAGGAACAACAATGGTATTTTTCTATCATTGATGTGGTTGAGATTTTAACTGGCAGCCCAAGGCCTCGCAAATACTGGAACGCACTTAAAACCAAACTATTAAATGAGGGTTATGAAGAGTTGTCCCAATATTTGGGACAACTGAAAATGCAGTCAACCGATGGCAAATTTTATCTGACAGATGTAGCAAATGCCAAAACTTTGCTTCGCATTATTCAAAGTATCCCATCGCCCAAAGCAGAACCGTTTAAGCGTTGGCTGGCACAAGTTGGTGCTGACAGATTGGAGGAAATTGAAAACCCTGAACTGGCAACCCAACGGACAAGAGAACTTTACAAACTGAAAGGTTATCCTGGCGACTGGATTGAGAAGCGGATACGTAGCATTACCATTCGTGAAGAACTGACCGAAGAATGGAGAAACAGAGACGTAAAGGAGCAAATGGAATACGCTATTCTGACAGCAGAAATCTCTAAAGCAACTTTCGGGCTTACTCCATCGGACTATAAGAAGTTGAAAGGCCTGAAAGGTCAAAATCTGCGTGATCACATGACCGACCTTGAACTGATTTTTTCCATGTTGGGCGAGGCATCAACAACCGAAATAGTGAAGAAGAAAAATCCTATAGGTTTTGTTGAGAACAAAAAAACAGCTAACCAGGGAGGAAAAATTGCGGGAGATGCAAGAAAGGCACTGGAATTAGAAACAGGTGATAAAGTGGTATCATCCAAAAATTATTTACCCGAGGCGAAGAAGAACAAAGAATTGAAGAAAGGGAAAAGGAAATAGTACGCTCAAAAAATACACTCTTTTCTATTTCCGCAGAGAGAAGTAATTTTTTTATTGTGAAAGATAGGATGTGAAAACTAAAGTTTGACCATGGAACCAAGTCTCTCTCCCTAACATTCCGGCAAGCTGATTGGAATATTGGTAGCTAATCCCCCATCTGCTGTTTCCTTGTATTTGCTGCTCATGTCCAAAGCTGTGTCCCACATGGTTTTGATCACTTTGTCGAGGCTTACAATGGCATAGTCGGGCGAGCTTTGTAATGCCAGTTGCGAGGCGGTGATGGCTTTAATGGCCCCCATCGTATTACGTTCTATACAGGGTATCTGTACCAGTCCGCCAATCGGGTCGCAGGTTAATCCTAAATGATGCTCCATCGCAATTTCAGCAGCCATCAGCGCCTGCCTTTGTGTACCACCCATACATTCGGTTAAAGCCGCAGCAGCCATGGCCGATGATACACCGATCTCTGCCTGGCAACCGCCCATCGCTGCAGAAATGGTGGCGCCTTTTTTAAAGATGCTGCCTATCTCTGAAGCAACCAATAAAAAACGGATGATCTTTTCTTCACTATAACCATCACAAAACGCAATATAGTATTGCAACACGGCAGGTATCACACCCGCAGCGCCATTGGTTGGTGCGGTAACTACACGGCCAAAAGAGGCATTCTCTTCGTTTACGGCCAATGCAAAACAACTTACCCAGTCGAGCGTATATTTAAAATCATTACCGCCCAGCCTGATACATTTTATCCAGCCATCATAATCTGAATAAACATGTCCTTTCATCAGTTTTTTATTAAGGTTAAACGCTCTCCGTCTCACCAATAATCCACCCGGAAGTTCACCCTGTGCATGACAGCCGCGGTAGGTACAGTCTTTCATACTGTTCCATATCCGCATCACCCCTTTGCGGGTTTCATCTTCGGTATGCCAGGCCAATTCATTTTCCATCACCACTTCATGAATCGCCATTCCGTTCATACACCAATGCAGCAGGTCGTTGGCGGTATTGATGGGGAACGGAAGATCAATACTTTTTTTTCCGCCACCGGTCTCCCCTTCTTTCACCACAAATCCACCACCTATCGAAAAATAGGTTTCGCACCAGCTATCACCATTGGTTAATTCAACTAAAAAAGAAAGTCCGTTGGGATGAAAAGGCAGGCTTTCATTGTACAGAAATTGTACATGTTCTGCCATCATAAAATTGATGGGCGTTTGGCCACCCAGCAGTATTTTTTTTTCAAGATGGATGGCATTGATCTTTGGCGTGATCGTGTTTACATCAATGGTTTCAGGATCTTCTCCGCATAAGCCCAATACAACGGCAATATCTGTTCCGTGGCCCTTGCCCGTTTTTGCCAATGAACCATACAACAGAACGGTGACGGAAGCTATTTTATGAAATCCGGTTTTGGATTTAATGGTATCCAAACATCGCAACGCGGCCCGCCATGGCCCCAGTGTGTGCGAACTGGAAGGCCCCACACCAATTTTAAACATGTCGAAAACAGAGATCGATTCGTGCGGCATAATATCGTTTCAATATCAAATTTAAGTCATGCCAGCCCTATCCCTGCAATCTTTTATATAAGCGTATTTGAAAATACGAACTGATTTAAAACGAAAAACATATATAGCAACACCCGCGCCTTTGGGCCTTCGCGAGCCTATCCCTTTTCTAAAAGAATTCAACTTTAAAACTTACAACTGTTTGGAATGTTTTGCCGAACTTTACGCCGCAAAATCAATAGATATTCAATTTTATTAATGTAAATTCTGTATGGAACTTTCTTCACTGTTAGACAGGTTTGCCGAACCGGAAACCCTCAAAATGGCCAAATTAGGCCGCGAATTAAGAGCAAAAGGTATTGATGTGATTGACCTGAGCCTTGGCGAACCCGATTTTGATACCCCACAGCATATTAAAGATGCAGCTATCAAAGCCATTAACGATAACTGGAGCCATTACACTCCTGTTGCCGGTTTTGCCGATCTGCGTGAAGCCGTATGTACCAAACTGAAACGTGATAACAACCTTGATTATAAACCTGAGAACATCATTACTTCTACCGGCGCCAAACAAAGCTTGGCCAATGCCATTCTTGCTTTGGTGGATGAAGGCGACGAAGTGATCATCCCTACCCCTTACTGGGTTACTTATTCTGAATTGGTAAAGATCGCCCGTGGTAAAGTGGTAGAGATCAGAACAACCGTAGAAAACCAGTTTAAAACAACACCAGCCGAATTAGAAGCTGCTATCACTCCAAAAACAAAAGTTTTCATGTTCTCTTCGCCCTGCAACCCTTCCGGTGCAGTGTACAGCAAAGAAGAGTTGAAAGGATTGGCTAATGTGTTCAGAAAATATCCCAACATCGTTATCCTTGCCGATGAAATTTATGAGTACATCAACTTTGTTGGCAAACACGAAAGCATTGCGCAGTTTGATGACCTGAAAGACCGCGTAGTTCTGATCAATGGATTGAGTAAGGGTTTTGCAATGACTGGCTGGCGCTTAGGCTATATTGCTGCCAATACCACAATTGCCAAAGCCTGTGAAAAATTACAGGGACAGTTTACCAGCGGCACCTGTTCAATAGCACAGAAAGCAGCAGTAGCAGCACTTACAGGAGATCTGCGTCCGTCTATCGAAATGACAGAAGAATTTACAAGAAGAAGGGAAAAAACACTGGAACTGGTAAAATCTGTTCCCGGCTTTAAATGTTTTGAACCACAGGGTGCATTCTATGTATTTCCTGATGTAAGTTCTTACTACGGCAAAACAGATGGTAATGAAGTGATCAAAAATGCGGCAGATTTCAGCATGTATTTATTGAATACCGCACACGTTTCTTCTGTAATGGGCGATGCATTTGGAGAACCTAATTGCGTTCGTTTCTCTTTTGCAAACAGCATGACCAACATAGAAAGAGCCTGGGCAAGAATTAAAGAAGCATTGGCTAAATTGAAATAGTTTTGTTTGCCACAGATGACACAGATTTGCACAGACTTTTTTCTGTGGCTAATCTGTGCCTTCTGTGGCTATTTTTTTAAGAGGCAGGGTGGTTAAAGGAGTTAAAATAGTTAAAGTGGTAGTTCACCATTTTGCCTCCCGTAATTCATTTTTATTTACTTCATTTACTCTATTTACCTTATTTACTCTATTTACCTTATTTACTCTATTTACATATAACCCCCTTTAACTCCCACACAGTATTTTGCACACATGAGCGAATCAGCAAAATCAGAGATGTTCCGTAACCGGCTTGCCAAAGTGTACAAACACAGGAGCAAACAGGCTAAACGTATGCAGGTATCCTGCTACCGCATCTATGATCATGATTTGCCTGAATTCCCCTTCTGTATTGAGTTATATGAAGACAAGCTATACCTTGCCGAATACCTGCGCCGCCATGGCATGACCGATGAGGAGCATGATGCATGGCTGGATAATTGTCTGTTGATTATTAGTGAGATTACTGGAATTGATGCGTCTCTGATGTATGTAAGGCAACGAAAGCGCATGTCGCACAGGGAAGGACAATACGAGAAGATAGACACCAAACAGGAGTTCTTTACGGTGATTGAAAACGGGCTTAAATTTTTGGTTAATCTGACAGATTACTTAGATACCGGTTTATTCCTTGATCATCGCATCACAAGGCAAATGGTGAAGGAGCAATGCAAAAACAAACGGGTATTGAATCTGTTCTGTTATACGGGCTCATTTTCAGTGTATGCGGCCGCAGGTGGCGCTGCCACTGTTACATCGGTTGACCTGTCTAAAACCTATCTTAACTGGGCCGAAGATAATTTTGTGATCAATCATTTAAAAGACAAAGAGCGATACCTTTTTCATCATGCAGATGTTAAGCAATACCTTAAAACCCTTGCCCCTGAAAGCTTTGATCTGGTGATCATCGACCCTCCTACTTTCAGTAACAGCAAGCGCATGAAAGATTTTCTCGATATCCAGCGCGACCATGTGGAATTGTTGAACGATGTGCTGGCCGCCACTACCAAAGACGGCATTATCTACTTCAGTACCAATTTTTCAAAATTTGTTCTGGAAGCAGACCAGCTAAAAGCCACAGACATAAAAGACATCACCAAAACCACTACACCATTTGATTTTGAAGGGAAGCTGAAACGCTGGTGTTACCGAATTGTAAAATAACGCGAGATGTGAATGGGCAATGGTGAATTGTGAATGGGCAATGGTGAATTGTGAATAGGCAATAGTGAATATACTTTTGTAGGCACAAAAATTCATTCGCTATTGCCCATTGCCCATTCACAATTCTATCTGTGGGATAAGCTGTCAATTAAATAATCACGCTCTACCAACCAGTTTTTATAGTGATAGTGTATTGAATAATTAACAACTACCGTGTCTGTGTAATAATAAAGATGCAGGCGATATTTTTTTCCTTTTGACCCACTCACCCATTCTTCCAGTGTTGAATCTGCCTGGTTTTGGCGGGCAATAGGTTTACCAAGGTAATCGTGTACAATAGATCTGGGCTGCCCCAATGGTATCCGCCACCATTTTTGTGGCAGGGTCAGGTAAGCTGTTTTAGGAACTACCAGGTTAAATAACAGCAGATAGATGCCAAAAAAGAGGATAGCTGTAAGGCACAATCCTATCACCCATTTGCGCGGGTTATTCATACTGTGTATTTAAGATTTTACTATAACAAATGGCAAAAGCGGTCAACAAATAGAAAATAGCTGAATCAGAATAGCCTGAACCTTAAAACGATGCCTTTATTGCAACAAAAAATTCCACTTTTAAAACAAGTGCAATCAATGATTAAATTCATAGTCCCTTTCCACCTTGCAGATCCGCGTTTTGAATTTGCTGTACCATTGGCTTTTCCCTTTTTGTTGAGCTACTAAATGCTCACTGTTCTGTTTCCAGTTTTTAATGGCGTCCAGGCTTTCCCAGTATGATACAGTGATGCCAATCTCATCTCGGGCTGATTCGTGTCCGAGATAGCCGGGCTGTTGCATGGCCAGTTCTACCATTCGGCGGGCGGTATCTGCATACCCATCGTCAACTGTTGTTCTTTCTGAAGTAAAAATTACCGCATAATATGGCGGTGCCGGAGTTGCTGCAATCATGCTTATAAAGTTCTTTTAACTGATAAATTAATTCACTTATTGAATCTCGCTTTCTTTTGATTCTGCTAAAAACCGCTCATGTAATTTTAATACCTGCGGGATCAGTAATTGCTGTTCATCATTAATAATTACGAAATCGCACAGCCGCATTTTAATCTCTTCCTGTATCTGGTGCTGCATTTTTGCTTTTACTTCATCACGGGTTAAATGATCTCTGTCCATTACACGTTTAATACGCATGTGCTGCGGGGAAAAAACACCTATCATATAATCAAACCCAATAGCAGTGCCTGCTTCAAAGAACAGCGCTGCTTCTTTAACAGTGTAGGGCGCATGCTGTTTCAATACCCATTCTTCTGCCGCTGCAATTGTATAAGGATGTACCAATGCATTCAATACTTCCAATTTATATGAATCTTTAAAAACAATATCACCGAGGTATTTACGGTTGAGGCGGCCATCTTTGAATGTATCCGCGCCGAAGTTTTTAATAAGTTCTGTTCGCAGGCCTGCATCTGTTTCCATGATTTGTTTGGCAGCGGTATCTGCATTAAACACGGGTATGCCCAGCACAGTAAAAATATGTGCCACCACGCTTTTCCCGCTTCCAATACCGCCTGTAAGGCCAATTCGTAAAGATGCCATTGATGGATGTAGGTAGATTAAAGAGGAAAGTTATCACTTCTCTTTATTTCTTCGGTCAATTCAATAAAAAACCGGGTGAGATCATCACCCGGCCTTAAAATATGTATCCTGCTAAAGCAATTACTGCGCTTTATTCAGTGCTGCAGACCATTCCATACTGATGGTAGATTTTTCGATCTTCAGATAACTGCCCGGGCTCACTTCGAGCTGGAGGGTATTATCTTCATTGATCTTATTGATCGTGCCATGTATACCGGCGATAGTTACCACCTTATCACCTTTCTGCATGTTATCTACAAATTTCTTTTGCTCTTTTGCTTTTTTAGCCTGTGGACGGATCATAAACAGCCAGAACACAAGGATGATACCACCCATTAATACTAACTGTACCATTCCACCGCCGCCACTGCCAGCCTGTAATAAAATGAAATTCAAATGCAACATTTCAAATAGTTTTATTTTAAAGATTGATTACCTGTTTTGCCAAACCTGTTTCCGGCAGATTTGTAAAACGCTGTAAAGATAAGTGATAGCTAATTATGCTTTGTTCTTAAAATTCACCTTTCTGATCTTCCCGGATTCCAGCATTTCTTTATGGATATTATCGAGAATGCCATTTACAAACTGCCCGCTTTGCGGTGTGCTGTAATCTTTGGCAAGGTCTATATATTCGTTGATGGTCACCTTGGTAGGTATGGTTTCAAAGTATAATAATTCGCAAACGCCCATACGCATCAGCACCATATCCAGCACGGCAATACGATCGGCATCCCAGTTTTTTAGTTTGGGCTTGATCAGTTCTGCGCAGTATTCTTTTTTCTCCAGCGTGGTGGTCAGCAGTGTTCTGGCAAAATCCCATTTTTCCGGACTCAGCATTTCCTGGAGGTTATAACCGGATGGTTTCTGGATATAATTCAGCATCAGTTGGTCCATCATATCCGCATCATCATCCCAGTTGTTAAACAGCTCTTCCAGGTGACTGATAAATGATTCATTGGGAAGCATCAACTGGGTAAAAATGAGTTTGATGATCTCTTTTTCTTTTGATTTTTCCCGGCCTTGCTGTGAGATGTATTCCTTATATTTATCTGTTTCGGTCAGATCGGTATAAATCTTTTTTACCAGTTCCTTATCGATCAGTTTTTGGGGCTGGTCTGTTTCCAATGCTTTTTGGAAGGATGGGTTTTCGAGTATCAGCCACAGGAACTCATTGCCGGCTATCTTGATGTTAACATTCAGATCGTCCTGTGAAGGAAGGTTACGGGAAGCCCTTTTCTGTGCGCTGGTTTCGGCGTAACGGGCTACTTCGGTTAAAAAGTAGAGGAGATAAACAAATAATTCACGGCTTCTGTCTAACTGTTTCTTCAATTCATCCACCGGCTTTTTAAATGCGGTCTGGGTATCGGCAGCCTCTATCATATAGAGTAACTGCATCACCTTCACACGAATATTTCTTCTACTGATCATCTGGTAAGAGCTTGTTTCAAAGCCGCAAATATATTGTATAATCAGGGGGGGACAAAATGAATCCTGAATATTGAGTGGGGGGCAGGTATATGAGGTAGTAATAGAGTATGTAAAGTATATAGGGTATATAAGGTAGAATAGGGTATATAAGGGTAAAAGGCATGGAAATACAGTTAGTTGTGTGTACTGTGGCCTATTCCCCTTTATATACCCTATCCTACTTTATATACCCTACTCTACCTTATATACCCTATTCTACTTTATATACCCTACTCTACCTTATATACCCTATTCTACCTTATATACTCTATTTAACCTCCCCCCAAAAACCTATGCAATTTTGACACAGCCCGTTTCAAAAACTTACCCCATCTTTGCGCGGTTTCTGACAGTCTATGCAGTCTACAGGATGGGTTAAGCCGGGTTTCTGAAAATTTGACCTGATTCTGTCTTATGGCACAGTAATAGCTGACAGCCAGTATCATTATTAACTCAATTAACTAAAAACCTATAACGTATGGCAAAAAAACTCAACGTTACTCCTCTGCACGACAGAGTAATTGTT
>DAIOVU010000075.1:0-13888 GCA_036758845.1 Sediminibacterium sp.
ATAACGTATGGCAAAAAAACTCAACGTTACTCCTCTGCACGACAGAGTAATTGTTAAGCCTGCCGCTGCTGAAGAAAAAACCGCAGGCGGAATCATTATCCCCGATACCGCAAAAGAAAAGCCTCAACGTGGCACCATTGTAGCTGCCGGAGTTGGCAAAAAAGACGAGCCCGTAACTGTAAAAGTTGGCGATACCGTTCTATATGGCAAATATGCAGGAACAGAGATCCAGATTGAAGGTCAGGACCTCCTGATCATGCGTGAAAGCGATATCCTCGCTATTGTTTAATCTGATATTTGATGATCTGCTGATTTTCAAATTTTCAAATTTTCAAATTTTCAAATTAAAATAATATGTCAAAACAGATTTTCTTCGATATCGAAGCAAGGAATAAAATGAAAAAAGGCGTTGACATCTTAGCCAACGCAGTAAAAGTAACCCTCGGACCAAAAGGCCGTAATGTGGTTATTGAAAAGAAATTTGGTGCACCACAGGTAACTAAAGATGGTGTAACCGTTGCCAAAGAAATTGAACTGGAAGATCCTATTGAAAATATGGGTGCCCAGATGGTGAAAGAAGTAGCTTCCAAAACCGCAGATATTGCCGGTGATGGTACCACTACCGCTACCGTTCTGGCTCAAAGCATCATCAGCGAAGGTTTGAAAAACGTTGCTGCAGGCGCCAACCCTATGGATCTGAAGCGTGGTATTGATAAAGCTGTTACCAAAGTGATCGACAGCCTGAAAGCACAATCACAGGCAGTTGGTAACGATTCTAAGAAAATTGAGCAGGTAGCTACTATTTCTGCCAACAGTGATAGCGAGATCGGAAAACTGATCGCTACTGCTATGAGCAAAGTAGGTAAAGAAGGTGTGATCACTGTAGAAGAAGCAAAAGGTACCGATACTACTGTTGATGTGGTAGAAGGTATGCAATTTGACCGTGGTTATATCTCTCCATACTTCGTTACCAACAGCGAGAAAATGGAAGTGGAACTGCAGAACCCATATATCCTGATCTACGACAAGAAGATCAGCGCTATGAAAGACATCCTCCATATCCTGGAGAAAGTGGCACAAAGCGGCCGCCCGCTGTTGATCATTGCTGAAGACCTGGAAGGTGAAGCACTGGCAACACTGGTGGTAAACAAATTACGTGGTACGCTGAAAGTAGCTGCTGTTAAAGCGCCTGGCTTTGGCGACCGCAGAAAAGAAATGCTCACCGATATCGCTATCCTTACTGCAGGTATCGTGGTAAGCGAAGAACAAGGTTTCAAATTAGAAAGCGCCGACCTTACTTATTTAGGCTCTGCTGCTTCTGTAACTATTGATAAAGACAACACTATCGTTGTAGGTGGTAAAGGCAAGAAAGCCGATATCGTAGCACGCGTTAACCAGATCAAAGCACAGGTTGAAAACACAACTTCTGATTATGATCGCGAAAAATTACAGGAGCGTCTCGCTAAATTAAGCGGCGGTGTTGCTGTACTGTACGTAGGTGCTGCCACAGAAGTGGAAATGAAAGAAAAGAAAGACCGTGTTGATGATGCACTGCATGCAACAAGGGCCGCTGTTGAAGAAGGTATTGTACCTGGTGGCGGCGTAGCTTATATCCGTGCCGTTGAGAGCCTTGAAAAACTGAAAGGTTCTAATGAAGATGAAACAACCGGTATCCAGATCGTAAAAAGAGCTATCGAAGAGCCACTGCGCCAGATTGTGGTAAACAGCGGAATTGAAGGTTCTATCGTTGTGCAGAAAGTAAAAGAAGGTAAAGCTGATTTTGGTTTCAACGCCCGTACAGAAGTGTATGAGAACCTGTTTAAAGCAGGTGTTATTGATCCAACTAAAGTTACCCGTGTAGCTTTGGAAAATGCAGCTTCTATCGCCGCTATGTTGTTAACAACTGAGTGTGTGATCGCCGACAAACCAAAGCCTGAAGCACCTCACACAGGTGGTGCACCTGATATGGGTGGCATGGGTGGATACTAATCAATCCCGTCAATATCATCATTGACAGAATATAAAATCCCCGTTATGGCAACATAACGGGGATTTGTTTTTAAGCTGCGGTTTAATTACTAAGCATATTCCGGAACGGTATGAGGATAGATTTGCAGCATCCCTTTTACAATCAGGTATTGCCCCAACGCATAGATCAAAACAACGGTGGCATAAACATCATTGTTTTGATTAAAATAGAAAAGAGCAAGGCCAAGCAGGATATGCTCAATAACGAGTATAATAGTACCCGGAATAAAATACTGCAGCGCAGTTTTCCGATAGTCGGGGTTGCCCGCTACATTTACTGCCAGCGAAATGGATGCACCGAATATGAATAGATAAACAATAATTAAAAATTTCAGTTCACCCATCTCTTTGCCAAATAAATGAACGAATCCATAGCCTACACAAAAAAGAATCCCGGCAGTTATCACTACAGGCCGCAGATGGTTTAACCGCAGCCTGTTAAGGCAATAAAAAGAAATACAGTATGAGATATTCATCGCCATAAAAGCAATGATGCTGATCAGGAAAAAGGTCTGGTTGTTGATAACGATGTTGAATACATCGCCCAAAAAAGCAAAAATCAATCCAATATAGAAAATGAATTTTCCCGCAGGTTTTGCAATATCAGCATCTTTCAGCATCAGGTATAAGAGCAGCAAAGGCATCAGTAACGGCTCTGTTATAGCCGCATAAGGCAGATTAAAATGAAGGAAAATACAATCCAGTAAAACTGCGATCCAATAAATAACAGGTATTTTTCTGTGCAGCAGGTCGCCCATAAAGCAGGTTCTTACTTTTAAATGGGGAATATAAAACTACCGATTCCTTTGTTATGACACTATTATTTTATATGAGGTTGTTTATTGCCTGTTTTCTATCGGGTATTATAATAGCAAAACCAGGGTTATGTTAAGCATAATTTGTGGGTAGTGAGTAAATACCAGTAACCGATTAACTTACTCACCTCTCACCACTGATTACTCACATAACATAACATCAGTCTAATCCTTTACAGATAAGCCTTTAATACCCCTTTCACAAAAAGATATTGTGTCCAGCAATAGGTAACGATTCCTGCAATGTAAAGGTTATTGCTCCTGCCGAGATGAAATTTATTCAATGCTACAATAATATGTTCAATCACAAATATGATCGCTCCGGGTATGAGGTAGTTGAGCGCAACTGTTCTGTATTTTTCAACACCAGCCACATTTACGGCCGTTAGCACCGTAAGTGATATGGCCATTACATAAGCGATAGCCGGTAACTTATAACTGCCTAATTCATCGCCCAAAAAGCGAAAGAGAAAATCGGCAATAAAATAAAGTGTGATAGCCGTACCTAAAACAGGTAATACTCTGGGAATGCGGAAGCTTGTAAGCGAAAAAAACGAATAGCTGTAAAACAGGTTTACAAAAAGAAAAACGATCATGCCACCCAGAAAAAAAGTATCTGTGATAACGATCAGCAGTACATCTCCAAGGAATGACAGCATCAGTCCGATATAAAAAACAAATTTGCCGGCAGGCGAGCCAATATTATGATCGTTAAGCAGGATATGCAACAATAGTAGTGGCACAAACATTGGCTTGGTAACAGCAATATACGGGAGTTCGAAGTACATGAACACACAGTGAACTACTAAAACAATCCAGTAAATAGTAAGTGTTCTTTTGCGAAAAAAATCTTCCATAGTGCATATATTTCCCATAATAGCTGTGGGGCGTGAAAATACCGTGTTTCTGTTAAAAAATCAGATGCCTGTTATGATTTATTGGTTAACTATTAGCTCCCCTCCTGCTAAAACCTATTACCAACAGGCATTGGGCCACCCCGTAAGTCAGCATTACCAGGATATCCAATGATGGTTCCTGATACAGGAATTTATTCAGCGCCAGCAAGGCATCCGACAGTACAAAAAATCCGGCTCCCGGAATAAAGTAACGGATAGTAAGTTTTTTGGTGATGGTATGATTGATCGTATTTGCGGCAAGTATGGCCATTACGCTGATGATGACCATGTACAGCATAATAGGTACTTTAAAATCGCCCAGCAAAGAACCTGTTTTATTCACCACTTCTGAAGAGATGATGAGTAAGATGATCGCAGCAAACAACATGGGCCTGCCTTTAAAAAAATCAAGTTTCTGTATTTTAAGAAAGTAAATACTGTTAGAGATATGTGTACCAATAAAAGCCAGCATCCCAAACAGAAAAAACTGTTCACCTGAACGGGATAACAACACATCACCCATAAATGCAAAGAATAATCCAGCATAAGCGGGCAGGTTATAACCAGCCTGTGTTTTAGGCGAAGCGGCAAAAAGATACAGCGCCAGGAATGGGATCAGTAAAAACTTGGAAATAGTTCTCAGTTCAGTTTCTCCGACGTATATAAATACACAATGGAGTAACAGGAGAACGGCAAAAACAATAACGCCGTATTTTTTGATCAGGCTCATAGCAATCGTTTTGAAAAATTTTCCTCTCATCCTGCGCCTTGGCGAGAGAAAAATGCACGCAAAGCCGCAAGGGCGCGGTTATATATTGCAGGAAATTAAGGCTTTGAGCTGACATTAACATTGCGCAAACAGGTTTTCTCAACTGCCTGGCGGAAAATTATGCCGGATGAACTATTTTCGCCGAATGTCTGATGCTGAAAAAGAAACTTTTCTTGCCTACTGGTCAAAAAACCGGGAAAAAGAGCGAACCAGCCTCCGCCCTTTCCTTGTTGGCCTGTCTGCCGGGTTGGCCATTGGCATCAGCGTGATCCTGATCCTGGAAAGCGGCTGGTACGAAAGGGCCAATATGGTATCCAATGCCAGGTTAAGCTCTTTTGTGTTACTGTTTGCCATTGTATTGATTTCCCTTTTTATGGCATTTTTTTACCGCAAATTCAGGTGGGAAATGCAGGAACAACAATACCATGAGCTGTTAGCAGCCAAAAGGAAAAAGGAAAAAAACGAAACGAAGCAGCCATAACCCATAAAATAAAGTCTATCTAAAAAAGTTTTCATGAGAAAAGTTCTGAGTTCTGTATTATTTCTGTCTGTTTTATTGTTGAGTTCATGTGGTAAAAAAGACAGCAGTGGCTGCCAGCCAGTTCCTGTTGCCAACGAAAAAGCGGCCATGGTGGCTTATTGCACTGCTAACGGTATCAATTATACCCAGGATCCCAGTGGGTTATTATATGAGATCATCGCTCCCGGTACTACACCGGCGCCAACGCTTACCTCTACTGTATCTGCCGTTTACACTGGCAAACTGTTTGATGGCACTACGTTTGACGCAACAGCCAACCCCATTTCTTTCCCACTTTCGGGTGTGATTGATGGATGGAAGATCGGTATCCCGTTGATTAAAAAAGGTGGTCGTATTAAACTGGTCATACCTTCTGCATTGGCTTATAGCTGTACAGGCAGGACAGATGTTGCAGGCAGGGTAGTTATTAAACCAAATGAACCCCTGTTTTTTGATGTGACCCTGACTGATGTGAAATAATTAATTCCTGTTTCGGAAACAAAAATACCTGCCAGTAAATTGGATAGTAGTTGCCCCCCTGATTATATGCGGAGAAATAAAATTCGGGTAGCTATTAACCTGAAAAAAGGTAAATAGCTACCCTGTTGGCCGAGTTATTCAAAATTTAACTGGCAAGACCTCATTTTGAAACATTTAACCGCAAGGACGCAAAGTGGCAATGGTACGCAAGGATTTTAAAATAATTTACCTGGCAATCCCTGGCGTCTTCGCGTCCTTGCGGTTAAAAGAGTAGCTATAAAGTGTTAAAACGTACAAATTCAGTAAACGCCATTTATCTCAAAATCCAGGGAAATTAACTCCGCCAACGGGTAAATATTAATCTTCATTTTCAAATTCATCATTAAAGCAATCAATTCCTTTCACCGGAATCGCAATGAACATATTCTTTTTCTGATCAAGTCTCCATGCTTTGATCAAATTAGTAAAATAGGCCTTCCATGGTTTTGGGTTTACCAATGCAACAAGGAATCCGTCCGTTTTTGCATTCACCTTGCATTCAATACCGGAGCAGCACTCTTTTATTGGCTTAATGTTAAAAAGGAGTACCAACAAACTACAAAAAAAGTTGCCAACTCTTTAAAGACTGGCAACTCTCTTAAAATGAGTAGAACCACTTTTAATTAATCAACCATTTAATGAATGTTCATTATTGAATAATAACTTTAGTATTGATTATTTTATTATCTCTTTGCATTTTTAAAATATAAATGCCTTGTTTTATACCCGCAATATTTAAATTGTAGTTCAGGATTTTATTTTCGGAAAAATTCCATTGTTTAACTAATGTACTTGTATTAAAATCATACAGATATATTTTAGTGCTATTGTCTAAAACAGTTGCAGTAGTAGTTGAGGCTATTTTAACATTAGTTGTCGTATCGGCTACTGTTGTAATAGCAAGATTAATATTGCCGATTGCAGGATTTGGCGATGCTACCATTGCATAAGTCCAGCCTAACGACATAATTGTAAACGGATAATAATTCTGTGTCGTTCCACACGGGCTTGTTGCATTTAAGTAAACTGTTTTATACAAATTGGTATAACCTGTTAGCGGTGCTGTAAAAGAAGCACTGAATAGGTTACCACCACCGGTTACATTATCGTAAGACCATATTATTGAAGACAAATTATTTGCTGTTAATTGAAAATGAACATACACATTTTGCCCTCTTTGTGCTGTTATAAAACTGCCACTGCCATTAACTAAATTGTTTTGAGTAGTACTTGTATTGATGGTGTAATAACCAACTGCATCACCACCAACTGGAACATCAATCCACTCTATCACATTTGCTCCACACGGCAAATTCATAGTGCCAGTAAGACGAATGTTTCCGTTTGCATTTCCAGTTCTTGTTACTATAGCTTGATTAGCATTAATTGTTGCAACAGTAGCAATTGTTGGATCAGAGCTTACCCAATTTACAATAGCTCCTGTTGGTACGTTTCTAAACAGAAACGTTGAATTAGTGCAAACGCCATTATTTAAACTACCAATGGCAGATATTCTTCCGTAAATACTGCGAATTCCATCTATATCATCTTGGGCTAGGTATCTATGAGAACCTGCATAGAACGCATTCATTAATGCACAATTAACGTTACTATGCGCTAATCCAAGAGCATGACCAATTTCATGAGCAGCAACGGTAACCAAATCCATAGGTTGTTGCCAATCAGCCCTTTCATTCATAGTCCACATTTCATCATCATCAAAGTGGACACTTCCTGCTAAGGAGCCTCCGTTTGGAGGTGGAAAGAAAGCATGAGCCAATACACCACCTGGTCCATCAAATGGAAAGCCATCGCCATGATTACCTACAGCCCACGAAATATTTATATCTGCACTTCCTACAACCTCTGTAAAAGTTATTTGCGAATAATCGGACCAAATTCGAAAAGCCTCTCTAATATCATTTTGTTCATCATTTCCAGCAATATCATTTGTTCCATTTACAAATCTGAAAGTAATGTTATTCTTACCCCAGGAGCCACTAACTACAAAATTACCTCCAACAGTAATCGGGCCATCATCATATTTTATCTGTGCAAACGCACAGATTGACAACGAAAAAAATATTAACGTAATAGCTATCTTTTTCATGATCTACGCTTTTTTAATTATTTGAGTTGGCTGAAAATAATACAAATCTTGTCCTGCAATTTCCGGCGTCATATTCTCATTTGAATTAAATTTTTTTATTATACCAGATACTATAACCTTTAACCCAACAGTTTGAAATTCCGGGTTAATTTGGCAAACGAATCCAATGATCTGAGAATCTATATTATTTGCATTAGCAACTGAAAGGCTTACTGCGTATCGCTTGTATTTATATGAATAAATAATCACACCTTCTTTATTATTTATTTTGGTATAGGTTGTTCGCTGAATTGTACAAAAACTATCCGTTGTTTCTTTTTTGCATTGAAAACTGTGAAGTAAACCAACCAAAAAAAGAAATAATGCAAAACATCTATTTTTCATAAAATTTATTTTTTGAGCGATTTTTTAAAAATCGGGGAAATATTGATTTACTATAGTTAGGCCTACAATCTATTGACTTACAGGATTAGCAATTCGTTGCAAAAGGATGAATCTTTTTTGACGGATTAAAAAAAAACTCTTGAATTGTGTAAGCTTCTCTTAAAAGAATCTATTCTATTTTTTGTAAAATTAAGTTCCACACTATCACCCTTAACCTTATAAAGATAAATAACCATACAGCATCACAAAACGGGAAAATTCCCCTTTTTAAAATGACTAAATAATGTTACATTAAGCGAATAGATTAATATCTGGTATTGTTTGCCGCAATCTCCTCAGGATCAAAGTTTTGGCAGTAATCTGCGAAAACTAAATTCAAAAAACTGGCTGTTGCCATATTGTTTTTAAAGGGCCTCCTACCTTTCTTTATCATAAACCAATATGCCGACCCAATACCCTCCTTCCTGTTTTGGAAAATAATGAACCAGCAAAGGCTTACCCGCTTTTTTTCCCTCTCTGGATCTGCAAAGTATCGTTAGGCACGAATCAGGAGGTTCCTTATCCGGCAAACCTTCCACGAAAGTTGTCGTATTTTTTTTGTTGACAGTAGGATATATTACCAAAAATCAAACCTGCAACCCAACATCTTTCATACCTTAAAACCCCAACCGTGCGGCCTGTAAACCGGCGGTTGCGGCTAATTTGCCAAACTATGGCTCAGATAGCGTATTTCATTCCCATTCCCCTATCTTTGCCGCTCTAAAAAATATAAACCGTTACTAATATGCAACTGAAAGGTTTAGTGCGATTTTTTGCGATTGCTTTGATACTTATCTGCCTGTATCAATTATCCTTTACCTGGCTTGTGAAGAACCACGAAGCTAAGATGGACAAAAAAGCCGCAGAATGGATGAATAAATTCCCTGCGCCAGATGCCAAATATCCAGGCAACAAAGAATTGCAGGCTGCTTATGCAGATACCCTGAGTGATCTGAAAAAAGAAAGACTGAAGCGTTTATTAGACAGTACCAAAGACGCTAAACTGGCTTTTGGATTTACCACTTACCGTGATGCAAAAGATAAAGAACTGATGCTGGGCCTTGACCTGCAGGGTGGAATGAGTGTAACCATGGAAGTGGGTCTGGATGGCTTATTAAAGTCGCTGGCCAACTACACCAAAGACGCGCAGTTCAACAAAGCGATAGAGCAGGCCGTTGCACGAAAAGCAAACAGTGGTGCCGACCTGATCACTTTATTTCGTGAAGAACTGACAAAAGTGAATCCTTCACTGAAACTGGCTCCTTTCTTTGCCGCACGCAGTAACGGAAAAATCAAATTTGATGCAAGTGATGATGCAGTAGCCACTTACCTGAAAGACCAGGCTACCATCGCCTTCAATACTACTTACCGTATTTTACGTACGCGTATCGACAGGTTTGGGGTAGCTTCTCCCAATATCAACCCCGATCCGGCCAAAGGTATCATCAACATTGAGCTGGCTGGTGTTACCGATAAAGAAAGGGTAAGAGCCTTCCTTCAATCAACCGCTAACCTGCAGTTTTTTGAAGTATATACTTTTGAAAGCAAGGATCTGCAAAATGGCCTGGTAGCCGCTGATAAAGCGGTACAGGAATACCTGAGTGGTGTTACTCCTGCTGATACGGCTAAAAAAGCTGTTGCTGATACAGTTAAAAAAGCTACCGCTGCAAAAGCAGACACTGGTAAAACAGCTACTATTTCAAGTATTGCTGCAACCGGCAAAGCTGCCGCTTCTAAAACAGATTCTGCCAAGATCAAAGCCAATCAGAACCCTGTTCTACGCTTAATATCGCTTACACAGCCTTATGCAGGCGCTGATGGTAAAGCGGTTTACCCTGCTGCGCTGGGTTATATCCCTTCAAAAGATACAGGTACCCTGAATGAATACCTGAGAATGGATCTTGCAAAGAACAAGTTCCCGTCTAACCTGGTATTCATGTACGGAAAGTCTGAACAGACCGATCCTAAATTCAAAGATATCCTGATGCTGTATGCCATTAAAACACTCGACAATGGCCAGGCTGAATTAGGTGGTGAAGGTATCAGCGCCTCCCAGGATTATGATGAGAGAGGCCGTATTGCCATTAAAATGAATATGGATAAGGCAGGAACCAATATCTGGGCTAAAATGACAACCCGCAACGTTGGTAAACCTGTTGCTGTAGTACTTGATAATTTTGTTTACTCCGCTCCTAACGTAAATGAACCCATTACAACTGGTAACTCACAGATAGCCGGCAGCTATACCGTTAAAGAAGCACAGGATCTGGCCGAGATCCTGGAAAGTGGTAAACTCCCTGCACCTGCTAAAATTGTTCAGGAACAGCAGGTAGGTCCTACCCTGGGTAGAGAATCAGTTAAAGGCGGCGCCTTATCATTCCTGATCTCCTTCATCGTGATATTTGCCCTGATGCTGTTATACTTTAACACCGGTGGATGGGTGGCCAATATTGCCCTTATCCTTAACCTGCTGTTTACCATCGGTATCCTTAGTGCGCTTGGCTTTACGCTTACTGCGCCCGGTATTGCGGGTCTGGTATTAACTATCGGTCTGGCTGTGGATACGAACGTAATCATCTTCGAACGTATCAAGGAAGAGTTAACCAAGGGCAAGAGCTACCAGAATGCGGTGAACGACGGATACAAACGTTCTTTGTCGCCTGTATTGGATGCACACGTTACTACCCTCTTAACCGCTATAATTCTTGCCTACTTTGGATTAGGCCCTGTATTGGGATTTGCAACAACACAGATCATCGGTATTCTTTTATCCCTGTTCTGCGGAATCCTTGTATCAAGGCTGATCACAGACTGGTATATGCATAAGAACCGCCACTTTGAATATTTTACCGGTATCTCTAAAAAAATATTCAAACACGCTTCTTTCAAATTCATTGAATACAGGAAGTATGCATATGTATTATCTGCATTCATTATTGTAGCCGGTATCTCAACCTATTTTAATGGTTTTGATGAAGGTGTTGAATTCTCAGGTGGTCGCAGCTATACCGTTAAATTTGATAAAGCAGTAAGTCCTGACGAGATCAGGGATGAACTGAAGAAAGAGTTTGGTGAGGCCGTGATCATTAAAACAGTGGATGTTAAGAACCAGGTAAACATTACCACTTCTTACAAGATCCATGAAACAGGCACCAATATTGATTCGCTGGTTGAGCAGAAACTGTTTAACGGGTTAAAGAATCATTTGCCGCAGAGCATCAACTTTACTGATTTTGAAAGAAACTATAAACAAAGTTCACAAACTGTTTTACCAACCATCTCTGATGATCTGAAAACAGGTGCACAGAAAGCGACCATCTTTGCGATGATCATTATCTGTCTCTATATCTTCATCCGTTTCCGCGACTGGAGATATTCATTAGGTACCATTTTCTCATTGTTGCACGACGTACTGGTAACCCTGATCGTATTCAGTTATGCACGTAAGATCGTTCCGTTCCCGCTTGAAATTGACCAGCATTTTATTGCAGCTATTTTGACGGTAATTGGTTTCTCGATGAACGATACGGTGATCGTGTACGACCGTATCCGTGAAGACAGCAGGCTGATGAAAGGTGCAGATAATGCTTCGGTAATTAACCGTGCCATTAATGAAACGCTGAGCCGTACCATTATGACTTCATTAACCGTGTTCTTAACCATCCTCATTCTCTTCATCTTTGGTGGTGAAGTAACCAGAGGCTTTGCCTTTGCCATGCTGATTGGTGTGATCACCGGTACCTACTCTTCTATCTTTGTAGCAGCGCCAATACTGGTTGACTTTGCAAAGAGCAGGGCACTGGGTAAAGCGAAAGACAAGAACAGTTAATCAGATTTTAAATAGTTTTCTAAAAGCCTGCACTAATAATGCAGGCTTTTTTATGCAACTCCTTTGCAATAACAAATGGATTGTTCATTGGAATTTAACAATTTTTGTTTCTGAACTGTTTTTACTTTGCAGCATTATTTTCTGTGCAAGGTTTTAAAAAAAATATTACCCGTTTAATTACTTTGTTGGTTGCACTTCAGCTACTTAACCTGAGTGTGTATGCCCAGGATTTTAAACCAATCTTTGGAGAAACGGAATCAGGGGAACATAATATAACAGAAACAGTTTCAGAATTTGTGGTGGAGGTGATTTTAGGCCATCAACATGCTATTCCTGAACAATCGCAACACCATAAAGACCTTCATTTTCATAAGCATATCTCTTTCAAGGCAATCAATTTTTCTCCTTTCAACTGCATGCCTGAATTGCTGCATCATCATTTTTTTGCAGTTGTTCCTATGAAAGAATCATACGCATATCTCTACCTGCAGGAGATCAATCCACCTCCCCCCAAAGCCTGATCATTTTTCTTTGCTTATACTTCTAAGGTGTAAGCCTCTTTCCTGACAAGTATTCTCAGTCAATTAAACGCGTATACATGTACCTGTTCCTTCTTCGCACCAAATGGTGTTTGTCTTTATTGCTGATCATGATAAGTTGCCTTGCTTTGCCCATAAAAAGCAAGGCACAGTTAAAAAATGTTGATACAATAAGGATCAGCTTACCTGATATGGAAAAACGTTTCCTCGACAGTAACCTGCTCCTGCTGGCCTCTCATTATAATATAGATGCGCAAAAAGCATTGATTCAACAGGCTAAACTCTGGGATAATCCCGTACTAAACACCGACCAGGTAATTGCCGCGAATGGCAAATTTTTCCCGTACGGAAAATTCGCTGATGGTTCTTACAGCGGGCAATATTATGTGCAGGTACAACAACTAATTAAAACAGCCGGCAAAAGAAACAAACTGATCAATTTAGCTACAACCAATGCCAGGCTAAGTGAGCTGCAGTTACAGGATGTAGTACGCAATCTTCGTTACCAGTTACGAACAGATTATTACACCATCATTCAGCAATTGGGAAACAGAACCATTTATGAAGGACAGTTACTGCAATTAAATAAACTGTTATCCGGCATGCAGTCGCAGCTGAGTGTTGGCAATATTGCGCAGAAAGATTATCTCCGCATACAGGCCCTTGTTATAGCGCTGCAACAGGATATAACCGATCTTGACAAATCCATTGCAGATAATGAAGCTGATCTGAAAACTTTATTGCAGCTAAAGAACGATAGTTTTATTAAACCCGTTAGTATGTTGGATGCAGATGTAGTTATTGCCGCTACAGTGGATGTATTGGCAGAAACAGCAAAACAGAATAATCCTTATTATCAGTTACAGCAAACACAAACTGTTTTTCAGCAGCAGAACCTGGCTTATCAGAAAGCTTTGCGGGTACCGGATCTGACATTGGGGCCAAACTTTGACCGCAATTCTAATTTTGCGCCAAATTATGTTGGATTGGGCATTTCGTTGCCGCTACCCATCCTTAATAAGAACCAGGGAAATATCAAGTCTGCAGCGTTCAGTGTGAAGCAACAACAAAGTATCGCTTCCAATGCTGAAACAGAACTCAGGAATAATATCAGCAATGCGTATACAAAGCTTTTACTAACCATACAGCAGAATAGCTCTTTGCAGAAAGAATTTTATACCAAATACCAGTTAATGTATGAAAATATTCTGAAGAGTTATCAGCAAAGACAGATCAGTCTGCTTGAATTTCTGGATTTTTTCAATGATTTCACCGGCTCCCGGCAACGTTTATTGCAGCAGAAGTTAAACCTGCAACTGGCTAAGGAAGAACTCAATTTTCATGCAGGAACGGATATCATTAAATAAAACAGTTTCACTTCATTACAATAGTTCGGTAAGAAAAAGATGTGAATAAGTGGAAAAGTCGTACACAATAAAA
>DAIOVU010000076.1:0-13818 GCA_036758845.1 Sediminibacterium sp.
CATGCACGGTTCTGTGAGAGGCTTGCGGGTGAAATCCCCGCTTGCCTACTCGGCGCTCCTGCTTTTGTCTAAGCTATTGCGAACAATGTGTTCTAAGAGTCGGGACTGTTTCTTGGATTTCCTGCTTTTATTAATTTGGGAAGAACAGCAGTACCGCAAAAGCGCGGTAAAAGGAAATGTGTGATTGAAAAAAGTTAGATTATAAATTCAGCATCTTCCGTGCCATCATGGTACACCCGTTTAAGGCTGAACTTGGCAACAGGCGCTACTATTAACGGGAATTTCTCAATGGTTACATTGCTGGGGTCAAGCCCGAAACCTCTTTCTTCACTGAGGCTGATCTCTTTAAGCCAGAAATATATTTTCATCACGATCCGTTCAAAGAAAGGCAGTTCATTATCCTGGCTCAGGTATTTTTCAAGTACGATAAACTGAAAATCACCCACCACATTATTTCTTTCAAGGCTCTCGTAACGGCTGGTAATGTTTACCTCTTTATTATTTACAAGTTCTTCCACTACTTTTCTGAACATCAGGTTAATGCGTTGTTCAACCCTGAAGCCCACCCTGAATTCAACACGGATAATATCGTTGGGTATGATATGTTCTACGGTGTATTCGCAGGTATACGGGTCGTCCAGTACATCCACGTGCACAAACCAATAGATGTCTGCACGCTTTGGTTTTTTATTAAGGATGGAATAAATGATCTTATGCTCAATTTCTTTCGGGTTATTGGCACTGGTCATATACACCAGGTGCGTAGCATATTTTGGAATGGTCTTATCGTTACTTAATTCCTGGATCATTGGGATGTAATGCTCCATACGCACAAACTCAACATAGCGGTTCTTGATCTTACGGCTGCGGTACCATACATACATTACGGCAAATAATCCACCACCAACAATCAGCGTAACATAACCACCATGCAGGAATTTTTCAAGGTTAGCTACCAGGAAAGAAATTTCTATCGCAAGGTAAACAGCAAGGTACAGGTATATCCATCCCGATTGGGTTCGCCGCGCAACCAGGAAATTGGCAAACAGTATGGATGTGCTGATCATGCACATGGTAATGGCCAATCCGTATGCTGCGCCCATATTAGACGATTTCTGAAAGAACAGAACAATACCCACACAACCAATAAACAATAGCAGGCTGATACCGGGAATATAAAGTTGGCCTTTTTCTTCTGTCGGATAATTGATCTTCATTTTGGGCCAGAGATTCAGGCGCATGGCTTCACTGATGAGTGTGAAAGATCCTGATATCAATGCCTGACTCGCAATTACAGCGGCTATGGTAGCAATAATAATTCCTGCCATTTTAAACCAATGTGGCATTACAAGGAAAAAAGGGTTAAACCCATCCGACATTACCTCGGGAGGAATAATTTGTCCGCGGTGATTAGCCAACAGCCAGGCTCCCTGTCCGAGATAGTTTAATACAAGGCAGGTTTTAACATAAATCCATGATACACGTATATTGCCGCGGCCACAATGCCCAAGGTCGCTGTACAATGCTTCGGCACCCGTGGTACACAGGAACACGGCTCCCAGCAGCCAGAACCCTTTTGGATAAGTTGTAAGCAGTTCAATGGCGTAATGCGGACTAAGGGCTTTGAAGATGCCAATATCATCCATTAAATGCGAGCCACCAAGAAGGGCCAGCATGGCAAACCATACACCCATAATGGGGCCAAACATTCTGCCGATAGACGCAGTACCAAACTGCTGCATGAAAAAGAGTATGGTAATGATTCCGATAACAATGCCTACTATGGTGGATTGCTCGATATGTTTGAAAGAGGGGATCTGCCGTAAACCTTCAATGGCAGAAGTTACTGTAATGGGCGGGGTAATAATACCATCTGCCAATAAGGCTGCACCACCAAGCATGGCAGGAATCACCAGCCATTTTTTTCGCCTGCGTACCAATGCATACAAACTGAAAATGCCACCCTCACCTTTATTATCGGCTTTAAGGGTAAGGATTACGTATTTAACGGTGGTTTGAAGTGTAAGAGTCCAGATAATGCAGGATAATGATCCGAGTATCAGTTCCTCAGTAATGGCCCGCCCGGTTATGATCTCATTTAATACATAGAGGGGCGAAGTACCGATGTCTCCGTAAATGATTCCCAAAGCGATGATCAGACCAGCAGTGGTAACCTTATTGAAATTCTTGCTCACAAAGAGGGTATTACGATTAATGCATCAAATTGCCTGACAAATGTATAGGTAAAATCAATCTGTCCTTGCAAATATCATTGCGAGAGCGTATAGTTGTGCTTTTACTGTTAATTTAGGCATTGATAATAGACACATCCCGTACATTTGAAGTATAAATCCTGACCCGGAAATGAAAAAAACAATACCTGTATTGATGGCCTGCCTGCTGCTTGCCTGTTCTGCCGGATTTACCCAAAAGATCACCTATTCAGAGCCCGAGCGTGATGATCCCCGGACACTGAATTTTGAGGTATTGGGTAAAATGAACGGTAAGATACTGGTATACAAAAATTACCGCGACCTGCATTTTATTGCCACTTACGATGCCGATATGAAACCGGTAGATAAATCCCGCCTCGACTTTATCTCATACCGTGTGCTCAGTACAGACTTCCTGCTGTTTCCAGATTATGTGTATATGATCTATCAGTACCAGAGAAAGAACAGCATGTTTTGCATGGCCGTTAAATTAGATGCATCAGGCAAAAAGATCGGAGAACCTGTTCAACTCGATTCAACAGATAATATCAATTACTCAGCAAGCAACAAGATCTATTCCTTTATTAACAGCGATGATAAGCAGCGGATCATGATCTTCAAGATCAATACGAAGAATGATCGGGCGCATATCCTCACTACCTGCCTGTTTAACAGGGATCTTACCCTCTTGAAGAAATCGCGACTCAGCATCAGTATGCCGCAGCGGAACGATTTTTTATCGGAGTTTACGCTGGATAATGACGGTGATATGGTTTGTGTAAAAGCATCAGGCACAGCTTCCAACGACAATATCAATAAGATTAGCCTGATCAGTAAACCCGCTTTGTCTGATAACTATACAAATACCGAATTAAAACTGGGCAATATTTATCTTGATGATATCCGTATCAAAGCAGATAATATTAATAAGCATTACGTGATCACCTCGTTTCTCAGCAAAACACGGCGCGGTAATATTGAGGGATTGTATTACACACTCTGGGATAAGCAGCAGAACAGGGAACTGCTTAACGCCACCACCGTTTTCTCAGAGGAGTTTAAAGATGATGCGAAAGGTGAGGGCAATATCAAAACAGCTTTCAACGACTACTTCCTGAAAAATATTATCATGCGGAAAGATGGTGGTTTTATTGTGGTTGCCGAATCTGCCTACACCAGTTCGCGAGGCAATACACTTAACCGCTGGGATTATCTGTATGGCTCTCCTTACTGGTCGCCGATGGATTATTATACATGGAACAGTCCGCTGGGATATTACCCATGGGGGCGTTACAGCATGTACAACAATCCCAGTAACCTGATCAGGTATTTTGCAGATAATGTGGCGGTACTCTCTTTTGAACCAAATGGAAAAATGGAATGGAGTAATGTGATCAGAAAATCGCAGTACGATGATAACACAGATAACTATATAGGCTTTGGCCTTTTCAACACCGGCGATCAGCTTCATTTTATTTTTAATATTCAGGAGAAAAGAAGCATGATACTCTCTGATCAGAGTGTGTTGCCAAGTGGTCAGGTAGACAGGAACCCTACTTTTAAAAACCTGGACAAAGGGTATGATTTTATGCCTCGTCATGCCAGGCAGATCGGCTCAAGACAAGCCATCGTACCCTGCCAATACCGTGGCTTCACCTGTTTTGCTAAAATTGAATTTTAATTTGTAACGCGTGGTTTTTTTATTCAGAGACAAATCGATCATCAACATTTTTTTTCTGGTCATTCTTAGCATTGGCGTTCACCTGCATTTTTTTGTGCATGCGCCATTGGTTTATTTTAACAGCAATGATGGTGTATTCTCAACACTGCTAAAGCAATATGTAGTAGGCCTGCCGGATACTGTATTGTTCATCATTTATCATATGGTGGTGCTGGTTCAGGCCATTCGCCTCAATATGGTGCTGAACGATCACCGGATGTTTCAGCAGAACAGTTACACCACAGCTATGGCTTATATAATGCTTTCGGGTATACTAACCCAGTGGTGCAGCATCTCATCGGCATTGATGGCCAATTTCCTGCTCATGTGGTTGTTTATTAAACTGAGCAGGCTATACAATCATCCTTCACCCAAAACCCTGCTGTTTAACACGGGGCTCATTGTTGGGTTAACCGTAGTTTGTTATCACCCAACTGCTATATTAATATTGGTTGTAATGTTTGCCCTCGCCGTTGTACGGCCCTTCCATCTGGCCGAATGGCTGGTGCTGTTAATGGGGATACTGTTACCTTATTATTTCCTGTTTTCCTGGCTGTTTGTAACAGACCGTACCACGCAGTTCTCATCGTTTCTGCCATCCCTGCAATTAACACTGCCACTGCAGCATTGGAGCGCACCGCTTATTGTTAGCCTGTCTGTACTATTTATTATTATGATGGCAGGATTGTATTACTGGCAGCTATCCAATTCAAGAATCGTTATCCAGATCCGTAAAAACTGGGGGGTAATGGTGGTAATGCTGTTTATTTTATTACCTATTCCATTTCTTTTTCTGCACGCGGGCATCGAATCCGGATGGCTGGCACTGGTGCCGCTGGGGTCTTTTGCCGGTATTGCCTTTGCCTATCCGCGGCGGTTGTTATTGCCTAATATCCTGTTCTGGCTGGCGGCAGCCATCATTATCTACAATAATTGGTGGTTCATGTTCAAAAATTAGCCCGTCTTTAACGGGTGAGATGTTACCTTTGCCCCTCATTCAATTATTCAGCTTTTTAGCATAAAAATTAACCTATGAAGTTTGGCGTTGTTGTTTTTCCCGGGTCTAACTGCGACAGAGATATGCAGGATGCCCTTCAGAAAGACCTTGGTAAAGAAGTGATCATGCTCTGGCATAAAGACAAAGACCTGAGTATGTTTACCACAGATGATTGCATTGTGTTGCCGGGAGGTTTTTCTTATGGAGACTACCTCCGCTGCGGAGCCATTGCGCGTTTTAGCCCCATGATGCAAAGTGTGATCGAATTTGCCAACAAAGGTGGCAAGGTTTTGGGTGTATGTAACGGGTTCCAGATACTCTGCGAAAGCGGTTTACTGCCGGGTGTATTGCTGCAGAATGCCAACCAGCAGTTTATCTGCAAGAATGTATTTATTAAAGGAGAAAACGGGGAAGCCCTTAAAATACCGATAGCGCACGGAGAAGGAAGATACCATGCTGATGAAGCTACATTGAATGAACTGGAAGCTAACGGACAGGTAATATTCCGCTATTGCGATGAAGAAGGTAAGGTTGATACATCGGCCAATCCAAATGGTGCGATCAGGAATATTGCAGGAATCAGGAACAAACAGAATAATGTATTTGGAATGATGCCGCACCCCGAGCGGGCGTCTGCTCCTGAAATGAGCAACCTCGACGGTAAAAAAGTTTTTGAACTCCTGGGATTAAATTAATCCCGCTTGTAAGGCATTGAATAGTTTAACGTCATTAGCTAAAACAGATGTGTTTTATGAAAAGATTAGTTGCTACTTTGTTATTAACGGCAATCACCGGCATGGCTATCAGCCAAACAAAAAGCCCGGTGAACTGGACCTATGAGGCCAAGAAAAAAACAGCCGATACGTATGATATTGTTATTACAGCTAACATAGATCATCCATGGCATATCTACTCTCAAAAAACAGGCAAAGGCGGTCCTGTTCCTACCAGTATTAAGTTTAAGGCAAATCCGTTAGTAGTAAAAAACGGATCAGTTAAGGAAATAGGCAAACTGGAAAAAGTATTTGATAATAATTTTAATACAGACGTACTGTTCTACTCAGATAAAGTACAGTTTGTGCAAACTGTGAAACTAAAAGGCAAAATCAAAACAAACGTTAGTGGTGTAATTGATTACATGCTTTGTGATGACAGCCATTGTTTACCCCCAACCAAACAATCATTCGATCTAAAGCTTCAATAACCATCCTGCAATGAAAAAGATATCCTTTTTATGTATTGCAGTATTATTGTCAGTTCTTGTATCTGCACAAACAGATAGTTTGCTGCAATGGCAGGTACAGTCTAAAAAGATCAGTAACGGTTTATACGAACTTACTGCTAAAACAACTATTCCGGCAGGCTGGCATCTGTATGGCAGCAACCCTTTGGTAGAAGGCCTGGAACAGCCAAAGTTTATACCTGGTTACGAAAAAGCACAACTGCCCAATACAATTGTTTATGATAAGGCTCCGCAAAGCATCAGCGACCCTGTTTTCCCCAGCCAAAAAGTAGCTGTTTTTACCGGCAGCCTTGAAATTAAACAGCAGGTAAAAATTGACGGCTTTATTCCCGCAACTTTAAAAGGAGTAATTGCTGCCAACCTTGGTAAACAGGATGAGTTTCATCCTGCCGAACAGCTTTTTGAAGTAACACTGGAAGGTGGCTCTTCTGTATCTGAAGATGCTAAAAAAATAAAATTAACCACCATAGATTTGGCGCATCCTGTAAAAGACTGCGGTAAGAAAACTGCAGTTGTGAGCAGTGGCTGGTGGTCTGTTTTTTTGTTAGGATTTTTGGGTGGTTTAATTGCATTGCTTACACCTTGCGTATTCCCGATGATACCCGTTACGGTTTCTTTTTTTACAAAGAAAGCTGCTAACAGAAAACAGGCTATCCGTAATGGCGCTTTATATGGTTTTTTTATCTTTTCAATCTATTTACTGGCCAGCGTGCCTTTTCATATTCTGGGCAATGTGCAGCCGGAGATCTTTAATAATATCTCCACTAATTCTACCCTGAATGTGATCTTCTTTATCATCTTCATCTTCTTTGCCATTTCTTTCTTTGGCTATTTTGAAATAACCCTACCCAGCAATATTGCCAGCAAAGCCGATTCGAGAAGCGGATTGGGAAGTGTGATCGGTATTTTCTTTATGGCAGTTACACTTGCTATTGTTTCTTTCTCCTGTACCGGACCTATCCTTGGTTCTTTACTGGTAGGCTCATTAAGTGGTGGCGCCTGGCAGTTAACATGGGGATTGGCCGGATTTGGTTTGGCCCTGGCATTACCATTTGCTTTGTTTGCCATCTTTCCAAACTGGTTACATTCATTGCCAAAATCGGGCGGATGGCTGGATACGGTTAAAAAAGTGCTGGCTTTTTTAGAACTGGCATTAGCCTTCAAATTCTTATCTAACGCCGATCTGGTGATGCACTGGGGTTTATTAAAACGCGAAGTATTTATTGGTATCTGGATTTTGATAGGCAGCGGATTAACCCTGTACCTCTTTGGTATTTTGCGGCTGCCACACGATTATAAAGGAATGAAAATAAGTGCCGGAAGAAAAATATTTGGAGTAATAACACTGCTGTTTACGTTGTATCTGATTCCGGGTGTTACCCAAAGCAAATATGCCAACCTGCGGTTGCTGAGCGGTTTTCCACCACCTTTCAGTTATAGTGTGTATGGCAAAGGCAATGTGCACGGAAAAGGTCTTGAAGCCAATGTAATTAACGATTATGCAAAAGCCCTGCAACTGGCAAAAGAACAAAATAAACTGCTGCTGATAGATTTTACCGGCTGGGCCTGCGTTAACTGCCGCAAGATGGAAGAAAATGTATGGACAGACCCTGCGGTGTTTAGCTATATCAAAGAAAATTTTATCCTTGTTTCATTGTATGTGGATGATAAGGAAAACCTGCCGGCAGAAAAACGGTTTACCTACACATTTAAAGATGGTAATACAAAAGATATTATCAGCATAGGCGATAAGTGGGCCACTTTTCAGACAGAAAACTTTAAGCAGTCAACACAGCCATTGTATGTGATATTGGATACCAATGAAAAACTCTTAAATAATCCTGTGGGCTATACATCCGATCCGAAAGCGTACAGGCAATGGTTGCAGTGTGGTAAGGAAGCTTTTGGAACAAATAAATAACTCATAATATCCTGCGCCTTTGCGAGAAAGTAAGCACGCAAAGGCGCAAAGGCGCAGGTGTTTTAAAAAGAAGCGTCCTTCACAATTTGCGAAGGACGCTTCTTTTTGTATAGTCTTGTTTCGGTTATAAAACGATCTGCTTTTCCACCATCATCTTTCGCAAATTGATCAATCCATACCGCATACGGCCTAGCGCTGTATTGATACTGCAATTGGTAACAAGGGCAATTTCTTTAAAGCTCAGGTTGGCAAAATGGCGCAGCACAATGATCTCGCGTTGTTCTTCGGGCAGCAGGTCAAGCATTTTGCGAACACGCTCATGGCTCTGGCCCTGCATAATTTTACTGTCGGGGCCTTCTTCTGAGATCTGTAGTATTTCGAAAATATCTTTATTATCGCTTGTGCGGATGGCAGGAGTGCGTTTTATCTTTCTGAAATAGTCCACGCAAAGGTTATGCGAAATACGCAATGCCCAGGGCAAAAATTTACCTTCTTCTGTATAACGCTTATTCTTCAGCGTATCAATGATCTTGATGAACACGTCCTGAAACAGGTCTTCCGCCAGGTAAGTATCCTTCACAAAAAAGAGAATAGATGAATAAACTTTATCCTTATATCTGTAGATAAGGGTTTCAAAGGCGGCGGTATCGCCGTCCTGGAAAGCCCGTATCAGTTCAGTATCAGACGCATGGTCTAATGTTCTCATAACATTGTTTTTGAGTCAGAATTTTCAAATTTTCAGGATATCAGTGGAACTTTTTCTTGAGTGTTGATACACTAACTCATTATAATTCAACAACAAATTATACATCTTTTCATGTCTGTACTTTTTTGTGGAAAAGAATGTTTTCAGGGGTTGAGGTTATGCACATTTTTCGGTTTTCAGGATTTGTGACAGGCGGCAGTAAAAAAACTGTTTTTGCACCGCCTATTCTAAACACAACCGTCAATAATGTGTTTAATTTGCTCACAGTATGGCAACAACAAAAACAAAATCTCTCAAAATAGAATCTGTAAAAGAAGATTCGGGCAATATCGTGGTGAAAGGCGCACGGGTACACAATCTTAAGAATGTTACCGTAAGTTTTCCGCGCAATAAACTGATCGTGGTAACAGGCGTATCGGGCAGTGGCAAATCATCTCTTACCATTGATACGCTTTTTGCAGAAGGCCAGCGCCGTTATGCAGAAAGCCTTAGCGCTTATGCCCGGCAGTTTATGGCAAGGATGGTGAAGCCTGATGTAGATTATATCAAAGGACTCTGCCCGGCTATCGCCATCGAGCAAAAAGTGATTACCCGCACTCCAAGAAGTACGGTGGGCAGTATGACGGAGATCTATGATTACATGCGCCTGTTATTTGCCCGCGCAGGTAAAACTATTTCACCGGTGAGTGGTAAGGAAGTGAAGAAAGATGATGTGGCCGATGTGCTGAACCAGATCACTGCTATGAAGGAAGGCACTAAGGTAGTGGTCATTGTGCCCTTTAAACAACACCCCAAACGCGAAACACGCGAGGAGCTGAATATATTGATGCAGAAAGGGTTTTCGAGGATGTACATAAGGGAGTCTGGAGTGAGGAGTCTGGAGTCTGGAGTTATTGCAAGAATAGAAGAGCTGCTTGAACTGCCGGATAAAGAGTTAAAAAAACAACTCCAGACTCCTCCCGGCATAGCCGGGACCAAACTCCAAACTTTCATCCTCGTTGATCGCGTGGTAACAAAAGCATTTGAAGAAGACGACCTGCACCGTTTATCCGATTCAATCGGCACTGCTTTTTATGAGGGTGAAGGAGAAATGTACCTGGAATTGGACGGAACTAAAATTTTGCACTTCAGCAATAAGTTCGAGCTGGATGGTATCCAGTTTGAAGAGCCGGTGCCTAATTTATTTTCTTTCAATAACCCATTTGGCGCCTGCCCTGTTTGCGAAGGCTTTAGCCAGGTGCTGGGTATTGATGCCGACCTGGTGATTCCCGATAAACGGTTAAGTATATACGAGGGAGCCGTGGCGCCATGGAAAGGAGAGAAGCTCAGTTGGTGGCGCGACCAGTTTGTGAAAGGTGCAGGTAAATTCGGTTTCCCCATTCATAAACCCATCATCGATCTTACCAAAGAACAATACGATCAGTTATGGAAAGGCGAAGGCAATGTGCAGGGCATTGATGATTTCTTTAAAGAGGTGGAACAGAATTTATACAAGGTTCAATACCGCGTATTACTTAGCAGGTACAGAGGTAGAACCAATTGCCCCGATTGCAAAGGCTATCGTTTACGCAAAGAAGCCCTGTATGTTAAAGTAGCCGGTAAGCATATTGGCGAATTATGTGAGCTGCAGGTGAAAGACCTGAAGTTATGGTTTGATGAATTGAAATTATCTGAGCATGATAAGCAGGTAGCCAAACGCATCCTGATCGAAATTCACCAGCGCCTGCAAACATTGATAGATGTGGGTTTGGGCTATCTTACCCTAAACCGTTTGGCCAATTCATTAAGTGGTGGAGAAAGCCAGCGAATACAGTTAACAAGAAGCCTTGGCAGCAACCTCACCAACTCATTATATATTCTTGATGAGCCTTCTATCGGCTTACATTCAAGAGATACGGTGCGGTTGATCAGTGTACTAAAAACACTGCGCGATCTTGGCAATACGGTGGTGGTAGTAGAGCACGATGAGATGATGATGCGCGAAGCAGATTATATTATTGATATGGGCCCACTGGCATCTCATCTGGGCGGAGAAGTAGTGGCCGTGGGCAATTATGATGAGATAGTAACTAACCCCGAAAGTCTAACCGGAAAATATCTTACCGGCAAACTCAGTATTGATGCTCCTAAAACCGTTAGAAAATGGAACAGGAGTATTAAGGTGGAGAATGCAAGACAGAATAACCTCAAAGACATCACTGTTGAATTTCCATTAAATACTTTGTGCGTAGTAAGTGGTGTGAGCGGAAGCGGTAAAACAACTTTGGTAAAACAGGTATTGATACCGGCATTGCGAAAACTGAAAGGTGAGTTTGCAGAGAGAGTTGGCTTGCATAAAAATATCAGTGGTGATGTGGATTATATTTCGCAGATAGAAATGGTTGACCAGAACCCTATTGGCAAATCATCGCGCAGTAACCCCATTACTTATATTAAAGCATACGACCAGATACGCGATCTGTATGCGAAACAACCCTTATCAAAAACACGTGGCTTTCAACCAAAACATTTTTCTTTTAATGTAGATGGCGGCCGTTGCGATACCTGTAAGGGAGAAGGTGAGCAGGTGGTAGAAATGCAGTTTCTGGCCGATGTACACCTTACCTGCGAATCATGCGGGGGCAAACGTTTTAAAGAAGAAGTGCTTGAAGTGCAGTACAAAGGAAAAAGTGTTTTTGATGTGCTGGAGATGAGTGTTGACGAGGCTATTGATTTTTTTGCCGATGAAAAACTGATCAAAAATGCTATTCAGCCTTTGCAGAATGTAGGCCTGGGCTATATTAAACTTGGACAAAGCAGCGATACCTTAAGTGGTGGTGAAGCGCAGCGTGTAAAATTAGCCAGTTTTCTTGGCAAGGGAAAAGGGATTGGCCACATGCTGTTTGTGTTTGATGAGCCTACTACCGGACTACATTTTCATGATATCAAAAAATTACTCGCATCATTCAATGCATTGATAGAGCAGGGGCATTCTTTGATTGTGATAGAGCACAATACCGATGTGATCAAATCTGCCGACTGGATCATTGACCTTGGCCCCGAGGCAGGCGATGCAGGTGGAAACCTTGTGTACGCCGGCGTTCCGGCAGGGATTAAAAAAATTAAAGAAAGTTATACAGGACGATTCCTGTAGAATTAAGAAAGCCGCAGATTCGCAGATTATTTTTTCTAATCTGCGAATCTGCGGCTAATAATCTGTGTATTCTGTGGCAAACAAAAACTACCTCAATCTATCAACGCTTTTTACCAGCTTATCATCCTTATACATTCCTCTTGCTGCCAGCAGTAAAAATAATGGGATGGCAAAAGAAATAAGCGATGTAAGATCCAGCGACCATTCGGTATCAACAAACTCTTTTGTCTTAAGAAAATACAACAACAGGTTCAGGAACGACAGAAACAAAACAGCCAAAGTGATTTTAAACTGTAATTTCCGGTCTTTAAACAGAAAGATCGCTACCAGCGAAGCAATGGCTACTGCAACGGTTAATACCATCAGTGGCAAACTACTCATGGCAGTAAAATTCTGAAACTGCTTCACATTTTCTACCATGATATTACCACTGAAAAAAGAAAGTTTTAAACCGGCAAATGCCAGAAGCGATGCTGCCAGCAGCCAAAGTGTTTGTAATCTTTGTATCATACAATCATTTTTTTATTAAGTTAGCCCTCTGTGTAACTCCTAACCTCTGAGACCTCTGTGTTGAAAAAAAGTAACATGCTAAGCCATCAGTTTTTTATTTCCAACACAGAGTACACAGAGAAATAGAGGCACACAGAGTTATTTATCCAAGTTCAGGATACAAAACAAACTGCGACATAAAATCATTCACATCTTTCTTTACCACATTCAGGATGTTTGTATCATCTGCATTCATCAATACTTTGTCGATTGCATTTACCACAAATTCCATATGATCTTCTTTCATGCCTCTTGTGGTAATGGCAGGAACACCTAAGCGGATACCGGAAGTAACAAACGCGCTCTTATCATCATAAGGCACCATGTTCTTGTTGGCAGTAATATCGGCCAGTACCAAAGCCTGTTCCGCTTTTTTACCGCTGATGTTTTTATTGCGGAGGTCGATCAGCACCAAATGGTTATCTGTTCCACCACTGATAATCTGGTAGTCTTTTGCTACCAATGCTTTGGCCAATGCCTGTGAGTTTTTAACTACCTGGTTGGCATAAGCAGTGAACTCATCACTCAAAATTTCGCCAAAGGCAACAGCTTTTGCAGCAATCACATGTTCTAACGGACCACCCTGGATGCCCGGGAAAACAGCCATATCCAGCAGGTTACTCATCATGCGGATATTGCCTTTCACATCCTTCAAACCAAATGGGTTTTCAAAATCTTTGCGCATCATAATGATACCGCCACGAGGGCCGCGCAAAGTTTTATGGGTGGTAGAGGTAACAAAATGACAATGGTCAAAAGGATCTTTCAATAATTGTTTAGCGATGAGTCCGGCAGGGTGTGCAATATCTGCCATTACCAGTGCACCAACTTCATCAGCTACTTTGCGGATGCGCGCATAATCCCAGTCGCGGCTGTAGGCACTGGCTCCGCAGATGATCAGTTTGGGTTTTACCTCACGTGCTTTGGCTTCCAGCATATCATAATCTACCAGACCGCCTTCGCGGGTTACGCCGTAAAAATGAGGCTTGTATAATTTACCGCTGTAGTTAACAGCAGAACCATGCGTTAAGTGTCCGCCCATGCTAAGATCAAGTCCTAAAATAGCATCGCCGGGTTGTAACACTGCCAATGCTACCGCAGCGTTTGCCTGGGCACCGCTATGGGGTTGCACGTTGGCGTATTCTATATTAAAGATTTGTTTTAAGCGATCGATGGCTAATTGTTCGGTCTGGTCAACAATTTCGCAACCGGCATAGTAGCGGCGACCTGGATACCCCTCTGCATATTTGTTGGTCATTACATTTCCCATGGCCTGCATGACCTGCAAACTGGTGAAGTTTTCAGAGGCAATCAGTTCAATTCCATGACGTTGTCT
>DAIOVU010000077.1:0-11368 GCA_036758845.1 Sediminibacterium sp.
AAAAAATTATAGTATGCCACGTTCAAAAAATGCAGTAGCATCAAGAGCCAGGAGAAAAAGGGTTCTCAAACAAGCCAAGGGCTTTTATGGTAAGCGTAAAAACGTATATACCGTTGCCAAAAATATTGTAGAAAAAGGCCTCACTTACAGCTATGTTGGCCGTAAGCTGAAAAAGCGCGAATACCGCCAGTTATGGATTGCCCGTATTAACGCCGCTGTAAGAGAAGAAGGATTAACCTATAGTCAGTTTATCAATAAACTGAGCACAAAAGGTATCGATCTGAACCGTAAAGTACTGGCCGACCTGGCTATGAACGAACCAGCCAGCTTTAAAGCTTTGGTTGCTTCTGTTAAATAGTATCGGATCCAAAAAATAACTAAACCGGGAGTATCTTATTACTCCCGGTTTTTTTTATTCTATGAACTGAACAAACTGCTATTTTTGCACAGCATTAAACAAGCCTTCAGACACAGTTAATATATAGCCATATAATGAACAACACCTACACTTCGCTTGTTAACCAGACTTTCCATTTTCCGCAAGAAGGGTTTGACCTGAATGATGACGGTTATCTTGAATTCAACGGTCTTGATCTGAAATCGCTGATCGACAAATACGGAACGCCGATGAAGCTGACCTATTTACCAAAAATCGGTATGCAGATCAATAAGGCGAAAAAGATGTTTGAAGCGGCTTTCAAGAAACATAAATATGAAGGCGAATATTTTTACTGTTATTGCACCAAGAGTTCGCATTTTTCTTTTATTGTGGAAGAAGCGTTAAAACATAATATCCACCTCGAAACTTCTTATGCTTACGATATTGAAATTATAAACCGTTTGTATCAGCGCAGGAAGATCAATAAAGACACATACATTATTTGTAACGGATATAAACAAAAGAGCTACACATCGCGTATTGCCAAACTGATCAACAGTGGGTTTAAAAATGTAATACCCATACTGGATAACAAAGAAGAATTACTGGCATACAAACGCAGCGTAAAAGAACCGTTCCGTCTGGGTATCCGCGTAGCCGCAGAAGAAGAACCTAATTTTCCTTTCTATACATCACGCCTCGGTATCCGTGCAAAAGATATTCTTGAATTTTATGTAGATGAGATAGAAGGTTATGAAGATAAGTTCCAGCTTAAGATGCTGCATATCTTTTTAAATAAGGGTATCAAGGATGATATTTATTACTGGTCTGAGCTGAACAAGATCATTAACCTGTATTGCCAGTTAAAAAAGATTTGTCCGGAGTTGGATTCAATCAATATCGGCGGCGGTTTCCCTATCAAACACTCATTAGGGTTTGAGTACGATTACCAGTTCATGATCAATGAGATCGTGAGCAATATCAAAAAAGCCTGTAAGAAAGCAAAAGTGCCCATGCCAAATATCTACACAGAGTTTGGAAGCTTTACAGTGGGAGAGAGCATGGCCCATATTTACAGTGTGATTGGACAGAAAATACAGAACGACCGTGAGTGCTGGTATATGATCGATTCTTCTTTCATCACCACATTGCCAGATACATGGGGTATTGGAGAAAAATTTCTGATGCTGCCGGTAAATAAATGGGACAATGAATATCACCGGGTAGTATTGGGTGGTATTACCTGCGACAGCCACGATTATTACGATTCGGAAGAACATATCAACGAAGTGTTCCTTCCTAAAATATCTTCTCCCGATCCGAAAGAGGCAACTGCCAACAAAGAACATTTGTATGTAGGATTCTTTCATACCGGAGCTTACCAGGACCAGATCAGTGGCTATGGGGGTATCAAACACTGTTTAATCCCCTCTCCAAAACATGTAATCGTGGAGTATGATAAGAACGGTAAGCTGATCGATTGGGTATATGCCAAAGAACAAACTGCTCAAAGCATGTTAAAAATTCTTGGTTACCTGAGGTAATAATTCAATTACGTCAAATATATTACTGCGCCTTAGCGCCTTGGCAAGCATATCTCTCGCCAAGGCGCTAAGGCGCATTTTTTTTCAGTTATTTTCGTTTTGCTTTTTCCCAGGCAGCATCTTGTTTCCCCGAAAGAAATTTTAGCAGCCCCGCCAATGCAGCATAATTCATCACACAAAAATAGCAGGGGATGAAAAAAGCTGTAAAACGGATATTCTTATTTTCAAGTAGATACCCCGCAACTGCTATGGTATAAAACGATGCCTGTACAAGCAGTAGCGTTTCATAAAACACATCTCCGTTAATAGCCAAAGGAATATTGAGCAGAAAAATAATGATCAATAAAAAAGGCGTGACACTCCACCTTAATACTTTATGAGAAACATACTGAAAGTACAGCAATGGTGTTTTGTAGAAATGTAAACTGCCGGATAATCTTTGTATTGCCTGCCAGTTGCCGGCGGATATCCTGATTTTTCTTTTAAGTTCTTCTTTTATGTTTGCAGATGCCTGTTCTGTAGCAAAAGCTTCCGGCTCATATACAATCTTATAGCCTTTGGCAGCTATCTGCATTGATTGCATAAAATCATCCAGTAAAGTATCTTCAGGAAGATTTTTGTATAGTGATGAACGAAATGCAACTAACTCGCCCGCTGCGCCTACCGCACTGTTTAATGCAGAATCCATTTTTTTCAAAAAGGACTCATATCTCCAATAAATGCTTTCACCGGCGGCACTTGCACTGTCTGCAGTTTCTGTAAAAATTCTTTTTTCTCCTGAAACACAGCCAACTTGCGGGTTAGCAAAATGTTTGACAAGATTTCTTATCGCGCCGGAATTCAGTATTGTATTGGCATCCGAAAAAATGACAACAGGTGTTGTAACAAATAACATGGCCCTGTTCTCCGCTGCTGTTTTTCCTACCCGATGATCTTTATGCAGCAAACGGATATCCGGATATTTTTGCAATACTTCAGCAAACTGATCAGTAGAACCGTCTGTAATAAAAATAATTGATAGTTTATCAGAAGGATATTCCAATGCACGGCAATTAGAGAGTTTTTTTTCCATAATATCCGCTTCATTAAAGCAAGGAATCACCAGTGTAACGGGCGGCTCATATTGCGCTGATGCTGTTGTTTTTACAGGGTGTAATATCTGTTTTATCATCACCAACAGGTAAAGCAGGATGCCATAACCTATCAATGAATAAAACACAATAAGGAGAGAAATGATGAGGATGGTCTTTATCCAATCCATAACAACTGATATTAGCTAACCTGTTTATGTTTTGTTTGCTGCATAAATGTATCAATTACAGAATTTTCTGCAGCTAAAAATATTTTTATGCCTGCTGACGGCCGATAGGAGGCATAAAAATGAACCAACCGTTGAATGCCGACTGCGCGTGTTTTGGATTTTCTATCCTACATTTATTCAAATATCTGTCATGTACAAGTTGATGCTCCTTGCTGGTTTATTGATGTTCTGCAGTGGTAAGGTCTTTTCTCAAACAGCAGTTGACTCAGTGAAAATATCCATCGGGAATCTTTTTGCTGCTATGAAGAACAGTGATTCTGCAGCAGTGATGAATTGTTTTTCCGGCAGCGCCATTATGCAAACCATTGCCCGTGATAAAACCGGTGGCACAATTATCAAAAATGAAAATGTTGCAGATTTTGCAAAGATCATTGGGTCAATGCCTAAGAACGCAGCCGATGAGCGGATTGTTTTTGATATAGTGAAAGCAGATGGTCCACTTGCAACAGCATGGACTCCGTACAAATTCTATTTTAACGGGCAGTTCAGTCATTGCGGAGTTAACTCATTTCAATTAGTACGCCAGAACGGGAAATGGGAAATTCAATACCTCATAGACACCCGCCGCAAACAGGGCTGCGAATAAATTATTCGCCCGATAGTTCAGCAATACACTCTTTTAATTGGGCAACATAACGGCTGTATAATTTTTTGAGGTACCATTTGGTAAAATAATACAGCCCTACAGTGAGCAACAGCATATAAGCTATGGCAAAAACAACCACCTGCCATAAAGCAGAAAAATAACTTTTGGCAAACCTGTCGGCCGAAGGAATATGTTCCGGATCGTTATATCCCAATACAAAAGCGAAAATGAAACATACCGGGATCAATGCCATCGTAAACTGGAAATAACGTTTCGTAAATTCTTCAATGATGTTTACAATGGTTTGCAGGTTATGCTTAACCGGAAGGGTAGTAGCACTCAGCCTTGTTGTGCGGCGGAGTAAATAAATAATGATGCCAAGGAAGCCAATCGACAGTACTGCAAAAACAGAGAAATATATTCTGAAGGAATGATTTGCTCCAAAAAGGCCCCAATAGCCAAAGATAACAATCACCAGCAGGCAACAGGCAATCTCAATCCAAAGGCTCCGCTTCAGTTTGTCTGTTACTGATACTGTTTTTTTTGTTAGCAGGGCAGCAATATCCTTCTCTGATCTGCCGGTATGGTCGGTAGACAGTTTATGATTGAGTAATGATTTCAGTTCGTCTAATTCCATAATTACCTTCGTTAATTAGTGGCCAGTTGTTTTTGTGTTTCCTCTTTCAGTTTGGTTTTGATGCGGCTCATTTTTACAGCTACATTATTTGCAGTAATGCCCATCATCTCGCCAATCTCCTGGTAACTGTAATCTTCCAGGTATAGCATCACAATTGCTTTATCAATTTTTGAAAGATCTCCAATGGCAGCGTACATTGCTTTTACCTGTTCTTCTTCGCGGTTATCAATTACATCAGCCTGTTCCGGTAAACTATCAGACAGGTAAGTTTCAGGTTTCTTTTTTTCTTTTCTAAAAAAAGTGATCGCTGTATTCAATGCCACCCGGTATAACCAGGTTGAAAATTTAGCGTCGCCCCTGAAGCTGCCATACGCTTTCCATGCCTGCAAAGTGATCTCCTGGAAAAGATCTTCCCTGTCGGAATGCAGATCCATATACAGGTTACAAACCTTGTATATGATTCGCTGGTGCTGGTTCAGTAATGATATAAATTCCTTTTCTGAGGGCATACAACTAAATTAGTACTTTACCGGTGTTAGTGTATAACCCTGTTTTTGTAATAAACTGATAACGCCGGCTGATCCGCCCAAATGTCCTGCACCAACTGCAAAGAAAGAAGGTTTTTCAGCCATTGCCTTACGCATAACCGGTATCCATTTCTTATTTCGTTCATCCAGCATGGCTGTTTCAAAATCATCTGTAGCACCTGTTGATTTCATAAAAGCGTATAATGAATCAATATCTCTCAGTTTGTACACATCAATCAGTTGCAGCATCACATTCCTTACACTGTCAAAATTCAGCACAGCTTTTTTCAGAGAATTGATCTGCGAATCTAACGGCTCCCTGTCAATGGCATTTAATTGATCGGTAACCGTTTCCAGGCCAAGCATAGGGATCTTATTCTCTTTGGCCAGTTGGGTAAACTCCGTTTCCGGTTGTATCTTATCCTTGCAGCTTATGCTGTTAATGGCCAAAGCACTCAGGCACATAAAGGGCTTGAAATGATTAAAGGAGGTTAAAGGCAATCCGGTAATTTTTTGAAACTGCTCATTCATCGCTTTAAAATCTGCCCCGCTCATTTGCGATTGAATTGTTTTTTCCGACATCATTTTCATCAGCAGGTTGGTCTGGAGACCGGGATCATCCATATCTATCTCGCCGTAAAATTGTTTGGATGTACTGATCTTTTTTTTGAGGATAGCAGAAAAAATAAAATCATCCTTGCACATGATATGAAATGTGCCGAAAATATGCGACGGTTGTTTCAGTCCGTTCCCGCTTATTTTCCACAATAAAGAACTTTTTTGTGCCACGGCAGTCATGGCCGTTCCTGTTAAAAAAAATACAAACAGAAAACACAAAAATTTCCGCATAATGATCATTTATGCATAGGTAGCCATTTGCAGTAAAATATTACCTGCCGCCTGCATAATTTATAAAAAAAGCCCCGTATAAAAATACAGGGCGTAACCAAAACTAACTGCTTACCGTCCTTTCGGACGAGCGTTTATGAAGAAACCTTTTTTATTGAATAGTGATCTGTTGCGGATTTACCACCACTTCTTCTTTTTTAGGCAGGTAAATCTTTAAGATGCCGTTATCATATTTAGCAAGAATACCGGCTGTATTGATCTTGTTGTCCAGGCTGAAACTTCTTTTGAAGCTGCGTACACCAAACTCTTTGCGGATGGTTTTGTATTCAACATTCTCAGTTTCTTCTTTCTTCTCAAAACTGATGGTTAAGAGGCCATCTTCCAGGTTGATTTTAAAATCTTCTTTGTTGCGGCCCGGAGCATTCAGTTCTACATGATAACCATCTTTAGATTCATGAATATTTGCCGGAATGCTACTATCATTATTCTGTACATCCTTACCCCAGCTTGAAGGGAATTGTTTAAACAGTTCATCAAATACATTGCCCATATATACCGGGCTGTTTTTTACGAAAGTCATAGTGTATGTTTTTTGGTTTTTGATTTAATTACAGAATATGATGCGCAAAGGATATACCATGCCGGAAAATGGTAAATTCACTTACAAAATGGCCTGTTTTTTGAATATTTTATGGTCATTATGACATGCTATGTGCAATTTGTGTGCCATCATGTCCGTTTCTTTGCAAACTTTCGATGTTTGAACTTTTGCTGTATTTTTGTGTTCTAATCAAAAAAGAGGAGATAAGCATATGTATCCAGCAGAAATAGTATTACCGATGAAGGCCGAGCTGACAGACAGCGGTTTTGATGAGATGGTTTCAGCGCAAGAGGTAGATGATACCCTGAAACTGGAGGGAACCACCCTGGTGGTGATCAATTCAGTATGTGGTTGTGCGGCCGGCGCCTGCAGGCCTGGCGTATTAATGGCTGTTCAGAATGCCGCCAAACGCCCCGACAGGCTTACTACCAGCTTTGCAGGGTTTGATATTGAAGCAGTTAACCAGGTAAGGCACCATATGCTCCCTTATCCGCCATCATCACCTGCCATTGCCTTATTCAAGGATGGCCAGTTGGTAAGCATGGTAGAACGCCACCAGATCGAGGGTCGACCGGCCCAGGTGATCGCCCAGCACCTGATTTCTGTTTTTGATGAGTTCTGTAATTAGATTTTACATAGTTTTGTTCATAGATGGGTTAGTAAGTACAGGCTCCACTTTATGTGGGGCCTTGCTTTTTTATAGACAGGAAGTCAATCGATACGTATATCATGATAGTATCATGAATTCTGAGTAACATTGCACCATTCTATAGTTTAATCTTAGATCTTGTAACACATGTATCCTAATCTGTACTACGCTTTCAAAGATATTTTTGGTATTGAATTATCAGGATTGAAACTGGTAAATTCATTTGGCTTTTTTGTGGCGCTTTCATTTATCATCTCAGCATGGATATTAACAATAGAGCTCAGAAGAAAACAACAGCAGGGTTTATTTGTGCATACAGAAGAAACGATCACGATTGGTGCACCTGCAGGTATCAAAGAACTATTACTCAACTTTTTACTGGGTTTCGTTTTTGGATATAAAATTATTGGCGCTTTTACAGTGCCGGATGCATTGAACGATCCGCAGGCTTTTATTCTTTCAGGCAAAGGAAGTCTTGTAACAGGCGTATTGCTGGGACTGGTTTTTGGCGGATTGAAATGGTGGGAAAAAAACAAACAGAAATTAGATAAGCCTGAAACAAGAACGATCCGCATCTGGCCACAGGACAGGGTAGGAGATATTGTGATCTATGCTGCATTGTTTGGTTTTATTGGCGCCAAAATTTTTCATAACCTTGAGAACTGGAATGATTTTGTAAAAGATCCTGTTGGATCATTGATCGCATTTAGCGGGCTGACTTTTTATGGCGGATTAATCTGTGCCGGTATTGCAATTATTTTATACGCCCGCAGCAAAAAAATTAAAGTGGTTCATTTGTGTGATGCGATGGCTCCTACCATGATGCTGGCCTATGCGTTGGGAAGAATAGGTTGCCAGGTTAGCGGTGATGGCGACTGGGGAATTGTGAACCTTCATCCCAAACCGTTTAGTTGGCTGCCCAATTGGATCTGGGCCTATCAATATCCGCATAATGTTATTGGAGAAGGTGTAGCCATTCCCGGATGCGCCGGGCAGTATTGCAATCAATTACCTATGCCTGTTTACCCAACTCCTTTTTACGAGATAGTTGTTTGCCTGATACTGTTTTTTGTTCTATGGGTGCTGCGCAAACGCATCAAAATTGCGGGCCAGCTATTCGGGATATACCTCATTTTTAACGGGATAGAAAGATTTTTTATCGAAAAAATCAGGGTAAATACCAAATATGAGTTACTGCCTTTTAAGCCTACACAGGCCGAGATTATCTCTCTTTTATTGGTTTTGGCAGGAATACTGCTCGTTGTAAGAGCAAAAAAATGGTTCTCCGGTAGTCAAATTAGCGAATAATATATATAATAATTTTATCTATTTTAAAGGAGTCTAAATCTGTTTAGACTCCTTTTTTATTGATATTCATTGAGTTAGGCTCAAAATATCTTCTCATTTTCCCTTCTGCGCTGCATTAGCTCAGGGATAGTCGCCATTTATCCTCAGTTTTTACCGTTGGATACAAAACTATGTACTATGCAAAACACAGTACATAGTTTTGACCTGTAATTAGTAAGAACAAGAACTAAATAAATCATTTATAAATTTAAGAAAATGAAAAAAATGTTATCCATGCTGACAGCTTTGGGGGTTATATCCTTTTCCACTGTTAGTCATGCTCAAACTGCCGCAAGCGGGAAAGTGAATGGAACAATTACCGCAACACAAAAAACGGTCGAATCTGCTTCTGTTGGTTTACTGCGTGCCAAAGATTCGGCTGTTGTAAAACTGGCGGTATCTGATAAATCGGGCCAGTTCGAAATTGATAATGTAAAACAGGGGCAGTACCTGTTAGCGGTGCAGGCGATAGGGCATTCGAAATATTATAGCAGTGTTTTTGAAATATCATCAACTAATACAAACTATACTGTAAAAAATATCGAATTGAAACCGACGAGTAAAGAGCTTGGTGGTGTAACGGTAGTTTCTCAAAAGCCATTGATCGAACAAAAGATTGATCGTACGGTTTTAAATGTAGAAGCCTCAGTAACCAACCAGGGAACCAGTGCGCTGGATGTATTGGAAAAATCGCCCGGGGTGTCTGTAGATAAGGATGGAAATATCAGCTTAAAAGGAAAACAGGGCGTACAGGTATTTATAGATGGAAGGCCTACCTATCTCTCAGGCCAGGACCTTGCCAATATGCTTAGAAACATGCAGAGTAATCAACTGGACCAGGTAGAGATCATGACAAACCCGCCTGCTAAATATGATGCAGCGGGTAATTCGGGTATCATCAATATCAAAACAAAAAAGAACAAACAGGTTGGTTATAACGGAAGTGTTACTGCGGGTTACGGACAGGGTGTATATCCTAAAGCAAATGCCAGTGCCAATATGAATTACAGAACAGGTAAGATCAATCTGTTTGGCAATGTAAGTTATGCTTACCGCGAACGTTTTCAGAAATTAGCCATCCAACGGAAATTTATTGAGTCTTCTACCAAACTGGTGAAGTCGAATTTTGATCAGGTAAATAACCTGCGCAATAATGACAAACCACTTAGCGGAAAAATCGGACTTGATTATTTTGTTTCTAAAAAAACAACACTTGGTGTAGTATTCAATGGTACTAATAGTATTCAGGATTTTGGCAGCAGGGGAGACATCAATATCTCAGATCCTGATTACGTATTACAGAGCCAAACCCGTGCAACATCTGATAACCATGATACATGGAAGAATTTCAGCACCAATTTTAATTTTCGTCATTTAACCGATACTGTTGGCGGTGAAATTACTGCCGATCTGGATTATATCAAATACAGTTCAGCAAACACTCAAATGGTTACCAATGCTTATTTTGGTCCTAATGGATTGCCGTTAATTGGTGCCAGCCCGGATACATTAACAGGTAATCTGCCACAGGAAATATCTATTTACAGTGCAAAAATTGATTACCTCAAGCCATTAAAAAACGGGGCGAAGTTTGAAGCCGGCCTCAAATCAAGTTTTGTAAAAACAGATAACAATGCTTCTTACGACAGTCTTAAGAATAATGCGGTAATACACGATTTTGGCAGAAGCAATCATTTTGTTTACAATGAAAATATCAATGCTGCTTATGTGAATTTCAGTCGCCCGATTGGTAAAAAATTAAGTGCACAGTTGGGTCTTCGCCTGGAGCATACTCATTCCAATGGCGATCAGGTTACTACGGGTATTGTATTTAAGAGAGATTATGTTCAGTTATTTCCAACCATGTATATTCAATACCAGGCCAACCCAAAAAATACCTATGTGTTGAATTACGGCAGAAGGGTTAGCAGGCCTGATTATCAAAGCCTGAACCCATTTGTAACATTTTTAGACAGGTACACTTATGAAGAGGGAAACCCGAATCTGCAACCACAGATCAGTCATAATATCGAGCTCACCCATACCTATAATAATTTTCTGACCACTACGTTGAATTATACCAAAACAACAGATATTATTCAACAGGTGTTGGAACAGAATACCGCCAAAAATGAAAGCTATATCAAGCAGACCAATATTGCCAACCAGCGTCAGTTCGGTATTTCAATGAATGCATTTTTCCCGGTTACCAAATGGTGGACAAGTAATATTTATGCAAATGTTTACAACAATGAGTTCAAAGGAATTGTGAATGGGGATGCGGTAACCATTGGAGCTACTACCGGTATGGTGAATGTAATGGAGCAATTCAAATTTAAAAAAGGCTGGGGCGCCGAAGTGAGTGGCTTTGGCAGAACAGAAGGTGTGGAAGGTGTTTTCAGGATCAAAGCATTTGGTATGCTGAATCTGGGTATCAGCAAACAGGTGCTGAACAATAAAGGATCTGTGAGGATCAATGTGCGCGATGTATTGCTGAGTCAGAAAATAAAAGGAGATCTTAAGTATGGTAATGTGGATGGCAAGTTTCAGCAGTTTGGTGACTCGAGGGTGGTGAATATTTCTTTCACTTACCGTTTCAGCAAAGGTAAAGTTGGAAATACGCAAAGGAAGAGAGGTGGTGCCAATGAAGAAGCCAGTCGTGTAAAAACCGGCGACAGTCAATAATCATCGAAAGCATAGCCAGCCTGCATAAAAAATGCAGGTTGGTTACACTAACATTTCATTAACGCCATTCATCCCAATATCTTTTGGAGCAAACATTTTCAGTAGCATCTTTGGAATCAGAAAATTGTTTTTTTCTCATGTGCATTATATAGAAAGCGGCCCCGATGTCTATCGGGGCTTTTGTTTTGTATGTCTCGTCCTGAAAAAAGTTGACTACAAAATGAATTTGTATGCAACAGTTAA
>DAIOVU010000078.1:0-10374 GCA_036758845.1 Sediminibacterium sp.
TGACTTAACGAACCGCCTACGCACGCTTTACGCCCAGTAATTCCGATTAACGCTTGCACCCTCCGTATTACCGCGGCTGCTGGCACGGAGTTAGCCGGTGCTTATTCATCTGGTACCGTCAAGTGACGAAGAATCGCCTTTTTTCGTCCCAGATAAAAGAAGTTTACAATCCAGAGGACCTTAATCCTTCACGCGGCATGGCTGGTTCAGACTTGCGTCCATTGACCAATATTCCTTACTGCTGCCTCCCGTAGGAGTCGGGCCCGTGTCTCAGTGCCCGTGTGGCTGATCATGCTCTCACATCAGCTACTGATCGTAGACTTGGTGGGCCGTTACCCCGCCAACTATCTAATCAGCCGCACACCCATCAACAAGCGCCGAAGCTATAATAACAATGTGATGCCACATCGTTATGTTACGGGGTATTAATCCAAATTTCTCTGGGCTATTCCCCACTTGAAGGAAGGTTGTGTACGTGTTCCGCACCCGTTTGCCGGTCGCCGCCCAGTATTGCTACCTGCGCTGCCCCACGACTTGCATGTATTAAGCCTGCCGCTAGCGTTCATCCTGAGCCAAGATCAAACTCTCCATTGTAAATGTTGTTTGAACCTGACTATTACTCTCAATAAAATTGAAATTAACAATCGGTATGTTGTTATTTTTTGATGCTGTAACCTTACCATAAAATCTAAATTCAAATCTAGTTTTATGCTGCTGTTGCTTCCAAACTTTCAAAGATCTTTTGGCTTTACTAAGCCACCCTTTTTGTTGGGGTTGCAAAGGTAAGAGCCTTTATTTTTATGACCAAAATTATTTGAAGAAATTTCAAACTTTTTTGACCGAAATAAATCATTTAAGAACTACCGTTTTTTAAACGGGCTGCAAAGATAAAGAGCTTTTTTTCTGCACCAAATTTTATTCGAATTTTCTTCAAATTTTCTTTTGGTTAAAACCCTTATTTCTTCTTCAGAGAACTACCGTTTTGTTGAACGGGCGGCGAAGATAAGACTGTTATTTTATCTACCAAATTTTTCTTCAAAAAAGAGGTAAATTTTTATCTGCCATTGATTTGCTGAACCTGCAAAGAACATCCTCTTTTTGTAAAAGCGGGTTGCAAAGATAACCCGCTATTTCTTTTATCCAAATATTTTTCGAAATTAATTTAGTACTGATCTTCAGAATCCATTACTGGTAAGGGTTACAGCGAATAAAATAATTGCCGGAAGATTGATCTAAGCATCCAAACACGCCTTCCCCATTCATTCAGATTGTTTAATTATACTGATTCCCTCAACCCAACTTATACAAAGGCAGTAACGTGTTTATCACTCATCGGCCTGAAGAAAAGGCTTTAACGTATCGTTATACAAAACACGATTGAGAAATAAACCCTGCGGCGGTGTGGAAAAATCGGCTTGTGTACAATTCTTTGCCTCGATAAGGTTGCGGAAATCCTGCATACTCAATTGCTCCCGGGCCACTTTTAGCATGGTGCCTACCAATCCCCTTACCATTCCCCTCAGGAATCTGTTGGATTTTACCTGGTAAACCAGGCCTGAGCCTTCCTGGCAACTCCATTCTGACTGTTCTATGTTGCACAGAAATGTTTTTACCTGCGTATTTCGCTTGGAAAAACTGGTGAAATCAGTGTATTCCATCAGAATCCGGGCTGATTCATGCAGCATTTTTATGTTGATGGGATAAGGATACATCCAGCCCCGATCAGCCATAAATGGGTTTTTCTGCCTGTAAATGAAGTACTTATACTCACGTGCTATGGCATCAAAGCGGCAATGAGCCCCATCCGGAACAGGATATATGCCTTTTATACTGATATCACCGGGAAGCAGGGCATTCAGGTTGTAAACGCTTTTATTATTGATGACCAGGTCTGAATCGAAATGAAAATAATTCTGCCAGGCATGTACCCCCGCGTCTGTTCTGGAAGAACCTGTTAACTGAAACGGAATTCTGAATAAAACCTGTAAGGCCCTTTGTACCTCCGACTGTATGGTATTGGCATTATCCTGTACCTGGAAGCCGCTATAGGCTGTGCCTTTATAGGTAAGTTCCAGGAAATAGCGCGACATAGGATTTTATTTAGACAATAAGTTTGGGCGGGTAAAGGGTAATATGGCTGCTATTAATTCTCTTGCCAGTGGATCTGATGATTCGTTTTTATCTGCTACACGCCGGTTAGCCGCTGATGGTTTTGGTGCATCCTGCTGCAAAGCCGGTATGAAAAGGGCAATTGTATCTGTTTTGCTTTTGCCCACAACAATATATACCTGGTCTATGCCGGAAGGACCTGACTTGTCGAAGATCTTTTGAATAGCAGAGACAAGAGGGGTTTTCTCAGCAGCCTTCTCGTTAGGAGCCCCCTGCTTTTTCACCACAACTGGTGCCGGAATAGCTTTAGCCGCAGAATCGATAGCGGGTACCGGCTTATTAACCTCTTCCAATACCTCATCAATAACAGTTTCTGTTTTAACCTGCTTTGGTTTGCTTATGCCTGTTGTTACTGCAAAACTTACCATATCAAATAAACTCCAGCTATTATCTATTGCCTGTTTCAATGAGAAGCCACGTGGTTTATCGGTAACAGTGCAGGTAAAGTGATATTCTTCAGGTCCATTTCCGGGGAAACCAACAACCAGGTTATGATCGCCCGGTTTTACCTGGGTGATAACGAGATAGCCTGTATTGGTTGACTGATAGGTATTGTTATTCCAGGTAACATAATACGCTTTATTGTTTTCAGACTGGATATGTATAAAGGTAGATGGCTGTGCTTTTGCAGAGCCGATAATCCAAAAGAATAATATGATCCAGGAGGTGAGTCTTATGTATTTTGATGCAGGCATTTAGCTGTTGTTTTGACAAATCTACTTAAATAACCGTTTCTCACAGATCGTTGCTCTTTTGGGTCTGTTTATTTTTCCTTTCAAAAAAATCCGGCTGATCAATAAATAAGGGTATCTATCTTTAGTTCTCATAAAAAAGAATTCATGAAGAAACTATTATTCTTATTTGCTGTTTGCGCAGTAACCTATGCAGGTGCACAGCAACCAACCGGTGGTGATGGGTGGAAAAAAGTATACCGCGCCACTCCTACCAAGGTTAATGACCTGGTGCATACAAAACTTGATGCAAAGTTTGACTACAGTAAATCTTACCTGAATGGGAAAGTGTGGATCACACTGAAACCTCATTTCTATGCAACCGATTCTCTGCAATTAGACGCAAAGGGAATGAACATTAACAAAGTGGAGATTGTGAAAGCTGGAAAGAACATCCCTTTGAAATACAGCTACGACAGCCTTTTCCTGAACATCAGGCTGGACAAGACCTATAAACGCGATGAAAGATATGTTGTGTTTATTGACTATACCGCCAAGCCGGATGAATTCCAGTCTGAGGGAAGTGCCGCCATATCTGATGCCAAAGGTTTATACTTTATCAATCCGAAAGGAGAAGACAAAAACAAACCTACACAGATATGGACACAGGGTGAAACAGAAGCTACTTCTGTATGGATCCCAACTATTGATAAGACCAATCAGAAAACCACAAACGAGTTTTCACTTACTGTTCCTGATAAATATGTTACGCTTTCGAACGGTAAACTGACAACACAAAAAAAGAATGCAGATGGTACACGGACTGATACATGGGTAATGGAATTACCTCATTCTCCGTACCTGTTCTTTATTGGCGTAGGTGATTTTGCAGTGGTAAAAGACAGTTATAAAGGCAAGGAAGTAAATTATTATGTAGAGAAAGCCTACGAAAAAGTAGCCCGCAAGATTTTTGGCTATACCCCTGAAATGATCAAATTCTTTTCGGAGAAAGTTACCGGTATCGACTATCCATGGGTAAAATACAGCCAGATTGTAGGCCGCGACTATGTAAGCGGTGCTATGGAGAACACTACCGCTACCCTGCACCAGGAAAGCGCTCAGCAAAATGCGCGTGAGCTGGTTGACGGCAATAGCTGGGAAGGTACCGTTGCGCATGAATTATTTCACCAATGGTTTGGCGATCTTGTTACTGCTGAAAGCTGGAGCAACTTAACTGTAAATGAAAGTTTTGCCGATTACAGTCAGTTATTATGGCTGGAATACAAGTATGGCGCTGATGATGCCGGTTTTGAAAACTTCAGCGAGATGCAAAATTATATGAACAGCGCTACGAGCAGAAGTAAGGACCTGGTACGTTTTTACTATCGCGATAAAGAAGATATGTTTGACCTGGTAAGCTACCAGAAAGGTGGACGCATTTTACATATGCTGCGGAATTTTGTGGGAGATGAAGCTTTCTTCAAATCGCTGAACAAATATCTTACCACCAATAAATTTGGTAATGGCAGTGCACATAAGTTACGTTTGGCTTTTGAAGAAGTTACGGGTAAAGACCTGAACTGGTTCTTTAATCAGTGGTATTTTGGTAACGGCCATCCCAAACTGGAGATCAGCTATGGATATGATGCCAGTACCCAAACTTCACAGGTTTATATCAAGCAAACACAATCGGGAGATAAATTATTTAAACTGCCTGTAGCTATTGATATATATCATGGCAGCGCCAAAAAAAGATATACTGTATGGGCAGAGAATAAAGCAGATACCTTCTCATTCCCTGTTTCGTCTAAACCTGACCTGATCAATGTGGATGCAGACAAAATTCTTCTGGCTGAGAAAAAAGATGATAAAACATTGCCGGAGTTTATTCATCAATACAACTATGCAGGAAAATACCTCGACAGAAGAGAAGCACTTGAATCGGCTGCCAAAAACATCAGCGAACCGGCTGCCTATCATTTATTGGTAAAAGCTTTAAGTGATCCTTATTTCAGAATACGGATCAGGGCCATCAATAATTTTGGCATTGCCAAGCTGGATTCTGCCACTATCAGCAAACTGGAAGCAATGGCCAAAACCGATAAGCATCCATTAGTGAGAACTGCAGCCATTGATGCATTGGCCAAACTGAAAAACGACGGTTATAAAGACTTTTTTGCTAAAGCCACAACTGATTCTTCTTATTCTGTTGCAGGCGCCGCGCTGGATGCACTTGCCGCATTGGATGGAAAGAAAGCGTATGCAATAGCCAATGCCTTATCGAAAGAAGTGAATAAAGGCCGTTTGATTGCCGCTATTACCAATGTAATCATTAAATACGGAGATGAATCATCTTTTGATTTTGTTGCCGACAATTTTGAAAAGACCCCTCTTTCGCAGGCTAAGTTTCCTGCACTTAATTCATTTGTACAGTTTCTTGCTACTGTGACCAATATGGCCAATTTCAAGAAGGGTGTGGATATGATCGTGAAGTTCAGGGATGAGATTCCGCAATCTTTCAGACCACAAACGGATCCTTTTATTAATGGGATGGCACTGAAAGGGCTGGCAGATAAAAAAGAAGCAGCGGGTGCGAAAGAAATGGCGGATTATGTGAAATCAAAACTGCAGGAAGAGAAAAAATGAGTTTTGATTATTGTTGTGATTGTGCGGACACAATCACGGCACTCATGGCGTGATGCGGACACAATCATGGCGCGATATGGACACAATCACGGCGCTCACGATGCGGCGGTGTGGGCAAAAGCCGGTGGGAAAGAAATGGCGGATTATGTGAAATCGAAACTGCAGGAAGAGAAAAATAATTGCTGAGATATTGTGGTTGTGGTTCATGGTGATTGTGAGGACACAATCACGGCACCCGCGGCGCTCACGGCGCGATAGGGGACACAATCACGGTTGGCCGGCACAACCACTCCCCCCGAATGAAAAAGCCATCCTGAATAAACAGGATGGCTTTTTTGGTTGATGTTGGGAAGATAAAAATGTATGATCGTGTTATGTTAAGCTTAATCTGTCACTAATTTATGGGTACTGAGTTGTGACTATTGCTAACCTCAGATAACCAGTTAACTTACTCACCACTCACCACTGACAACTCACGATTAACATAACATTAGTTTACTGTTGTTGTTATTGCTCCTTTAATGCTCATTGGTGCAGATTGCCCCATCATATCCATCGTGCCGCTGATGGCCAGTTCGCTGGCTTCTTTGATTAACTGGCCGGTTGATTTGTTATATAATCTTTTTGAATTTACGGTTCCATGCAAGGATTGTTTCACATCCATTCCAAACTGCTTAAGTGTATTGTTTACCTGCATCGTTGTCTTAACCAGTACTTCGGCAGTCTGGTCATCCGTTTTACTGATGGTGTATTCATTAACTATCCGGTTACCTTCCGAAAGGGTTGAATCAATCCATTGATTTCCCTGTGCCAGTTTTATTAACTCGTTTTGCATCAGTATAAATTTTGCCTGATCGTTCTCATTTACGGGAATTCCTGTTTGAATGGCTTTTGTACCCATTTCGCCTTTAACAGAGGCTCCATGCGCACCAACTACAACTTCATTTGGTTTATTAATCATGTTGAACAACTCGGCCAATTGCGGATTGTTACGGGCTGCATCATCGTCAGAGTCAAATGACTGTTCCTGTCCCGACATAGATAATGACGCTTTAATACGTTTTAAAACCATATTCATGGTATAACCGGTATCACTCACTGCTTTTACTTCATAGTCGGCAAAATTAGACGTGGTATTTTCAATATCCATCTGGTTACCCATAATAGTGGTAGAACTTTCCAGCTTGCTTTCAATAGTTACCGACATTTTTTTTCCTGCGGGCAGTTTAATGCTTTGTGCAGATAGCGTTCCACCCAATGCAAGCATGATAAGCGCGATGTTTACTTTCTTCATTAAAGTTTATTTGAAAAATTAAATACAATTCATTTACGGACTAACAGGTCTTTACCAACTTCCGCCGGCGCCACCACCTCCGGAGCTACCACCTCCAAAGCCACCAAATCCACCACCGCTATCGCCGCCACCCCATCCACCACCGCCACTTCCGCGACCACTGTTGAGCAATGATGATAATATGACAGCTTCTGCGATATTACCTAATCCACCGCGGCCACCACCACCGCCTCTTCCGCTTCGGCCCAAAATCATTATAATTACAAAAATGATGATGATAAAAGTGATGATAGATCTACCACCCGATCCGTTATTTCCTTTTCTTTCTTTTTTTATTTTGTATTCTCCAACAGCAGCCTGGGATAATGCGTTGATCGCATTATCTATACCCTTGTAATAATTCTGTTTTCTGAATTCCGGAACCATTTCGTTCCGGTAAATGCTGGCGGCAGTAACATCGGGAATGGCACCTTCGAGACCGTAGCCTATTTCGATCCGCATTTTACGATCATTGATAGCGGCTATGATGAGGATACCATTATTTGTTTTTTTGTTACCGATACCCCATTCGCGAAAAAGTTTTACGGCATAATCTTCAATGGCATAATCGCCAATACTTTTGATCAATACAACAGCGATCTGATTAGAGGTACTATCATCCAGCGCAACCAGCTTACGTTCCAGTGTTTCTACCTGGTCTGGTGAGAGAACACCGGCTGCATCATTCACCAATCTTGGCGGATTGGGTTTGGGCAGCACAGTTTGCGCAGCAACCATGCCGATAGAAAAAAGGGTAACTAATATGAAAAGAAATTTTTTCATTAAGGTGTTTTCATTCCTATAGAAGATAGGTTTTATGCATTTTGAGATGTTCTTTTTATCAGCGTTGGGGAGCTTTCGGTTTTGGCAATTTTAATGTTCAGCCGGTGTTAGCGTTAGCAATTTTAGCGTTCAGGCCGCTTTAGCGTCCCGACCGCTACTTCCCAAAGACGATCTCATCAGAGAGTTCATTGGAATCTCCTTTTTCATCGTAAGGAAAATGAGTTGCCAATGCTTCACCTATTTCATGGATGATCTGTGTAATGCCTGCTGTAAAATTATTTTTGTTGAAATGTTCCAGCATATTTTTTACAGACGCATTCCAGAAAACATCGCCCACTTTCAGGTGTATGCCTTCATCGCCATACACAGCCAGCTTCCTGTCTTTCATGGCCAAATAAACCAACACTCCATTCCGGATAGCTGTCTGATCCATTTTCAGTTCCTGAAATAGTTCTCTGGCGCGTAACACAGGGTCATTGTTGCGGCAACGACTTTCAATATATATCCTCAGTTCGCCACTTGTTCTGTGTTCAGCCTGCTCAATTGCATGCACGATCAATTGCTTTTCTTCTTCGGAAAAGTAATTGACCGGCTTGCGTTTGAATAATCCCAGCATGAAAATTATTTGATATTAAATTTAATATCGGGGTTCTTTTCGGAACCAGCATCGGCTTGATAGTAGGCTTTTTCTTTAAATCCAAACAAACCAGCAAAAATATTATTTGGGAAAGTCTTTACATTAAGGTTATAAGCCTTTACCGCGTCATTATAATCACGACGGGCAATATTTATTCTATTTTCAGTCCCTCCAATATCATCTTGGAATTTCTGAAATGCTTCAGTTGTTTTTAGATTGGGATATGCTTCTGCTACAGCCATCAACCTGCCGAATGCACTTTGTAACTGACCCTGCGCAGCCTGATACTTTTGCAATGAAGCAGGGTCATTTATATCGACTTTGACCTGAGTGGCGCTAGCTCTAGCACTTATTACAGCCGTCAATGTCGATTTTTCAAAATTGGCAGATCCTTCAATAACCTTTATTACGCTACTATACAGATCAGTACGACGCTGATAATTTGTTTCTACATTACTCCAGGCGGTTTTTACGTTTTGATCGTTAGTTACAAGGCTATTATATTTATTACAACCACAGCCGCCCAAAAGTAATATCAGGCCGACAATAACAATTAAGACAATGTTTTTTGTGCTCATACAAATTTTATTTAGGTGTAATTTACTTGTTTGTAGTAAAACCGGGATAAATATTACAAAAGGAATGCCATCCCCGGGGGATGGCATTTTGACGGGTATCAGGTATTTTATGGGGTAATTGGTTGGTTTGGCGGTGTTACACCCGGACTCTCCACCCCGACTGCGCTTCGCTGGTCACCCCTCCATGCGGGGCATGGGAGGGGATATTTTTGAATTGTGCAGTTTAGAAATCTTATTCGTTGATAGCGGCGATGCCGGGGAGTACCTTGCCTTCGAAATATTCGAGGAGGGCGCCACCGCCGGTGGATACATAGCTAACTTTATCTGTATACCCAAATTGGTTAACGGCTGCAACACTGTCGCCACCACCTACCAGCGAGAATGCACCGGCCTGTGTAGCTTCCGCGATAGCTGTTGCGATCATTTTTGTGCCGTGTTGAAATTTTTCCATTTCGAATACGCCCATCGGACCGTTCCATAAAATGGTTTTGGACCGTTTGATAACGTTGGCAAACTGCTCGCATGCATGTTCTGCAATGTCAAGCCCCATCCAGCCATCAGGAATATCATTGCTTGGTGCTGTAGACACATTGGCATCTGCAGCAAACTTATCGGCAATCACAGAATCGGCGGGTAAATGAATGCATACGCCTTTGGCTTCTGCTTTTTTAAGTAATTCTATCGCTGTATCCAAACGATCATTCTCGCATAAAGAGCTGCCTATCCTGCCGCCCTGTGCTTTCATAAAAGTGTATGCCATACCACCACCGATGATGATATCGGTTGCTCTTTCTAGCAGGTTCTCGATGATGAGTATTTTATCGCTCACCTTGGCACCGCCAATGATGGCAGTAAAAGGCTTCTCACTTTTATGCATTACTTTTTCTGCACTTGATACTTCACCATCCATTACGGTACCGAACATTTTTTTATCGCCGGGGAAGAATTGTGCGATAACAGCTGTGGAGGCATGGGCGCGGTGTGCGGTACCAAAAGCATCGTTCACATATACATCGCCGAGTTTGCTTAGTTTTTCTGCAAATGCGGCATCCCCTTTTTCTTCTTCTTTATAAAAACGGAGATTTTCCAGCAGTAACACTTCGCCGGGCTGCAGGGAAGCAGCTTTATCGTAAGCTGATGCACCAATACAATCATCTGCAAATTTTACAGTGGCTCCGTTTAATAATTTAACGAGGTGATTAACGAGGTGCTTTAATGAATATTTATCTGTAGGACCATCTTTTGGGCGGCCGAGGTGACTCATTAAAATGACACTACCGCCATCGGCTAAAATTTTAGAGATGGTTGGGATGGTGGCACGCATACGTGTATCATCAGTGATGTTGAATTCTGCGTTAAGCGGCACATTGAAGTCTACGCGGATCAATGCTTTTTGCCCTTTGAAGTTGTGTTCTGTAAATCTGCTCATGAAAAGAATTTGAAAATTTGAGAGTTTGAAAATGAAAGATCTAAAAAAAAATGTGGTAATTCAATCATGCTTCTGCATTTTCAAATTACCACATATTCAAATTTTCAAATTATTTATTTAGAGATCAG
>DAIOVU010000079.1:0-10269 GCA_036758845.1 Sediminibacterium sp.
TCTCCTGGCTCTTGATGCTACTGCATTTTTTGAACGTGGCATACTATAATTTTTTAAAGTCAGCCGTTATAAAAAAGCTAACTGATTTGTAATTGAATTGGTGACTGTTGAAATACCGGGATTATCCTTTTAAACGTAATAAACGTAAAACGAAATCTTTGTTGGTAGAACCAACAACACCTTTCTGGCGCATAGCTCTTTTACGTTTTTTAGATTTCTTGGTCAGGATGTGACGTTTGAAAGCTTTTTGGAAGGTGATTTCTCCGGTACCGGTCACCTTGAAGCGCTTCTTGGCGCTGGAGTTTGTTTTTACCTTTGGCATATAAAATAATCTCTTAAAGATTACACCCTGCTGGCGGCCCCGAACAGACGGGACACTTGTTGAGCCTTACGGGAAAATGGGCTGCAAAAGTACGGAGGTTTTGCTATATTTCAAGCAGAGAAGGGGGATAATTAGTAATTAGTAATTAATAATTAGTAATTAAGATGTTTACACATGGTAAATATTACTAATTACTAACTACTAACTACTAATTTATAAACTATGATACAGCTTTCTTTTTGCTGCTGGTCTTCGGTGTGAATATCGCAAACATGCGTTTGCCTTCCAGTTTAGGCATACTTTCTAAAGTACCGGCTTCGGCCAGTCTTTCGGCAAATTTTAATAAAAGCAGTTGTCCGCGGTCCTGGAACATGATGGCACGTCCTTTAAACTGCACATAAGCTTTTACTTTATTCCCTTCTTTCAGGAAGTTTTCAGCGTGTTTTGCTTTGAAGTTGAAATCATGATCGTCAGTTCCGGGTGTAAAGCGAATCTCTTTAACCTCGCTTTGCTTGGAATTGGCTTTCATTTCCTTTTCCTTCTTCTTCTTTTCGTAGAGGAATTTTTTGTAATCGATGACTTTACAAACGGGAGGATCTGCAGTTGGAGAGATTTCTACCAGGTCCAGTTCCTGTTCCCTGGCAATTTTCAGCGCTTCTGCTGTTGGGTAAACGCCAACCGTTACGTTATCGCCTACTAATCTTACCTGTAATGCACGGACTCTTTCGTTGATACGATGTTCAGGCTCCGGTTGCCTGTTAAACCTGGGATTAAATCTTCCGCCCCCTCTTGGTGGTAATGCCATTAAAACTTGTTTAGTGAATAATTGATTTATTGATAAAGATATGCATATTGCTACTATTCGCCCGATTTACGGTTTTCAATTTCGTCTGTAATATTACTGATAAAGGTACTCAGGTCCTGTGTACCCAGATCGCCTTTACCCTGGCGGCGAACGGAAAGTTTGTTTTCGTTCATCTCTTTCTCTCCTACCACCAGCATGTAAGGTACCCTCAGCAACTCAGTATCGCGTATTTTTTTACCAATCTTTTCCTGGCGGTCGTCGATCTCTACCCGCACACCCGCTTTGCGCAGTTGTTTGCGAACAGATTCGGCATACTCCATGAATTTATCGCTGATCGGCAATATCTTAACCTGTAAAGGTGCCAGCCACACAGGGAATTTACCTGCATAATGCTCCAGCAGGAACCCGATAAACCTTTCATGTGTACCCAATGGCGCACGGTGAATGATCAATGGCACTTCCGGTGCATTGTCTTTATTGGTAAAAGAAAGATTGAAACGGCGACCCTGCGCAAAATCTACCTGGTTGGTAGCCAATGTAAATTCGCGGCCAATGGCGCTCCATATCTGTACGTCAATTTTGGGTCCGTAAAATGCGCCTTCATCCTGTACTTCTACAAAAGGTGTTCCTGATTCTATCAATACCTGGCGAACCATTTCTTCTGTTTCAAGCCATAATTCGGGTTCGTTAATGTATTTCTGTCCGAGCTTGGAAGGCTCGTGCAAACTCAGTCGCATCACGTATTTATCAATGCCAAATATCTCAAAATACTTAAGGTACATATCGTTCACCGCCTTAAACTCCTGGGCAAACTGTTCTTTGGTGCAATAGATATGCGCATCGTTCATGTGCAGGCAACGCACACGCATCAGTCCGAATAATTCACCACTTTGTTCATAACGGTAACAGGTACCATATTCGGCCAAACGGTAAGGCAGGTCTTTATAGCTTTTTTGTTCGGCATCAAATATTTTATGGTGATGCGGGCAGTTCATCGCTTTCAGGTAATACTTGTTACCATCCAGTTCCATAGGCGGGAACATGCTATCCTGGTAGTAAGGCAGGTGACCGCTGGTGATATATAGATTTTCTTTGGCGATATGCGGAGTAACCACTCGTTTATAGCCAGCATCTTCCTCTGTTTCTTTTGCCAATTTTTCCAGCTCTTCTATAATGATACTGCCGTTGGGCATCCATAAGATAAGGCCCGGGCCAACATCTTCATCCATGGTGAAAATGCTGAGTTCTTTACCCAGTTTGCGGTGATCGCGTTTTTTGGCTTCTTCCAGCATCAGCACATATTCATCCAGCTCTTTCTGATTAGGGAAGGTTACACCATATACACGGGTAAGCATTTTATTCTTCTCATCACCTTTCCAGTAGGCGCCGGAAATACTGGTGAGTTTGATGGCTTTGATAAACCCGGTATCCGGAATATGTGGCCCGCGGCAGAGGTCAGTGAATGCACCCTGCGAGTAGAAAGTAATCTCTCCATCGTTCAGGTTCTGTAACAGGTCCAGTTTGTATTCATCCCCTTTTTCAGCAAAATAAGCCACCGCTTCAGCCTTAGGCATTTCTTTGCGGATATATTGACTGCCCTGTTTGGCCAGTTCGTTCATTTTCTTTTCAAGGATCACCAGGTCTTCTTCGGTCATTTTCCTGTCGCCCAGATCCATATCGTAATAAAACCCTTTATCCAGTGCAGGCCCTACCCAGAACTTAACACCGGGGTATAATGCTTCAACCGCTTCAGCCATTAAGTGAGCTGAAGAGTGCCAGAAAGTGTTTTGTCCTTCTGCATCTGTCCACGTTAATAATTTTAAAGAAGCATCTGCGGTAATGGGGCGTGTAGCATCCCATACCTGGCCGTTTACACTGGCTGCCAACACTTTTCTGGCCAATCCTTCACTGATTGATTTGGCGATATCTAATGCAGTACTGCCGGGTTCATACTGTCTAACTGCTCCATCCGGAAAACTAATATTGATCATGTTCTTGTAAATCACCCTTTTTATAGGAATGCAAAAGTAAAGAATCGGGAGCAGACTAAAACCAGTGAAACAGACTATTTAACGGCAAACCTTAACGGTTCTTTATCAAGGGGTACTATATTGCCACCGTAGATTTGTGAAATGAGATTGAATTTTACCCTTTTCATTCTTTTTTTGTTCAGTTTTACCGCAGATGCCCAGAAACTTACCGGAATCTGGCGGGGGTATTTCAGTTCATCTATCGGCACTTACCGGGATGGCGTAAGGGAAGAACATTACAAATATGAAATTCAGGTAGATCAGCAATCAAATAACGGGATCAAAGGGGTTACTTATTCCTATAAAACCACTGTTTTTTATGGCAAGGCCGAGATCAATGGCATTTATAACCCATCCGCCAAAAACCTGATCATCAAAGAGAATAAACTGGTTGATCTTAAAGTAGCCGATAATACGGAGCCTTGCCTGATGACCTGTTATCTTGACTATACCAAAATAGGCAAGCTGGAAGTGCTGGAAGGAACTTTTATTTCAATTAATGTGAAAGACAAGGGCGATTGCGGCAGTGGCAAAGTATACCTGGAACGGGTTACTACTTCCGATTTTAAGAAAGAGGATTTTCTGGTTAAGAAAAAAACAATAGACCCTGCTAAAAGCAAGAGCCGATCGAACCTTGCCTCAAAACCAAATCAACAGAAAAGCAATCAACCGGCATCTAAAGTACCTGCCGTACCGCCTGTTAAAAAAGACAACCTGATCACGAAAGTGAATCCGCAAAAGCAGGCACCTGTTTCTCAGCAGCCTAAACAGGGTGCATCAAAAAACAATCAACCTATAGTAAAAAAACAGACCGAAAAAGTAACAGCCAGAAATAAACCAGCCACTAAGAGCGAGAGGAACGCTGCGGTTGTGCCAGCACGGGTACCCGAACCTTTAGTGAATTCAAAAAAGATGGATGAGGGACAAACCCGGCAAACAGAAAATAATTCCAAAAAGATACCAATACCCAGGGTGTTGTTAGAGCGTGAGAATAATCTTGTAAAAGTAATCACCACCAGTGAGCAGGATATTGAAGTGGATCTGTACGATAACGGCACCATTGACAATGATACTATTTCTGTTTACCACAATAATGAGCAGGTAATCAGTAACGGAAGATTAAGCTATACGCCCATCACCTTCAGGATCAAATGCAGTAAATCTGATAACCGCCACGAATTAGTTGTGGTTGCGGAGAATCTGGGCGATATCCCGCCCAATACTGCATTGATGGTGATAAGGGCCGGGAACACCAAAGAACGTTATGAGATATTCCTTGCTTCCAATGAACAACGGAATGCCAAGGTGGTCATTAATTATGTACCCAAAGATTAAACGCTGTTACAACTTGATATTCCATGTCACCGACGGGATGATCGGGAATAACGAAACCTGTTTGGCTGTAACCTTCAAAGTACCTGCACCGGCACTTCCTTCCTGATCGTAATAAATGAAATACGGGTTCATCCTGCTATAAAGATTGTAAATACTGAATACCCAGTTGCTGGTATATTTCCTGTTTTTCTTAGGCTGTGGCGTATAGGTGGCAGATATATCAAGCCGGTGGTACGACTTCATCCTGTAAGCATTGATACGGCTATATTCCTGCGTTAACACACCACTCACAAAATAGAAACGTTCGGGCAGTGAAGTGGCATTTCCTGTACTGTAAACAAAGATGGAGGAGAGCTTCCATTTTTTATTCAGTTCATAACTGCCCACTATCGACAAATCATGCCGGCGATCGTAACGGCTCGGATATTTGAGTCCGTTGTTCAGTGCCGGAAATTCGCGCCATGTCCAGCTAAGTGTATAACCTACCCACCCGGTTAAACGTCCTTTTACTTTATTAATGAACAGTTCTGTTCCATAACTCCATCCCTTTCCAAAAACAAATTCTTCTTCCGGATCTTTTAAGGAGGGAGTATATCCTTCGCGGTATTCGATCTGGTTTTCCATGGTTTTGTAATAGGCTTCCAGCGAAGTTTCAAACATGCCTTCTTTAAAATTTCTGAAATAGCCCAACGCATACTGCCAGCTTATCTGAGGCTGCACACGGATAGTGCTGGGTACCCATAAATCTGTAGGCAATGTAGAACCTGCATTGGTTACAAGGTGGATATACTGAAGGTTTCGGGTGATAGCTGCTTTAAAGGATTCATTATCACTAAGTGAATAACGAAGTGTGGCCCTTGGCTCAAAACCACCATAGGATTTTACAGTTTGTCCCGGGCCATACACTGTACTGTCTGTTTTATTTCCATTGGCATCCCGCTTAAAATAAGCGTATCTGCCTACCTGCTGAAATACGCTGTAACGTAACCCCAGATTCAATTTCAATTTACCGGTCAATTCCCAGTCGTCCTGAAAATAAAGGGCATATTCTCTGGCAAATTTCCTGGTTGAGTTATTCGGATTAAACACAACACTATCCTGATCGCCGGTTAATATATTTGGCAGGAATGTATGGTAGGTATACAGGGCACCGAACTTTAATTTATGCTCCGGAACAGGATAGAAATCTACATCTGTTTTTGCAGTCAGGTCTTTAATACCGGAAGACAGATTGATATGAAAACTGTTTTGTTTGCCGTCGAGTGAAAATTTATAGTCGTTATACACCAATGTTGTATTGGCAAACAGTTTCCTGTTAAAAATATGGTTCCAGCGCAGGGTAGCTGTTGAATTACCCCATGGTATTTCAGTATTGAAGGAACGTTTGCTATTCTTAAAATTGAATTTATCTCTTCCAAAATAGCCGCTCAGGTATAAGCGGTCATTCTCCGAAAATTTATAATTCATCTTTGCATTAAGATCATAAAAATAGTAGCCGGAGCCATAGTATTCACTGCTTTTGCTGATGAAGGGTTTGGTTAGTGCGTCAATATAGGTGCGCCTTGCAGAGACCATGTACGATGCCTTATTCTTTTTTAAAGGGCCCTGTATTGAAAAACGCGAGGCTATGAGCCCGATACCGGCATCTATCTGCGTTTTGTTCTCATTGCCTTCTTTCATAGCAATATCTACCACAGAAGATAAGCGGCCACCATACTGCGCAGGCATGCCACCTTTGATAAGGCTCACATTCTTGATCGCATCGGAATTAAACACAGAGAAAAAACCAAAAAGGTGGCCCGTGTTATACACTACGGCATCGTCTAATAAAATCAGGTTCTGGTCGGGGCCGCCACCACGCACATAAAACCCTGCATTACCCTCACCCCCATTACGGATACCCGGAAGTAACTGCAATGTTTTTAAAATATCTACCTCACCTAAAAATGCAGGTAATGTTTTGGCCGTATTGACACTCAGTTCAAATTTTCCCATCTGCGCATTCTTCACATTGTTATCACGTTTTCTTCCAACCACCGTAACATTTCCAAGTGTGAATGAGTTGGGCACCAGCAGTATATTCTGTTGAATGTTTTCGCCTAACTCAATCGTAAGCTCTTTGGCCTGGTATCCTACAAATGAGCAAAGTATATTATAGCTTCCCTTTGAAAGCGTGATGGAGAAAAAGCCGTATTGATTGCTGATAATGCCTTTACCCACAGCGCGAACAGCAAGGTTAGCGCCAATCAGGGTTTCTCCGCTAAGCGAGTCTTTGATATAGCCGTTCCAGGTGAACTTGTCCTGTGCCAGCAATGCGTGAGAAAGCAGACAGATTATGCCAAGTAAAAATAATTTCCTCATAAATATCAAATAAAAAACCTTCAGCAGGGTTGACTGAAGATTGTAAAATAGTATCGTTATAGTTTCGGCCTGAAGTCAATTGAATCCTTTACTTCCCCGCAGTTGATCATTTTTTTAGGGATGTACGGGTTTTTGATTTCTGATGAATTACTGAGCCAATTGGCTCCCTGATCGCCAAAAGCCATGGGGCAATAATTGTGATAGATAACTGCCCTGTCGTATTGAACAGTGCGGATAAGATCGTATAACTGATCCCCTACCAACTGGAAAGACTTGCGCTTTCCTTCCAGTCCTGTTTCGCCCAATAACCCTTTCAATTCAGCGCTGATTCCGAGCGTGTAGGTTTGTGCAGTAGCTACCACATTGCTGTCTGCGTTCAGTTCGGAAAGTTTCAGACTATCTGCAGAAATCACCAGATTTCGTGCAGATTGGTTGATCAAAGAGTCTTTTTCTGCTATAAAATTGTCTTTCAGAATATAATAATCGCTCAGCATCTTCTCAAAAGACAGGTTAAATGCATCTGAATTAGCGCTTTTTGCCAGGGGCCCAAGGGGCTTCTGTTCCACTGTTTTAGCCTTCTCATCGCGGGTTCCACAGGAAACTAACGCTATCAACACCCCATAGATCAATAAACGTTTCATATAAAAAATTTTGTTGTAAAATTAAAGCAAATAGAATTGGGAGCAGTTTGCATTTACCTTTGCCGCCCTAAATAGTTGTTAATAGATGTTGATAGGATTACAAAATGTTACGTTCGAGTTCGGTGCCAGAGTTATTGTAGAAGACGCCACCTGGCATATACAGCCCGGAGACAGGATCGGTTTGGTGGGCTATAATGGTACCGGCAAATCAACCCTGCTGAAGGTTTTGGTAGGCGAATACACGCCTTCTAAAGGAAGTGTGGAAAAAAGCAAGGAAACCACTATCGGTTACCTGCACCAGGACCTGCTGAGCTTTGATACCAACGATAATATTACCGAAGTGGCCCTTAGCGCTTTTGAAAGGATTCGTGAACTGGAAAAAGAAATTGAAACGCTGGGGCACGAACTGGAGAAAGATTCTGAGAATGAAGCCCTGCTGATTAAGTATACAGATGCATTGCATGAACTGGATGTGCTGGACGGTTACAATATCCATCACAAAGCAGAGGAAGTATTGCATGGATTGGGCTTCAGTAATGAAGACCTGGCCAGACCCTATAAAGAATTCAGCGGAGGCTGGCGTATGCGTGTGTTGCTGGCAAAAATGATTCTGCAACAGCCGGATGTATTGCTGATGGACGAACCTACCAACCACCTTGACCTTCCATCTATTGAATGGCTGGAAAAGTACCTGCTGCATTATAAAGGCAGTGTGGTTATTGTGAGTCACGATAAATTCTTTTTGAACCGGATGGTGAACAAGATCGTGGAACTGTACCAGCAGCAATTACATATTTATACGGGTGATTATGAATTTTATGAGCAGGAGAAGCTGATCCGTATTGATATGCAACAGAAAGCTTACGAAAACCAGCAGGATTATATACGCCAGCAGGAACGGTTTATAGAACGTTTTAAAGCCAAGGCTAGTAAGGCTGCACAGGCGCAAAGCGTACAGAAACGCCTGGATAAGATCGATAAAATTGAAGATGTTAAATTAGAAAGGCCCGACCTGCGTATCAATTTCCAGTTAGAAAAGGTACCGGGTAAAGTGCTGGTACATTTAAAGGATGTAAGCAAGCATTTTGGCAAAATAAATATTGTTGATGGCGCTGTTGCAGAAATAGAGCGTGGCGATAAAATTGCGCTAATCGGCGCCAATGGTAAAGGTAAATCTACTGTTTTGCGGATGATAGCCGGAACAGAGCCCTTTACCGGCGAAAGGGTTTGGGGGCACAATGTGGAGGAAAGTTTTTATGCGCAGCACCAGTTGGAAGCGCTCACCATGAGCAATACCATATTGGAAGAATTGCAGCAATGCGGCAGTAAAAAAACAGATGTGGAACTGCGTGCCTTGCTGGGTTCATTCCTGTTTAGCGGAGATGATGTTGAGAAAAGAATTAAAGTATTGAGTGGCGGGGAAAAAGCAAGAGTGGCATTGGCCAAAACCATTGTGAGCAAAGCCAATTTCCTCATTCTTGATGAACCTACCAACCACCTTGATATGCACTCGGTAGAATTGTTGGCCGATGCATTGAATAAATATGAAGGCAGCACCATTCTGGTAAGTCACGACCGTTTCTTCATCTCTAAAACCGCCAACAAAATATGGGAGATCGTAGACCATAAGATCAAAGAGTTTAAAGGCAGTTACCAGGAATGGGTGAACTGGAATGAGCGCATGGCTAAAATTGCTGCCGAAAAACAAAAGCTGGGTTATACCGATGAAAAAGCACCGGCACAACCGGTGGTTACTAATCAGCAAGCGGCAGCAAAACCGGCTAATTCGAATAACAACGCCGGCAAAGAGCCTGCAAAGCCTGCTAATAATACGATCAATAAAGAACTGCAGAAAGAATTACAAAAAGAGCAGCGCAGGCTTAACAACCTTGAAGCCCAGTTAACAAAGGCCAAAGAAGAACAACAAACGCTTGAAGCTGCTTTAGGTGACCCGGCCAATTATGCCGACAGGGACAAATTTGTTTCAATTGAAGATGCCTACAAAAAAGCCAAACAAAACCGCGAGGCTTTAGACAAAGAATATGAAGTTGTTTTTGAAAAAGTGATGGAATTGGAATCGCAATTCGGTTAACATTTACTTTTGGGCATTACGCATTCATTTAATATCTGTGACATTGATATTATTTCCTGCTGAAATAATTTGCCCATCTTTATACTTAAAAATAAACCATTTATGTTGATTCTCTGACCATATATATACAAGTAATAAATCATGCAATTGAGAATACCTATCTAAATCTCTGGGATTAGCAATCAGGTTTTTCTCATTTGTCTTGCCTGATTTCTTATAAAAAAGATAATTCGCCTGAGAAACACCTTGCTTATTCATTGTGTCCAAATACCTTATAAATGCTGAATCTTTAAGGTCCTTCCAGGAATCTTCTTTTAACAAAAAGTGGCGAGAAGAATTCACCTGAATGATTGTATCGTTTTTCACCGTGTCTATGCGAGAAAGAAATTTTAACTCTATAGGGTATTCAAACGGCTTTGTATTTCCAATATCACTATTGCAACTGATCAATATAGCTACACTAACCAAAGTGAGGAATAAATTATATTTCATTGCAACAAGAATTGATTTTAGAGATGCCCGGAAATTCTTTTTCGAATAGTTACGATAGTTTCAAAAGGTTTATAATCACAATCAAATGCATGGATCTGTAAAATAACGTAGCTAACTGATTGAGATGTTAATAATTAGGGTCTTCATGGAAACACGAAATCCACAGCAGTAAAGGGTTTGGGGATAATTAG
>DAIOVU010000080.1:0-9823 GCA_036758845.1 Sediminibacterium sp.
TAAAAAAAATAATTAAAACCCTTGGTTTTTAACACAGAATCTATGTGTTTCAAAATCCTTTGTCAATATTCTGATATCAAAAACTAACATTAGTTAACCAACCACGTAACATACTATTAACAATTACCCGCAAATTTGCAGGGTTACCTTTTAACGATATATGTATTAAGTGTATACATACGGGTTTTTGATGTACATCTAAATTTGAATTTTCAATTCATTCTTACCGCTACGGTACCTGTATTACTTCTTCAGATTGTTACCATGTAAAATTTCTTTTGTGAGCCTGTAGGCAGTGTTATGCCCGTTCATTGATTATTTAATTTATTAAAACTTAAAATGACTACCATGAAAAAACAATCTATTCAAACAATCGCTAAAAGATTTTTCTTAGGCAACCTCTTAGCTGCAGCTTTATTTCTTTCTGCAAACGCTGCAACTCCTGCTTCTGTTAATAAACCAGCTATTACCGCTGATGCAAACAAAGCAGACAAAGCAGAAATTAAATACACAGGCGTTGATAAATACAACCAGTTATCATTCAATGTAAAATACAGCAATCCTTCAGGCAACACATTTAACCTGGTGGTACTGGATGAGAATGGCGATCAGTTGTTCAGGGCACATTACAATGACAGGAAATTTGACAAGACTTTCAAATTACCTAAGTCTGAAGTTAATAAAATCACTTTCGTGATTGAAGATGGCAAAGGTTCTTTCAAAGAAAAATTCGATGTAAACATCGAAACACGCACTTTCGATGATGTGACCGTTAGCAAAGGATAATATCACAAACATTATGTAACCGCACCGCTATTGAAATTCAATAGCGGTGTTTTTTTGCACTTAACAAACCGTGTCTTTGTGTGCAATTTAATTTCCACACAAAGGCACGGTTTGATTGCAGAGTACTCTGAATGGCACAAAAATTCAAGAACGTTCAATGCACAAAGTGTTGAAAAAAGAATATACTTTTTTGAGATAAGAGAGATAATTTCATTACATGCAATCCCAAACCTGTTTATTCTGCGGGCACATTGTTCAACTGGTGCATGTGCACGGGCACTACCAATGCCCGGTTTGTTTTACCAATGCATTACCTTGTTGTGATGGGGATAATTGCAGCACCAACCAGTTGTTGCAAAATACCGGGCAAGAAAAAAGCCATCCCGCTGTTAAGCAAGATGGCTCTGTATCTATTTTTAAAAGCTAAGGCTTATCCGCCCACCGCTTCACTCTGCATACTCTTACTGCTCTTCTTTCTTTCGTCTTCGTTCAATATCACTTTACGCATGCGGATGTTTTTAGGTGTTACCTCAATACACTCATCCTGCTGAATGTATTCCATACATTCTTCCAGTGTAAACTGTAATTTAGGCACAATCCTTACCGCATCATCGCTTCCGCTGGCACGGTGGTTGGTCAGTTTTTTCATTTCCACAGCATTCACCAGCAGGTCGCCCGGTTTAATGTGCTCTGCAATCACCTGTCCAACATATACCTCATCTCCCGGATCTACAAAAAAGCTTCCGCGGTCCTGCAGTTTATCAATTGAATAAGCAGTGGTGGTTCCGCCAAATTTGGCAATCAGCACACCATTGTTTCTTCCCGGAATCGGGCCTTTCCATGGTTTATAATCAATAAAGCGGTGTGCCATCACGGCTTCTCCTGCTGTATTCGTTAACATCTGCGAACGCAGGCCGATCAATCCTCTTGAAGGAATTTCAAACTCCAGGTGCTGCATCTCTCCTTTACTTTCCATGATCTGCATTTCACCTTTACGTTGTGTAACAAGGTCGATCACTTTACCGCTGAAGTCTGAGGGAACATCCACTACCAGATTCTCGTATGGTTCGTGTTTTTTACCGTCGATGGTTTTTACCAATACCTGCGGGTTACCCACAGTTAACTCATATCCTTCCCTACGCATGGTCTCTACCAGGATACCGAGGTGGAGAATACCACGTCCAAATACCAGGAAGCTATCAGCACTGTCTGTATCTTCTACACGTAAAGCAAGGTTCTTTTCAGTTTCCTTCATCAAACGGTCGCGCAGGTGGCGTGAGGTTACAAACTTACCATCCTTTCCAAAGAAAGGCGAGTTGTTAATACTGAAGGTCATACTCATGGTAGGCTCATCCACACTGATAATTGGCAATCCTTCGGGATTATCTATATCTGCAATGGTATCACCAATATTAAAATCTTCCAGTCCTACTACCGCACAAAGGTCGCCGGCAATTACTTCGGTTACTTTACGCTTACCCATTCCTTCAAACACATACAATTCTCTTACGCGGCTCTTCCTGACAGAACCATCAGCCTGTACCAGGCCAATAGCCTGGTTTTCTTTGATCACACCACGGTGTACTTTACCAATGGCAATACGACCAAGGAAAGAAGAGTAATCTAATGAAGTGATCTGCATTTGCAGGAAGCCTTCGTTTACTTTAGGTGCAGGTACATGCTTAATAATACCATCCATCAACGGAAGGATATCTTCTGTTTGGGTCAGGCTATCGTTAAACCAACCGTTCTTCCCACTGCCATAATAAGTAGGAAAGTTCAGTTGTTCTTCGGTAGCGTCAAGATTAAAGAAGAGTTCGAAAACTGCATCATGCACTTCATCAGGACGGCAGTTAGGCTTATCTACTTTATTGATCACCACAATGGGATGCAGGTTCAGTTGTAAAGCTTTCTGTAATACAAAACGGGTTTGCGGCATAGGTCCTTCAAAAGCATCTACCAACAAAATAACCCCGTCGGCCATTTTCAGTACGCGCTCCACTTCTCCCCCAAAATCACTGTGGCCGGGTGTATCGATAACGTTAATTTTAACGCCATTATAGGTAACAGCAGCATTTTTACTGAAGATGGTGATACCACGCTCCCTTTCCAGGTCGTTGCTATCCATGATCAGTTCACCTGTCTCCTGGTTGTCCCTAAAGACCTTGGTAGTTTGTAAGATCCTGTCTACCAATGTTGTCTTGCCATGGTCAACGTGTGCGATAATGGCAATATTTCTTATTTCCATGTAAATTTTTAAGGCTGCAAAGGTACGGGTTTACAGCCGGAGGGCAAAGAGTTAACAGAAATATGACGTAAGGGGCTGGGAGACAGCAGTTTGGAGTCTGGAGTTTGGAATTTGGAGTTGTTAGGAGTTCTTGGTTTTTAGTTGACAATATGAATCTATCAAACTGCGCCTTTGCGGCTTTGCGAGAAAAATATGCCCGCAAAGCCGCAAAGGCGCTATCAATAAAGTGCGATCATCAACTTAAAACCAGGAACTCCTAACAACCCCAGACCACAAACTCCAAACCTTAAACTCTTAAGTATATTTTCTTCTTATCCATCCAATACCCCACGCTCCAGCAGAGCAGCATATAACAAACCGCAAAAAGCAGGGAGCCCCAATAAGCGCCGGCATGGCTGAAAACAGTCTGGTAGATCCAGGCAAAAAGGCTGGTATCGGGGTTTACATGAACCATATATAAAACAATTACCAGCAACTCGGATAAGAGATAAATGGAAAGCGGATTCTTGCCTACCACTTCAAAGAAACCGGCCCATCTGGTTTTCTGCTGTATATCTGTGATGTAGATAACCGCAGCAATGATCATACAATCCAGACCAACGGTGTGCAACACAAAAGAGCTGGTCCATAATTTTTTATTGATGGGGAAGATGAAATTCCAGAAATAGGCGATCACAACCAAAGCAAACCCGGCAAGCAGCAGCTTGCTAAGACCTTCATAGCTTTTCCCGTTTTTCTGCACATGCAATCCAACTAAATAACCACCTACTACATTTACAATAGCGGGCATTGTACTCAACCAGCCTTCCGGATCAAATGCTATCCCTTCTCCATGATACAGGTGCGATTCGCCCATAAGCCAGAGATCAAGTTTTAGCCCGGCATTACCCTGCAGGCTAAGCGGATCAAACGGATCTCCAAACCAGAAACACAGACCCCAATACAACAGTAACAGACCTGCGCTGATTGCAACCACTGTTCTTGTTTTCAGAAAATAAATCAGCAGCGATGCAAAACAATAGCAAAGTGCGATACGCTGTAACACACCAAGTATCCTTGTATTGGAAACAGGCGATAAGGTCCAGTGCCCTCCATCATTGTTTACAAAAGGAAACCAATACATCAGGTATCCCAATAAAAAAATGAGCAGTGTTCTCTTGAATATTTTAGTCAGCACCTGTGCAGTGGTTTTCTGTTCCCATTTACGCATTACAAAACTCATGGCATTACCCACTGCAAATAAGAAAGAGGGGAACACAAGATCAGTAGGTGTAAAGCCGTGCCATTTGGCATGAAGCAGTGGCGCAAAAGTTGCAGATCCGTCGCCGGGGGTATTTACGATGATCATCAGACAGATCGTTAATCCGCGAAATACATCGAGGGCAAGAAATCGTTGGGTTGGATTCATATCAGTTTTTTTTGGGTTTGCCGAATATAACTATTTTCGGAGAATTGCGGATAGCGGATAGCGGATTACGGATTAGCGGATTACGGATTGGCGAATTAGCGGACTCCTAAGAAAACCGCGCCTTTGCGCCTTTGCGCGATTATTAAAAAACGTTCTTTATTTACAAGAGCGGCAATAGACGCTGAAAAATAATCAGTAGTTTTAAACAAACCAATTACCATGCGTTCTCTAAAAAGATTGTTTGCAGTATTACTGGTAATCGTGATCGTTTACCTGTTTGGTCCCCATCCTTCAACACCAGTTTATGATTATTCCCTTCCGGCCGTGCCGGCAACTGCTGCAGCTTTAGAAACCTATATTACGCAGCAGGAATCGCAACACAAGATCAAACCCGATAATGAAGCAAGAATTGTGTGGGCCAACGATTCAACCAAACAAAAAACAGCATACGTTATTGTTTACCTGCACGGTTTCAGCGCCTCCCAGGAAGAAGGCAATCCTGTTCACCGCAACCTGGCAAAACAGTTTGGCTGCAACCTGTACCTCTCAAGACTTTCACAACACGGTATTGATACAACAGATGCCCTCGCCAATATGACGGCTGATAATTTGTGGGAGTCTGCCAAAGAAGCTTATGCCATTGGCAAACAGTTGGGTAATAAAGTAATTTTAATGGGCACATCCACCGGAAGCACATTGGCTATCCAACTGGCAGCCGCTTACCCGGAAGTGGCCGGACTTGTTTTGTTCTCTCCCAATATCGCCATCAACGACCCCAATGCATGGCTGTTAAATAACCCATGGGGCTTACAGATTGCCCGGCTGGTAAAAAAATCTAAACTCAACATCATCACTAACAAACCGCCCGAATACAGTAAATACTGGAACCAGCAATACCGCCTGGAAGCTACCGTGCAACTGGAAGAATTATTAGAAACAGCTATGGCCGATGAGATTTTTGCCAAAGTAAAACAACCCACCCTTGTTTTGTATTATTATAAAGATGAGCAACACCAGGATCCTGTTGTAAAAGTATCGGCCATGAAAAACATGTTTGCTCACCTGGGCACAGTTGATGGACAGAAAAAAATGATTGCTATTCCCGAAGCGGGCAGCCATGTATTGGCCTCTCCCATTCAATCAAAAGATATTGTTACAGTAGAAAAGGAAGCGGCTGCGTTTATGAAAGGAACGCTGCACATGGAGGGCTATTAAGTTTGGAGTCTGGAGTCTGGAGTTTGGAGTAGAAAAAGGTGGATTGACGCTTCAGCAGAATTTGTTTAAACTTGATATGAAAACAATGAAGAAAAAAAAGAAAATTTTAAAATACTTTTTTCTTGCATTGTTTTTATGCTTTATAGTTTATCTATGGAAATACCTTCCAATCATAAGCGGATATGTAGCAAAAGAAATGTGTTCTGATATTTTTGTGTCGGGAAGGACTCCAAATGACATTGCTCAAAACGAAACTGGTATTTTCCCTTATAATTTGGCTTCTTATACGGTGAACATGAACGACAGTTCAATAACTACGTCCGTATTCGGTTTTACAAAAAGAAAAGCTATTTATAGAAAAGGTTTGGGGGCAACATTAATTAGCGGAATTAACGAAACAGAATTAAGAAAGCAACCTATAAATATTGCCTATACTTCGGCAATTAATCAAGACACAATAAATTTTCCGCAAGGAAACTATGTTAGTGACACTGTAAATTCAGGTGTGAACAAAGAGCACTTGAATGCTACACTAAAAGATGCTTTTTATAGCCCGGAAAAGCAAACAAGAGCGGTTGTTATAGTTTACAATGGACAGATAATCGGGGAAAAATATGCAGATGGTTATTCCATAAATTCAAAACAGTTGGGGTGGTCTATGACCAAAAGCATAGTAAATGCAATGATTGGAATTTTAGTACAGCAAGGAAAGTTAAATATCAATTCACCCGCTCCTATTGACCAATGGAAAAATGATGAAAGAAATAAAATTACTATTGCGAACCTCATGCACATGAGTAGTGGATTAAAATTTCGGCGGTTCCCTTACGGGCCAAGTGACCTTACAAATATGCTGTTTAAAGAAAAAGATATGAGTGAATTTGCAAGCGCTAAATCTCTTAAAAACGAGCCAGGTGAAGTATTCAATTATTCAGATGGCACAGCAAACATACTTTCGTACATTGTTCGCAAAACAATTGGCGACAAAGATTATTACCGTTTTCCGTATGAGCAATTGTTTTATAAAATTGGAATGAACAATACATTGTTAGAAGTTGATGGAAGCGGAACATTTGTTGGTTCATCTTACTGTTATGCAACAGCAAGAGATTGGGCAAGGTTTGGCTTGTTATATTTAAATGATGGCGTTTGGAATGGTGAAAGAATTTTGCCTAAAGATTGGGTAAAATTTACAGCAACAAGTTCTGATGCAAAAAATTCAAGTAAAGGCGGGAAATATGGTGCTTTATGGTGGACAAATACAAGCGACAATGGCAACCCTAACAATAATAAGTACCCTCATGTTCCATCTGACTGCTTTTCTTGCCAGGGTTGGGACGGACAATATGTTTGGGTAATACCTTCAAAAAAATTAGTAGTGGTACGTTTGGCTTTTGAACGAGGCACTACATTGGATCCAGACAAATTTTTGTCAGATATTATTAAATCTTTACCGAAATAGCTTTGCGGTTGACAGAGAAAATCAGCAGGCGTTATGCGGAGGGCTGCTGGGTCAAATAAAAGCAAGAAATCAGCTTATGTGGGCTGACGAATCGTGAAATTCCGTTCAACGCCAATAAGGGAACGTCTGGAGTAGTAAAAGGCGGATTGCCACCTCAATTATACCATCTATTCCAAACTCCAGACTCCTAACTCCAAACTCCTAACTTTCCTTACCTTCACCCTACTGTAAACTAAAACGATTGCACATGCCCCGCAGCAGAATAGCAGGTATTGGTATGTACGTGCCCAAAAACGTAGTAACCAACCAGGACCTCACGCAATACATGGATACTAATGATGAATGGATCCAGGAACGCACCGGAATTAAAGAGCGCCACTATGCACACCGGACAGAAGAAACCACCACCACCATGGCCGCAGAGGCAGCCAAAATAGCTATAGAAAGAGCGGGTACTACCGCGCAGGATATTGACTTTATTGTGTTTGCCACCTTATCGCCCGATTATTATTTTCCGGGCTGTGGCGTGCTGTTACAGCGTGTCCTTAAAATGAAAGAAATAGGTGCATTAGATGTACGCAACCAATGCAGCGGTTTTTTATATGCATTAAGTGTGGCCGATCAGTTTATAAAAACCGGTATGTATAAAAATATATTGGTGGTGGGCAGTGAGAAACATTCTTTTGGTCTGGATTTTTCAACAAGAGGCAGGGGCATCTCTGTTATTTTTGGAGACGGCGCAGGAGCCGTAGTGCTTCAACCTACCGAAGAAAACAACCGCGGTATTTTAAGCACACACCTGCACAGCGATGGCGAATCGGCTGAAATACTGGCCATGTATAATCCCGGCACACATGCCAATCATTGGGGTACCCATGATTATGCAGATTTTGCTGAGGCGCCTATTGCTGATATGTTCATGAGTCATGCCATGATTGATAAAGCCCAGAATTTTCCATACATGGATGGGCAGGCTGTATTTAAAAAAGCAGTCATCAAATTTCCGGAAGTGATCAACGAAGCTTTGCAGGCAAATGGTTACCAGTCTACTGACATCAATCTGTTTATCCCTCACCAGGCCAACCTGCGCATCAGTCAGTTTGTGCAGCATAAGTTAAAATTGAGCGATGAGCAGGTATATAACAATATTCAACAGTATGGTAACACTACCGCAGCATCTATTCCCATAGCTTTGTGCGAAGCATGGGAAAAAGGAAAGATCAAAGAAGGCGATCTTGTTTGCCTTGCTGCATTTGGAAGCGGGTTTACCTGGGCAAGTGCTTTGATTAAATGGTGAGCGCTGATTTCGCGGATTTTTATATGATTTTGATGAGAGGCTGTTGCATTGCGCTGATTGTATAAGGGCTTAACACATAGAAGGTGAGCGCTGATTTCGCGGATTTTTATATGATTTAGATGAGAGGCTGTTGCATTGCGCCGATTTCGTGGATTTTAATATGATTTAGATGAGAGGCTGTTGCATTGCGCTGATTGTATCAGGGCCTAACACATAGACGTATAATCTATGTGTTCTTTGCTTTAGCCTGTGTGTCAATGTTTTTACATTTGTATTTTACAAAAAGAGAATTCTAAGAGTGATGAGTGACAGAAAAATAATTTATCTCGTTAACCCCATTTCAGGCACTTCAAAAAAAGAAGCCATTAAGAGATTGATAGAGCGGGAGACAACAGCGCAGGGAATTCCGTTCGAGATCACAACAACCAATGCTGACGGTGATTATGATATATTAAAAGACAAGATCATCCGTGAAGGGTTTACTGATGTTGTGATGACGGGTGGCGATGGTACAGTGAACCAGGTTACCAGCGCCTTGCGCGACTTACCTGTCAGGTTTGGCATCATACCTATGGGCTCGGGAAATGGATTGGCCAGAACAGCAGGCATCCCTACCAAACCACAGCAGGCTTTGGCATTGATCTTTGCCGGCAACTCTAAAATGATTGATGCATTCCTCATCAACAACCAATACGCCTGTATGCTTAGCGGCATTGGTTTTGATGCGCAGGTGGCGCATGATTTTGCTACCAAGGCAACAAGGGGATTACTCACCTATACACAACAAAGTATCGTCAACTTTTTTAAAGCGCATCCTTACCAGTTTGAAGTGATCATTGATGGCTTTTCTTTTTTTACCGATGCCTTCTTCATCAGCATTGCCAACAGTAACCAGTTTGGAAATAATATCACTATTGCACCGCAGGCCGATCTTCATGATGGGCTATTGGACATTGTAATTGTTCAGAAGATGAACAAAGCCAAGCTGCCTTTTGTGATGCTGAAACATATCCGCAGTAACAATAAAATACAGCAATTAGTAGAGGAAATGGGACAAAAAAACATTATTTACTTTCAAACCACCTCACTCACCATCAAAAACATGAAATATGCACCCCTGCATATTGATGGGGAACCAAGAGAAACATCTGAAGAATTCCACATTGAAATTTTGAAAGATTGTTTTGAGCTGATACAACCTTAATAATTATTAACCCGTTGGCAGGGTTAATTTGCTAAAGAGTGCTTCTATTTAAATTTGTTTTCGGGATGCCATCAATTGCATTTTGCAGCTAACGGGCAGGTATTTTCGAAGGCTGGGAAATATACTTCCGTCCGCCCAGCTTTTGCAAAGGGTATTCCTGTAATTGCCAATTAATAAAATAACCGACGCTCTTTCATTTCGAT
>DAIOVU010000081.1:0-9448 GCA_036758845.1 Sediminibacterium sp.
GCACCCCCGTAAATTACACCCGGCACATTTTCCTGAGAGCGAATCTGGCGGGCGGCTTTTTTGCCATGCTCGGTCCTCAGGTGACCTTCGATTGTAATTGTTTTCATAATCTTATTTTTTGGACGGCAAAGGTAGGGGAAAGTTTGGGGTTTGTAGTTTGGAGTTTGGGGTTATTTTAAAAAAAATATATGAAGCCCAAAAAATAGTGAGTATCTAAGATACTCACTATCAATTAATTAAATACTTTATCTGAAAAAAACTCCAAACTCCAAATTACAAACCCCAACCCTACTTGTCTCTTCCCCTCAATTGCGAGTGGATGAACAGGCTTGTAATACTCTTATTTTCATAGGCATTACGTATAGCGATAGCGAACAGGTCGGCTACAGAAATGACCTTTATTTTGGGCGATTGCTGTTTGAGCGGGATGGTATCGCAAACGATCAATTCTTCCAATACGCTGTTCTCTATATTTTCATAGGCTTTCCCACTCAATACAGGGTGGGTGATCATAGCCCGAACGCTTCTGGCGCCTTTTTCTTTTAATAATCCCGCCGCTTTGGCCAGGGTGCCTCCTGTGTCGCAGATATCATCTACCAGTACAATATCCTTATCGGTAACATCACCTATCACCACCATGCTGGCAATTTCATTGGCTCTTTTGCGGTGTTTATCGCAAATCACCATCTCGGCATTAAAATAGCTGGCGATTTCCCTAACGCGGTTGGTACTGCCTACATCCGGTGCTGCAAACGACAGGTTAGGAAGTTTCAGTTGTTCAATATAAGGGATGAAGATGGCTGAGCTGTCGAGGTGGTCAACAGGCACATCAAAAAATCCCTGTATCTGTGGTGCATGCAGGTCCATCGTAATAACCCTGTCTGCACCGGCAGCTTCCAGTAAGGTAGCAATCAGCTTGGCGCCAATGGCTACACGGGGTTTATCTTTCCTGTCTTGCCTTGCAAAACCATAATAAGGAATTACAGCGATGATCTTATGTGCGCTGGCTCTTTTAGCCGCATCGATCATCAATAATAATTCCATCAGGTTTTCTGTGGGGGCATAGGTGCTTTGCACAAGAAAAACATAATCACCACGGATACTTTCTAAAAAAATTGGTTGGAATTCCCCGTCGCTGAACTTCTGAATATTGATCTTACCGATAGGGGCGCCAAATCTTTGGGCGATTTTCTCGGCCAGTTTCTGCGAACCGGTGCCGGAGAATATCTTAACGGATGGGTTCATAAATAGTACGGAATGTGCCGCGAAGATATTGATTAGCGCAAGAAATAGTAATTTGATTTTTGTAATAATTTTTAGTATGAGCAAATTTTCTATCAAGGATTGGGCGGAAGATGACCAGCCAAGAAAAAAATTATTGCTGAAAGGTGCCCACACACTCAGCAATGCAGAGTTGCTGGCTATTTTGATCAATAATGGCACGCGAAATCAATCTGCTCTTGATGTGGCCAAAAACATATTACAAAATGTTACTAACGATCTGCAGAAATTAGGAGGACTGAGCGTAAAAGAACTGGTTAAACAAAAAATAAAAGGGCTGGGAGAAGCCAAAGCCATCGGTATTGTAGCGGCCCTGGAACTGGGTATCCGGAGAAATGCATCGGGTACTAAAAAAGATCTGGTTACCAAAAGCGGGGATATTGCCAATTACCTGCGCGCCACATTAGAATACCGGAAACAGGAGGTATTTGCCGTGGTATTCCTGAACAGGGGTAATAAAGTAATCCACCTGGAGATCATCAGCCAAGGAGGCCTTACCGGCACCGTTGCCGACCCCAGGGTTATTTTAAAGAAAGCGCTCGAAAACGATGCCACATCCCTTGTACTCTGCCATAACCACCCCAGTGGCAATCTCAGACCCAGTAAAGCAGATGAAATACTTACCCAGAAAATCAAACAGGCTGCAGCCTTTCTCGACATCTCAATTATGGATCATATCATCGTTAGCAATGAAGGGTATTTCAGTTTTGCGGATGAGGGAATGTTGTGATAGTTAGGAGATAAAAGTCTGGAGTCTGGAGTTTTACACTTCCTCTACTCCTAACTCCAAATTCCAGACTCCTAACTACTCTACGCCTGCGCTGTTGGTCCGCCAAAATTCATGGGGATCTCAATGTTTTCGAGGTCTTTGATATCGCCGTTGGCGGCTTCAAAGCGTTCAATATTTTCGGCAAGGGCTTTCATAAACCTTTTGGCATGCATGGGAGTGAAAATGATCCTCGACTTCACTTTGCTTTTGGGCGTACCGGGCATTACGTTTACGAAGTCGATCACAAATTCAGCGTTACTGTGTGTAATGATAGCAAGATTGGCATAACTGCCTTCTGCCACTTCTTCGCTGATCTCTATGTTTAACTGGGCGGGTTGTTGTTCCATATACTTTGTTAAGATGGCAAATGTAAAAAATGAAATTGGTAATAATGTAAGGGTGGAAGTATTATACAAATAAACTGTATCACCAGGGTTGTTGTTTTTTCTGCCGCAGATGGCACAGAAAAGCCATTCTTAATAAGCAAGTCTGTGTAAATCTGTGCCTTCTGTGGCTAACCATTCTCCCTAAACCGTCGGTTCCAAAAACAAAGAGGACCGACAAAACTGTCGATCCTCTTTGAATATGAGATTAAAATAATCCGGAACTATTAGTTAACGTCCCAGAAGATTTTAGTTTTAAATACATCAATGGTACCCTGAGCAGCAACATTAGCAGAGTTAGAACCACCTTCTGTGTTTGGATAGAACAAACGTAATGGTCTGTCTGCAGAAACCACTTGTGGTGATTGTGGTGTTACAGGTAACCTTGTTCTTCTGTATTCAGTCCATGCTTCCAGTCCATTAAAGTTACAAAGGCTAAACCATTTCTGGGTAGCGATTGCAGCCAGTTTATCAGGAGAAGCAGCCCAGTCGCAAGTAGCAACACCACCGGTTAATAAAGCATCAGCCTGAGCAGTAGTGCTGCCAACCAGACGGAAAGCCTGTCTAACACCTTCTTCATAGTAAGATTGTGCAGTTCCTGATAAAGTTACCGCAGGGAAACGTTGTTTCATTTCAGCTAAAGCGAATTGAACTTCAGCAGCAGTGAACACAACAAACGGCCTGCCAAAATCGCCTTTAACAAGCAGGCTTGGTCCTAAAGAAGAAGCAGCAGTAGGCAGGTATCCAGAACTTACACCAAATGGTACACCAGTGTAGTTATCTGCGATCTCAGCAACTTTACTAACACCTGGTGTAGCTGAATTTTCACCCCCATTAGCATAACCAAAACGCTTTAAGCGGAAGGTATCTGCATTGGCTTTAAGCGTATTAACCAGGAATTGTGTTAAACGCGGGTAGTTATTCAAACCTCTTTTTGCACCATTTTCGGAATAGCCATAGCTGTTGTAAATTGGATTTAACTGACCTGCGTTTGCTACATAACCCGGGTTGACACCCGCATCAGCGCCGGTTAAGAAACCAGAACCTTCAGTAACAATTTTGTTAACCTCGGTAGTGATATAGGCATCCCTTCCGGTAATTCTAGCCTGGTGAACAAGGAGACGCAGTTTCAGTGAATTAGCAAACTGTACCCATTTGGTAGTATTTCCTTTGAACATGATGTCTGAAGATGCATAAGCACTTGCAAATGCATTTGCTTTCAGGTCAACAATAGCGGCATCCAGCAAAGTGATCAACCCTTCATAAACGGTTTTCTGCTCATCAAATTTAGGTGCCAGAGATCCTACACCTTTCAATGCATCGCTGTAAGGTATATTGCCATACATATCTACCAACTGCTGGTAAAGTAACGCCTTCATTACTTTGGCAGGCCCTTTCAAATAAGCCTGTCCTGCTTTATCAGCACCATCAATTACATACTGATAGTCCTGCAGGTTATCATAATATCCATCCCAGTAGTTAAAATCACCATTGGTGAAGTTGTACGCGAAGATGGTGGTTGATATGATATAACCATTTGACTGTGTCCACTGACCAGACCAGTAAGAACCCAGATCGTTGGGACCGGTCATGTTGGTTGAGGTAACGTTTAACGCATTTGCAATTACAAATGCAGGCGTAGCAGTAGGCAATTGGTTCGGATTCGTATTAACATCAAGGAATGTTTTATTACAACCCGTACCAAGAACTGCCGCTAACCCGAGGATATATAATGATTTGAGTTTCATTGTCATTCTATTTATTGGTTAGTTGTATTTATTTAGAACGTAAGGTTTACATTAAATCCGTACTGGCGAACAGGAGGTGTTTGAAGCGTATTGTTGATACCTGTTCCGTTAAACGAAGCATTAAGACCACCTGTATTATTATTAGTAGTAGCATAGCCAAACTCAGGGTCTGTATAGTAATTGGCTTTATCTACAATAGTAAACAGGTTTCTACCGAATATTGAAATGCTCGCGTTAGTAAACACTTTTGTTTTCCTAATAAATGCACTAGGTACATTGTATGAAAGGTTCACATCTCTCAGTTTGATGAACCATGCTTTATTAACAAAGTTCTCAGAGATCAAACGATAGTTGTTAACCCATAAAGCATACTCTGGCTCACGCACCTGTACAGTTGTGTTAGGAACCACTTTACCGGTACCATCCAGGTAAGCTGAGTTAGGGAAGATTTGTGGAGCCCTGTTCTCTGTCCATTTACCAGAACCGGTAAAGGTCATTTGTCTACCCAGGTCACTGAACATTACGTTTCCACCGCGGTATTCAAAGTTGAACGCGAAAGTGAAATCACCATAAGAAAGTTTAGAACCTAAACCGGCAATATGGCGAGGCAGCGTACCACCACGTGAAGTAAGAGCAGTGTTACGTGTTGGATATCCTGTGGTTGCATTTACTAATCTCAAACCAGAACCATCCGGAGCATAGTTATAACCATCTGTTTTCAGGATAGGGAAACGCTCTCCTTTGATAACGTTGGTATTGGCATAAGTGTAACCACCATATTGGAATTCATTAATACCAGGATACAGGTCAACCACTTTGTTATCATTGTAAGAATAACGTGCATTCACATCCCATTTCAATTTACCTCTGAGGATCTGTACTTTCAGATCAGCTTCATAACCCCAGTTTTTAGCTTCACCCACGTTGATCAACAGGCTGCTGAAACCGGTAGTATTAGGCACTCTAACTGTGATTACCTGACCTACAGATTTTTGTGTATACGCAGTTACATCAAGGTTAACGCGGTTATTAAATAAATTGAACTCACCACCTGCTTCGTAAGAAGTTACAAACTCAGGTTTCAGGTTTGCATCAGGTAAAGTATTACCTACTGTTAAACCTACAGTGTTACCGTAAGGGAAGTTAGCCCCGTTAGGATAGTTCAGATCCAAACCATACAAAGGCACGTTATCATTACCGTTTTTATTGTAGTTCAAACGGATCTTAGCATAGTTCAGCACATTGCTTTTGATAGAAGGCAGCGCATCTGTTGCGATGAAGGCCAAAGCCACACCATAGTAAGGATAAGAGTACAAGCTGGTAGCCCTGTCTGTTTTGAAGAAACGTGAAGTTGCATCGTAACGGAAAGTTCCGTTCAGAATCAGGAAGTCTTTATAGTTGGTAGACAAATCCGCATAGTAACCATACTTACGCTCTTGTGTAATAGTTTCGCCTCCTGTTAAATTACCCTGTCTGTTAGACACGTTATAAACACCCGGTACCACGATTGAAGTGGAACCTAATACAACATTTTTGGTACTTCTTTGGTAAACGCTATAACCCAGAACCAATTTATTGGCAAAAGACCCGATATCTTTTTTCAGTTGAACCTGGAACTCATTATTCACCACATTCTCAGTAGCAGAATAATCGGTAACAGAACCTAACTGATCAGAGATGGCACGGTAGATCCCCGGATAGTCATCAGCATGATCGAATGGTGCAGGAATCCATGCATCGTTCTTTGCAAAGTCTGAATACAGGAATTGTTCAACTGTATTTTTACCTGTACGTGAGTTGTTCATCACACCTAACCTGTTGTATAAGGTTAGCCATGGTAAAGCACGGTAGGTTACATCAAAATTACCAGAAACGTTTGCATCCTTATAACGCAGACGGTTAACATCGGCATTGAAATAAGGGTTATTGTAATAGTCGTTGAAATATCCATTAGGATTTGCAAATTGATTGGTTCTCCAATCTCTGAAATCTGATAATGGAATATGAGAAGCGGTATTAATAACATCAAAATAGAAATCAGAAGCAGCCCTGTCGTAATTAGCCTGTGTATAGCTTACATTAAAGCCAGTGCTGATCTTATTGAATTCTTTGGTAGCGGCCAAACGAACACCAGTTCTCTGACTGGCATCATTAGGAACAATACCGGCAATTTTTTGATTTTCAACAGACATGTAGTAAGTACCTGTTTCATCACCACCCTGGAAACTTGCCTGGTTGTTGATAGAAACCCCTGTGTTAAAGGCTTTCCTGCGTGAGTTTTTACTGTCGGCATAAGGAATCACCATTTTGTCACCGGCTGCATTAATGATACGGCCGATCAAACGTAAACTTCCATCATATTGATCACCATATTGCTGGTTTTCATAAGGCCTCCAGTTTTCCTTCATCCTTACTTTATAATCAGAGCTGTAACCAGCCTGACCAAATACATAAGGATAATACTGAGATCCATTACCAAAGCTGGTTTGGAACTGAGGTAAAAAACTGATTTGTTCGAAGTTGGTTGTGTTAGAGTAGTTTACTTTTAATTTACCCTTTGCACCTTTTTTGGTGGTGATAACAACGGCACCGTTGATACCGGCAGAGCCATACAAAGTTGCAGCCTGGCCACCTTTCAGGATGGTTACGCTTTCAATATCATTAGGGTTGATAGTAGCTAACACTGTAGAAGTTGTTTGCATACCATCTAATACCACAAGGGCTTCGTTATTACCGGTTAAAGAACGGTAACCACGTAATACCAATCTGGTAGAAGGATCAACACTGTTGTTTACGTTGTAAACAGCCAGACCTGATACTTTACCTGATAAAGCCTGAGCCAGTTGAGGAGAGTGACCATTGGTAACCTCTTCATTGCTTACCCTTGCATAAGAGTAACCTATTTCTTTGGTTTTTTTCTTGATACCCTGAGCGGTAACCACCACGTTTTCCAGTTCATTAACTTTTTTAGATAATGAAACATTGATAACTGATGATTTGCCAACTTTCTGCTCGTAATCGTTAAAGCCTACAGCGGTAAAAACCAATACAGAATTATCTGATGCATTGATCTTGAAAGATCCGTTTGCATCAGCTACTGTAGCAGTGCTGCTTCCCTTAACTGTTACCGAAACACTGGGAACAGGCGCTCCCTGGTCATCTTTTACGGTACCCGTAACCGGGCGTACCTGCGCAGTGGCAGCTATTGAAAAACATAGCAACGCCACTACAAGTGTGGATACAATTTTCTTCATGTTTTTTAGTTTTAGGATAAACTTTGAGTCAGCGAATATAACTAATCAGTTTAAATATGTTAAAAAAAAACTAATTAAGCAGATTTTACAATCAGTTAACAAACGCTAACCCGATTTAGACCATAGGATAGAAATAAATGCTGCGCTAAAACAAAAAATAAGTTAATTTAAAAATATTGCACTTTTCTAAATCATTGATTATCAATACATATAAATCAATTTTTAATACATTCTCTTCATAATTAAAAACCGGAGATCATCACAAATTGCCGATCATAACAAAAGGGGTGAAAGCATTCGAAAAACTGTTTCGAAAAAAATGAATAGAAGAAGGTCAATTCAGATAATTTTGCCGGCATTATGTTACTACTAGATGGCAAGATCGCTTCTGCAGCGGTTAAAGCAGACTTACAGGCAGAAACCCAACAATTGTTACAATCCGGCAAACGTGCCCCTCACCTGGCAGCTATCCTGGTGGGAAGCAACGGGGCCAGTGAAACCTATGTGGCCAGTAAAATAAAAAACTGCGAGGAAATAGGGATCATATCAAGCCTGATCAGGCTTGACGATGATGTGGCCGAGCCGGTTTTACTGGAAGCTATTGAGCGCTTAAATGCCGATCCTGAAGTGGATGGTATCCTTGTTCAGCTTCCGCTGCCCAAACAGATCAGTGAGCAAAAAGTAATCGAAGCCATCAACCCTGCTAAAGATGTTGACGGTTTTCACCCAAGCAGTGCCGGCAAATTAGTTCAGGGCCTGCCTACTTTTCTTCCTGCAACTCCTTATGGCATTATGCTGATGCTGGAGCATTTTAATATTGAAACCAAAGGCAAACATGCCGTAGTAATTGGCCGCAGCAATATTGTTGGTCGCCCGATGAGCATATTGCTCAGCAGTAATATTAAAAAAGGCAATTGTACCGTAACCATCTGCCATTCGCATACGCCTAACCTGAAAGAGATCTGTTTACAGGCCGATATCCTGGTAGCCGCTTTGGGCCGTCCGGAATTTGTAAAAGCAGATATGGTTAAAGAAGGCGCAGTTGTTATTGATGTGGGCATTACCCGCGTAGATGATCCTGCTGCCAAAAAAGGTTTCCGCATTAAGGGAGATGTTTGTTTTGCAGAAGTGGCCCCAAAAACATCTGCGATTACTCCCGTGCCCGGCGGTGTTGGATTGATGACCATTGCCGGACTTTTGAAAAATACTTTACAGGCGTATAAGCAGAACGCTTAACGCTTTATTGTGAATGGGCAATGGTGAATGGTGAATAGAGCTATGCGCATATACATTGACCATTCACCATTGCCCATTGACTACCTTTGCATTTTATGACAAATTATACCTCCACCCCCTTGCCTGTAATGGAAGCTTTTTACACCCTGCAGGGTGAGGGCTTTCACCAGGGCCGCGCCGCCTATTTTATCAGGTTGGGTGGCTGTGATGTAGGTTGTTTTTGGTGTGATGTAAAAGATAGCTGGGATGCTTCAAAACATCCGCAGGTAACGGTTGAGCAAATAGTAAATGAGGCCAAAGAATATCCCGGTCGTTTGGCAGTGATTACTGGTGGCGAACCGCTGCTGCATAACCTGGATGAACTAACGGCCAAACTTCATGAAGCGGGGTTTGAAACCAATATCGAAACATCCGGTTCTTCGCCTTTAAGCGGTGCGTGGGACTGGATATGTTTATCCCCTAAAAAATTCAAAGCACCGTTACCGGAGATCATTCCATTGGCTAATGAATTGAAAGTGGTTGTTTATAATAAGAAGGACTTTGAATGGGCCGAAACCTATGCTGCACAGGTTAATCCAACATGCAAATTGTACCTGCAACCTGAGTGGGATAAAGCTGCTGAAGTAACGCCGTTATTGATCGATTACATTAAAGCCCATCCTAAATGGGAACTGAGTTTGCAGGTACATAAATATATTAATGTGCCGTAGGAATATTGAATGTAGGCTTAGGTAGAATATGCGCAAATCTGTTTACAGATAGCGATTACGCTATTTA
>DAIOVU010000082.1:0-9162 GCA_036758845.1 Sediminibacterium sp.
GAGCAAGATGATAATCAATTGAAAATGTTCGACTTATAACGCAACGCTAGTGATTTTGATTAAATATCAAATTTTCTTTCTCCCAACCATTTTACCATTGCCGGGTCATGATGATAAGAAAAACTGTTTTTTTAGACCCAAAGATTTAATGGCTTCTTTCACATGCTTCAGGGTCAGGAATCGGGAAAACCCCGAAGCCTAAAACCGGCATTTCAACGCCATTATTTAATGTTACATGCTGCATAATCCCGGTTTTGTACTTATTAAGGCAAATATCTTACCATTAAGCCACCCTGATGGTATACATATTACGGTTTGTTGAACCATTATTACTGATTCGCCACCTCAAAATGACCTATCAATTCATATATTGATAAATTTGTGAAATAAAATAGCGCGAATGGACAAAATATTACATTTTGACACAGTCAGTGATTTTAACGCCTTAAATAACAATGAGACAAAGCATCCTTTGGTTAGTATTGTGGACTTCTCAAAAGCAGATGCGCGACGTGGTGGATTTAGGGCCTATTTTGGATTTTACGCAGTCTTTTTTAAACAGGTAAAATGCGGCGACCTGATGTATGGAAGGAATACTTATGATTATCAGGAAGGCACACTGGTATTTTTTGCACCCGGACAGGTGTTGGGCGTGGCAGATAACGGCGAGATATATCAACCTAAAGGCTGGGGGCTGATATTTCATCCGGATTTAATACATGGCACCTCATTGGGGCGTCATATTCAGGAATACTCTTTTTTTGGCTATGAAACGAGGGAAGCCCTGCACTTATCAGAAAGAGAAAAAAATATTGTTTTGGAAAGCTTTTCTAAAATTGATTACGAGCTGAATCATGCCATTGACAAGCACAGCAAAAAACTCATTATCGCCAACATCATTTTGTTTCTGGACTATTGTAACAGGTTCTATGACCGGCAATTTCTGACGCGTGATAATATACACAAAGGTATTATCGAAAAGTTCGAAGATCTCTTAAACAGCTATTTCAATTCAGAAATGCCGTCAACTACCGGCTTGCCGTCAGTTGCCTATTGTGCTGCTCAGTTGAATCTGTCTGCCAACTATTTTGGTGATCTTGTAAAAAAAGAAACCGGCAAAACGGCGCAGGAATATATCCATTCCAAAATCATCCATATCGCCAAAGAAAAAATCTTTGATATCAATAAATCTGTTAACCAGATCGCATTTGAGATGGGCTTTAAATATCCGCAGCATTTTGCCAGGCTGTTTAAAAAACGGGTAGGAATATCTCCTCAGGAATACCGCATGTTAAATTGAGATGTTTTACATACCTGGTGTAAACCCGGTTCAAGAACCATTGCAACCGGATGGAGCACATAAAAGCCACTCCATAAATAAATCACATACACAGCAAAACTTGTTGAACAACGGAGTTCGGTAAAAAAGGCGAACTTCTTTATAGTTCGTACTTTTTACCGAACTGTAAAGAAGTTCGTATATTTAACCTGACTCACTGTAAAAATTATTTAACCATGCTCCAGCACGCAGTTATTACCGGCGATATAGTTAACTCTACCAAACTGAAACCTAAGGCAGAAAAACGCCTGATGACAATGCTATACCATATCCTGAAACCTTATAAGTCTGAGTTTTACAGGGGCGATAGCTTCCAGGTTTACCTGAAAGAACCTGCAAAAGCACTTCAGGTAGTTCTTCAATGCCGTACGGCTGCCATCAGTATGATAAAATCAGATGAAATGCCGCCCTGCGATATAAGGGCAAGCATTGGGATAGGCAGCGTAAAAAGCCCTGTTAAGAATCTGGCTACCGCCAAAGGAGAAGCTTTTTTATTGTCGGGCAGAGCATTTGATGAAATCTCAAAAGATGGTACAAGGCTTTCTATAAAAGCAGGTAATCATGCCGCCAATTCCATCTTATTGGGGCTTGACCTGGTATCTGCCTATATAAATTCCATCTACAGGGAAATGACATCTAAACAGGCCGAAGTTATTTATATGCTGCTGATGGGAGAAACGCAGCAGAAAGCATCAAAAACACTGAAAAAATCAAAAAGCACCATTTCACAGCTTGTTAGTTCTGCCAAATGGCCGGAGATTGAAAAACTGATGGTAACTTTTGAAAACCTAATCAAAGAAATCAAATGATCATCGAAACCATCTGGTTAATAAAACTGTTGTTATCGCACCTGATAACAGATTTTATTCTGCAGCCTGTTGCATGGGTGGAAGACCGAAGGGCAAAACATTTTGCATCTCCTAAACTTTACCTGCATGGTCTTATCACTGCAATGGCAGCATGGCTTCTAATCGGGTGGTCTTACTGGCTGGTGGCTATCGTTATACTGGTTTCACATATAATGATAGACGGATGGAAATCTTACCAAAAGAATACTTCGGAATATTTTATACTGGACCAACTGTTGCACCTGGCAGTGATACTGGGATGCTGGTATTTTTTATTTATCAATTTGGATTTTACTAAATACACATGGAACAGGTTGAATCAAAATGTTTATGTATGGGCTACTATTACGGCTTTCGTATTTGTTAGTTTTCCGGCTGGCATCATTATAGGGCAGTTAACCAAACATTGGCGGGATAAGGTAAGAGACCCGCAAAACAATCTTGAAAACGCCGGTAAATGGATTGGCATTGCAGAACGTATTATCGTTTTAATACTGGTTCTTCATAATCAATATGCTGCCATCGGCCTGCTTATAGCGGCTAAAGGCATTATTCGTTTTGGAGAAAAAGACCGTGAAGAAGTTAAAACCGAGTACCTCGTTATAGGCACATTGCTTAGTATCGGATTGGCTATTGTTACCGGACTTTTGATTAAATGATGAACTCAATATTATTCTGTGAGGGTCTTATTTGGCAATGCATCAATAGAGGCAGAAATAATTTCGCCACAGATTCACAGATTTTCGTACGATTTCTCTGTGAAAATCTGTGAATCTGTGGCGAAAAAAATCTCAACATAGCTTTTATGTCCCAATCAAAATAAAAGCTACTACCCTTTTTAAAAATCCCTCATTTTATTTCTTTCCGGTCTCAATAATACTGATCGCATAACCACCTCCGGGAGCAGAAAACTGCTGCAGTTTAGTTGCACTATTTACCATTTGTTTGCGAATAGTATAAGCCTGCGGATTTGTTTTATAATGGGCATCCTTTGCATCTGAATAAATGGTAGCCTCATAGGTTTTACCGGTTTCCAGGAAGTTGAGATTAACGGAAGCATTACGCGGTGTTTCTCCATTCACATTACCAATAAACCAGTTATGGGTGCCTTTGGCTTTTCTGGCAACGGTAATGTATTGGCCTGGTTCTGCTTCCAGGTATTTGCTATCGCTCCAATCTACCGCTACATCTTTAATAAACTGGAATGCGTCTGCAAACCTGTTATAATTTTCCGGCAGGTCAGCAGCCATTTGTAAAGGGCTATACATGGTTACATACAAAGCAAGCTGGTTAGCCAATGTACTGTTGCAATGCGATTTATTGGATGGGTTGATTTTGCTGATATCCATTTCAAATATGCCCGGTGTGTAATCCATTGGCCCGCCAATTAAACGCGTAAAAGGCAATACAGTTACGTGATTGGGCTTTGAACCTCCAAATGCCTGGTACTCCGTTCCACGTGCGGCTTCATTGCCTATCAGGTTGGGATAGGTTCTGCAAATACCTGTTGGGCGAACGGCTTCATGCGCATTTACCATGATCTTATATTCTGCCGCTTTTTCTATGGCATATTGGTAATGGTTTACGATCCACTGGCTATAATGGTTTTCACCTCTTGGAAGGATATCTCCTACATAACCGCTTTTTACGGCGTCATACCCATTGTCTTTCATAAACCGGTAAGCCTTATCCATATGGCGCTCGTAATTGCGAACAGAAGCCGAAGTTTCGTGGTGCATGATCATTTTAATACCTTTTGATTTTGCATACTCGTGTAAGCCTTTAACATCAAAATCGGGGTATGGCGTTAAAAAATCAAAAACATAATCTTTTGAGTGACCAAACCAATCTTCCCAGCCTTCGTTCCAGCCTTCTACCAACACTGCATCAAACCCATTTTTCGCGGCAAAATCAATGTATTTCTTTACGTTGGCATTATTGGCACCATGTGTGCCGTTGGGCTTGGCTTTTGCGAAGTCGGTCACGCCAAGTTGTACAGCAGGATATTCATCCGTATAAGACCAGGAACTTTTGCCCGTGATCATTTCCCACCAAACGCCCACATATTTTACAGGCTTGATCCAGGAAGGGTCAGCAATTTTACAAGGCTCGTTTAAATTCAAAGTCATTTTAGAAGCAAGTATATCACGGGCATCATTACTTACGATAATTGTGCGCCATGGCGAAGTTGCAGGTGCCTGAATATGTCCTTTATTTCCCTGGGCATCCGGCGTAAGCCATGATTCAAATACCAGGTTCTTATCATCCAGATTCAGATGCATGCAGGCGTAATTGATCAATGCGGCTTCGTGTAAATTAATATATAATCCATCGTCTGTTTTCAGCATCAGCGAAGTTTGTACGCCGGTTGTAGAGAACCCGGTCTGCGACAAATTGTACGTCCGCTTTTTTTCATTTAACCCGCGAATTTCTGACAGACGGGATTCAGTATAATCATATTCCTGTGTATCGTAATCGCCGGGGATCCAGAAAGCTGTATGGTCACCGGTCATGGCAAACTGTGTTCTTTCTTCTTTGATCACAAAATAAACCAGGTTCTTTTGAGTGGGGAATTCATAACGGAAACCAAGGCCATCATCAAATAACCGAAACCGGATCACTAATTGTCTGTTGGTTTCTTTTTGGTTTAATGTAACCGCCAGTTCGTTATAATGATTCTGTATTTGCGCTACTTCACCCCAAACCGGTTTCCAGGTTTCATCAAATGAGCTGGTTTTAGTGTCAGCGATTGTAAAATCGTTAAGCAATGATTTCCTGTCGTTCTTCAGTTCCAGGCCAAGCTTACTGGGTTTGATGACTGTTTTATTATTATAGCTTAAGCTGTAAACAGGCGTTCCATCGGCCTGTACAGTAAAAGCTAAAACGAATTTACCATTAGGCGATTTAATTTCCTGGGCATTTAAAATGCAACAGACAGAAAGTAAAATGAAGAGCAATAGATGTCTCATGTTGAATCAAGATTAATTGGTTTAAAAACGCACCACAAATCTATAAGATAAAAAGCTAAAGTGTATTTATGTGACTGGGTTTATTAATGCACATTTATGAGGTTTACCTTGCCGGTTTAACCTTTGCTGTATGCATAATTCCTTTCAAACTGAAGTTCTCAGAAACGAATGCAAAAAAAATTACCTTAGCCGTATGGATGTAAACATGATTGCAGAAAATTTTCGGACACATACCCGGGAACTGGTTGAACTGATTGAACGATTTGATCCAGCATCTTTTAACCAACGGCCCGCTGACAATGGATGGACAGCCGGTGAGGTTACTGAACATTTACTCCTTTTTGATATCCACCTGAACCGGGTACTTGGTTCTATTGACAAGCCAGTCGGACGCGACCCGTTGGCCAAGGCAACTGAATATACTCCCCGTATTACCAACCATGAAAACAAAATACAAGCACCGCCTCCTCTTGTTCCGTCGGGAACTGCCCATATGCCATCGTCTATGGCAGAGAAGATCCTCTCTGAACGCAATAAAATACTGAAGGCAATGGCGGATAAAGACATGACCTTGATCAGCACCCAATACCCTCACCGTTTTTTTGGCGAAATGACGGCGATGGAATGGATCAATTTTTGTGATATGCACACCCTGCGGCATATGCCTCAATTAGCAGCTTTAAAAGAATAACTGCATTATTAAATACTTTTAAAAGTAAAATACATCAGGATATAAATTTCAATAACGCAACACATTACTGCTGATTAGAAATCTAAAAGCAGATTAATACCAACCGTACTAAACTTTGCAGCTTCCATTCCCTTTTTAAAAAATAACCCAAAAGTAACCGCTTTCTTATCAACGCTGTTCCTTGATATATCAAACCTTGCTCCCATTCTCGCCAAAGGCCCATATGTTTTACCATCAAAATCAGCGGGACTAAATTTTCTTAAACTTATATTGTAATAACTGAATCCGGCGCCAATATAAAAACCAAATTGGCTATCATTATCCTCTGTTGATTTCAAACCGATATTGTAATCCAACACAATTGGAATTTCATAGGAAAAATATGCTGAAAACTCATTATTATATTCGTTTTTCAATAGTCCCACTCCTATACCTACCGGGGCCCCCACACTTAACGAAGAATTGTCTTTTTCAATAAAATTATATCGGGGAAAGTAGGTAAAGTTTGCCTGTCTGAGAGAGAAGTTATAATACCCTATACTACCGGTATTCACCTTACCAAAAATTAAAGATGTAGTGGTACCTATGCCATGCATAAAATGCTGTCCGAAACAAGAACAACCTATAACAGCAGCCAAAAGAAGGAGTCCAATTTTTCTCACGCCAAAAATATGCTATTTTAAAGGGCTGAATATAAACAATCATATTCAGCCCTTTAGTGTTTATTTACTGCAACTTACGAGTAACTACCATCTTTAGGCTCCAGATCTCCAGTAGCTATCCTTATCAAATCGATAAGTGCCCAAATACCCAGACCTCCCAATGTAAGTAATTGTATAATACCTATTAGTGTATACCCTAGATAGAACCTATGTATACCCAAGGTTCCAAGGAAAACACAAAGAATAATTGCCAGCGTTTTACTTTTATCTCCACCGCCGCTGGCAGAGTATCCTGATTTTTTTGCCGCCTTGTTCATAGCCTTTGCGGCAATACTCAAAGTGAACTTCTCTTTAAGATTCAGCTTTTCACCCTTCACTTCTTCTGCCATCGTTTTTAGCTCTTTATAACTGGTCTTGGCATCAGTTTTTGCAGTAGTAGTCTCAATACTACTAACTGGTGCTGTTTCCTTAACAGGAGGAACTGCCGCAACGAGGCTTAGGGTAATGAATCCCATCAGCATTGTTGTTGTCATTTTTTTCAACATAAACTTTGTTTTTTGGTTAAATAATAAAAAACGTTATTGCTTTGGGGCTAATATTATTCTTACAAATGAAGTGCTTGAATAATCTGAAGAAAAATTCACCTCCCACCTCTTTCTATTGGCTGATATTATCATAAGACCAGTATTAGGGGGGATAGAGCCAAGGTTCTCGGCTAAAAAAGCAATACTATGCACCTCTGTCTGCTTATTATCTATTATATATTTTAATGGCTTCGTTGATAACCCTATTCTTTGAAATACAGGCACCTGGTTATCTATCATGGTTATGGAGTCTCCATCAATAATCCCGTTATCATAAAGACTAATTTCTACTTCTTCTGCGTCTATCCGAATTTCCTTAATCAGGGACAGGGTGCGTGAATTTAAAATAGATTGGGGCATCTCTTTGCGCTGGTTAAGGGCTATATTCTTTAATTCCTTCGTCTTCGTTATATTTTTCTCTGCGGTGGCACCTTTTAATATATCCTCAGATACTGTACCCCCTTGATTTCTTATTGCATCAATTGTGCTTTCACGTAGCTGTCCGGCATCTTTATTGCTTTTTTCTTTTTCTATTATTGGTTCAATAAAGGAAAGTTTCACAGAACCGGCTAAACAATTAGCAGTATTTGTGATTGGACGAAACTTGCCGATGATATCGCCATTTTCAATCATCAGATTTAACGCAAGCAAACAAATTCCGGCCTTGTTCTTATAATTTGTTTTGGCAATTTCTGCCTCATAGACTGTTACTTTGGAATTCTTTACCGATCCCAGCACCTTTGTTTCACAATAAAACGATTGATTAGAAGATATAGAAGTACCAAAAAACTTATTGCCAAATACTTTCTCAATCTTCAATGTATATTCAAATGCTGATGCAGAATCTTTTAATGTACCCTTCCATACTCCTTTTAAATAATTCGCTGATTGCGCATCGGCCTTTATTATCAAAAAGCAAAAAATAACAAGTATTATTTTTCTATCCGTAAATTGTTTCAATGGACTGCTTTGTTAATTCTATTAGATATAATTTTTGAACCTATCCATTCTTCCTGCCCTATATGAACTGTGCCTAAACGACTTCCCTTATTTTATCATAAAATCAGTCTCTTCTGCAAATTCTATTTGATTGTCATTAAAAAATGACCATACTATAAGTATTAATACTATAGCTTTCTCATCTATTTTATTTAGGAGAATGGATTATTTCAGGGGGGGGAATAAGTGCAATATAATTAAAAAAAATATTACACAAAATAAAAAAATATCTTCTATCTGGGGACGTGTCAACGAAAAATCAAAATCCATTCAGAATACTAATCTATAACTCGTAATTGTAGCCAAAGAAGTAACAATGCCAACAGTTTTTTCTCGGTATGATGTTATAAAATAACAAAAAAAGTTCCACATATGCATAGCAAAGAGGTCACTAACTTTTACTTACAGCCACTCATTTTAAAAAGTTCTATAAATTTATCTACCCAAACGAACTGATACATGAAATACACCAGCCCCATTTTACTTGCATTGCTGTTATCTGCATCCTGTACTGCACAGCAAAAGCCTGTTAAGGAATCTTTAACCGACACAGCTTTACTAACGCTGGTACAAAAACAAACCTTCCAGTATTTCTGGAATTTCGCGCATCCTGTTAGTGGCATGGCAAGAGAGCGGAGTAATGTTGCGTATAATTATGGCAATGAAGTGGTAACCACAGGTGGAACAGGCTTCGGTGTTATGGCTACCATTGTTGCTGCTGAAAGAGGCTGGATATCAAGAGATACTGCTGCAAAGCATTTGCTTAAGATGGTTAATTTTTTATTGAAGTCAGACTCTTATCACGGCGTATTCCCCCATTGGCTGAATGGCGAAACAGGCAAAACCATTCCTTTCAGCCGAAAAGATGATGGCGCCGACCTGGTAGAAACTTCTTACCTGTTTCAGGGTTTGTTATGTGCCCGGCAATATTTTACTGCAAATAATTCTGTTGAAACGGAGCTGCGTAACCGCATTAACTGGATGTGGAACGATATTGAATGGAACTGGTTTACCAAAGGTGGCGAAGAAGTACTGTACTGGCACTGGAGCCCCAATAATGGCTGGGCCAT
>DAIOVU010000083.1:0-8877 GCA_036758845.1 Sediminibacterium sp.
CAGCTTAGGTCTGAAACAACTGACCCCGCATCCTTGGGATGTGCTGCCTGAAGGTTTGGCAGAAGGATCTGTTGTGAAAGGTAAAGTGGTAAATATTGAAGATTACGGTGCATTCCTCGAAATTCAACCTGGTGTTGAAGGCCTGGTACACGTATCTGAGATCACATGGGCCAACACGCCGATCAATGCGAAGGAATTCTTCAAACTGGGCGACGAGTACGAAGCTAAAGTGGTTACCCTTGATAAAGATGCACGTAAAATGAGCCTGAGCATCAAACAAATGAGCCAGGACCCATGGAACACTATCGAAACCAAATTCCCTGAAAGCAGCAAACACAAAGGTTTGGTGAAAAACATCACTCCTTATGGCGTATTTGTTGAACTGGAACCAGGTATCGGTGGTATGATCCACATCAGCGACTTAAGCTGGTTAAAGCGTTTCAATCACCCAACTGATTATACCAAAGTTGGTGAGCAGATCGACGTGATCATCTTAAGTATTGATAAAGAGAACCGCAAATTACAGTTAGGACATAAGCAATTAGAAGAAGATCCCTGGAATACCCTGGAAGATACCTTTGCAATAGGTACTATCCATGAAGGTACTGTTACCCGTAAGGACGACAAAGGGGCTTTGGTACAATTGCAGTATGGCCTGGAAGGATTTGCACCTAACCGCCACCTGAACAAGGAAGACGGTAAGCAGGTTCAGGCTGATGAAACTGCCCAATTTATGGTTATTGAATTCGATCGTAACGAAAAACGTATCGTTCTGAGCCATGCACGTATCTGGGAGCAGCAGGAAGCCGAAGTAAAAGCAGCAGAGAAAAAAGAAGCAAAAGCCGAGTCTGATAACACCAAAAAAGCGGTGAAAAACATTCAGGCTAAGGTTGAAAAAGCAACTTTAGGTGATCTGGGTGCTTTAGCTGAGATCAAAGCTAAATTACAGGAAGGGGAAGACAGTAAATAAGTCTTTTCCTAATAAATATACTGAGGGCTGCCTGATTGGGCGGCCCTTCGTATTGGGCGGCCATGAGCCATGAGCTGCGAGCTATGAGCTGAAAATTTGGCTCGTAGCTCGCAGCTCAAGGCTCAAAGCCTGCCTTTTTGTGTAATTCTTAACTAAATATGCGCCTAAACCCGAAGTTCAGTTTATAAATTGCCCGCAAATAACTAATTTTGCCAACTTGTATGAATAGGATCGTTCTGTTATTGTTATCGGTAGTACTGCTCACCTCTTCTTGTTCCAATAAGTTTGGGAAGATCATGAAGAGCAAAGATTATGAGTACAAATACAAAATGGCCGAGCAGTATTATGCCAACAAGAATTACAATTACGCGCAACAGCTTTTTGAAGATATCTTTCCTTATGTAAAAGGATCTACCCGGTATGAAGACATGTACTTCAAATTTGCGTATTCCTATTACTACCAGAAAGACTATCTGAATGCAGAAAATCTCTTCAAAAGTTTTGTAGAAAATTTTCCTACCAGTCCTAAAGGAGAAGAGTGCGATTATATGCGGGCCTATTGTTATTTTAAACAATCACCCAAAGTAGAACTGGATCAGACCAATACCAATAAAACCATGCAGTTAATGCAGGCTTTTATCAATACACACCCTACTTCTCAACGTGCAAAAGAAGCTACAGAGATCATTGATAAATGCAGGGACAAGCTGGAACTGAAAGAATTTAAAGGAGCTGAATTATATTATAACCTTGGTTTTTATAAAGCCGCTGCTATTGCTTTTGGCAATGTATCAGATAATTTCCCTGATTCCAGAAAAGCGGATGAGTACAAATTGCTGGTGATCAAATCATACTATAAGTATGCTGAGATGAGTTACGAAGACAAGCAAAAAGAAAGGTATGAGAAAGTAGTATCCGAGTGCAGCGATTTCGGGGAACGTTTTGGCGATAGTAAGTTCCTTGAAGAAGTAAACAAATACAAAACACAAACAAATAACATTTTAAAAAATCTGAAAAATGAGCAAGCTAAGAAGGCAAATGAGCGCTAATACCGCCAGTGTGGTAGAAACAAAAAGCCTGATTGACATCAAAGCAAAAACAGGTAACCTGTATGAGTCTATCGCCATTGTTGCCAGAAGGGCCAACCAGATCAATATCTCATTGAGAGAAGAACTGCATAATAAGCTGGAAGAGTTTGCGAGCCATACTGATAGCCTCGAAGAGATCCATGAGAACAAAGAGCAGATCGAGATCTCAAGGGCTTACGAGAAAATGCCTAATCCTGCAATCCTGGCAACCCAGGAATTTATGGAAGACAAAATTTATTACAGAAAGAATAACGAGAACGACCTGTTCAGGTAAGCTAAATCTTTCCGAAATGATAGTAAACGACAGTGATAAACTGTCGTTTTTTGTTATTTTGAGGAAGGAAAGCGTGAATGGGCAATGGTGAATGGTGAATGGATTGTGTTGTATTAAAGCAGCTCATTCTATGATGGAAATTTTATTTACTATTCACCATTGACAATTCACAAAAAGCAACATAACGCTTCCCTAACTTTATCACACCCCGCAATACAACCACATGCGCTCAAGGCTTCTTTTCATCACCATCTTTTTTTGCTGCCTCGCCGGTGCTGTTTCTGCACAGGAATTGCAGGCAAGGGTAAGTGTATCCGCCGTAAGGGTTGGCTCAACCGTGGATAAGAAAATATTTGCCACACTGCAAACGCAACTGAACAATATCCTTAACAACCGCAAATGGACCAACGACCAGTTTCAGCAAAACGAAAAAATTGAGTGCAGCTTCCTGCTCAATATCGAAAGTATTCTTGAAACCAATGTGTACAAAGCCACATTAACGGTACAGGCTGCAAGGCCGGTATTTAATGCCTCTTACCAATCAGCGCTGGTTAATTTTATTGATGGGGATATTGCGTTTAAATACGTAGAGTTTCAGCCCGTAGAATTCAATGAGAACCGTGTGCAGGGAACTGATGCGCTGGCTGCCAACCTTCCCGCTATCCTTGCTTATTATGCGTATATGATTATTGGCCTGGATTATGATTCATTCTCGCCCAAAGGGGGAGAAGCCTATTTCAGGAAAGCACAGAATATTGTAAGTAATGCACCCGAAGGCAGGAACATCAGCGGCTGGCGTGTATTCGACGGATCGAGGAACAGGTACTGGCTGAATGAGAACCTGATCAACAGCAGGTATAATCCTGTACATGATATCATCTACACCTACTATCGTTCGGGCCTGGATAAAATGTTTGATGAAGAAACCGGGGCACGTGCCAATACTTTACAGGGTTTAACACAGTTACAAACATTTAACAAAGAGAACGCCAATACCATGATCGTTCAGTTTCTGCTGCAAGGTAAATACCAGGAACTGATTGGTATATTTAAGAAAGGAACACCCGAACAAAGAGCAAAAGCGGCAGAAATATTAAGTGAGCTTGATGTGATCAATGCCTCACGCTATAAACAGGAGCTACGATGAAATACGGTATGATCATCCTGCTGTTTGCAGGCGCAGTTTTTACAGGTTGCAATTCATCAGGCAAAACAAAAATACTTGGTATTGATAGTATGCGTGTGGTAATGTGGGACCTGCTACGTGCTGATGAATTGTACAGCCGTATACTTATTAAAGACACCGCCGCAGCAACAAGAAAAGAAAACATACGGCTGTATAAAGAGGTCTTCCTGGTACACAAAATCACCAAAGGGCAGTTCGACAGCAGCTATAAATATTACGCTTCACATCCTGTAGAATACAAGATACTGATAGACTCCCTTGATGCCTTTGCCACCCGCGAAAGGAGCAAAACATATAATCATATCCCTACTCATTAAGCAATCCTTACCTTTGTTGGGTTAACGATTGCCTTATGAATAAAGTCTTTGCATCTGCCGATGCGGCTATCCATGATATTCAGGATGGCACCACCCTCATGCTCGGAGGATTTGGTTTAAATGGTATTCCCGAAAATAGTATTGCAGCCCTTGTTAGAAAAGGAGTTACAAACCTAACCTGTATTTCCAACAATGCGGGGGTGGATGAATTTGGATTGGGGTTATTACTCAGGACCAGGCAGATAAAAAAAATGATGAGCAGTTATGTAGGAGAGAACGCTGAATTTGAACGCCAGCTCCTGAGCGGCGAACTGGAGGTTGACCTGATACCACAGGGCACCCTTGCTACACGGATAGAAATGGCCGGCATGGGAATTCCTGCCTTCTTCACCCCGGCAGGTTTTGGAACCGAAATAGCACAGGGAAAAGAGACCCGTGAGTTTAATGGTAAGATGTACCTGATGGAACATGCACTACACGCGCAGTTTGCCATTGTAAAAGCCTGGAAAGGCGATACGATGGGTAACCTTGTGTTCCGTAAAACCACCCGTAATTTTTCTACCTCTATGGCAAAAGCAGGTGATATCACCATTGCTGAAGTGGAGCATCTGTTACAACCCGGCGAAATTGATCCCGATGAAGTGGATATTGCAGGAGTATATGTGCATCGGATATTTGAGGGAAGCAATTATGAAAAACGGATAGAGCGCAGGACCGTCAGGTTAATTAATAATTAGCAGTTAGTAATTATTATGAACACCTCCAACGGCCAATTACTAATTACTAACTAATTAATTACTAATTATGTCTTTAGACAAATACGGCATCGCAAAGCGAATTGCCCGGGAAATGAGAGACGGAATGTATGTGAATCTTGGAATAGGAATCCCTACATTGGTCTCCAATTATATCCCCGAAGGAATGTCTGTTATTTTTCAAAGTGAGAATGGCATACTCGGCATGGGGCCGTATCCTGTAGATGCGGAGGTTGATGCTGACTTGATTAACGCCGGTAAAGAAACCGTGACTACCATACCCGGCGCTGCATTCTTTGATAGTGCAGAAAGTTTTGGAATGATACGTGCGGGCAAAATAGACCTTACTGTTTTGGGTGCGATGGAAGTAAGCGATAATGGCGATATAGCCAACTGGAAAATACCGGGTAAAATGGTGAAAGGCATGGGCGGTGCGATGGACCTGGTGGCCAGTGCCAAACATATTATTGTTGCCATGATGCATACCAACCCCAAAGGAGAAAGCAAATTATTATCCAAATGCAGTTTGCCCTTAACCGGTGTGCGATGCGTTAAAAAAGTGGTAACCGAATTGGCCGTATTAGATATTACACCAGAAGGATTTGTGTTGCTTGAAAGAGCACCGGGTGTAAGCGTAGAAGAAATTGTTACTAAAACAGCCGGCAGGTTAACAGTGCCTGATTTTGTGCCCGAGATGAAAATATAGCCCACTTTATTTTAGCCACAAACCTGTTTGCAGACAGATAGATCAACGACTAAAAAATTAATCGTTTATTTGCATCGGTATGGATTACATCATTATTAATTTCAAAAATAAAAATCATTAACATGAGCGCTCAAGTTGGACAAAAGGCCCCTGATTTTACTTTATACGACACAGACAAAAACAAAGTATCACTTGCTGATCTGAAAGGCAGTAATGTGGTCGTATTATTTTTCCCATTGGCATTTACCGGGGTTTGTACTGCCGAGTTATGTAATGTGAGAGATAATATTGCCACTTATAACAATACCAATGCAAAAGTTTTTGGTGTGTCTGTAGATTCCCTGTTCAGCCTGGGCAAATTTAAGGCCGAGCAGAACCTGAACTTCCCTTTGCTGAGCGATTTTAATAAAGACGCTTCAAAAGCTTTTGGTGTATTATACGAAACCTTCCCCGTTCTCGAAATGCAGGGTGTAAGCAAAAGGTCTGCTTTTATAATTGATAAAGAAGGAACAGTGCAATATGCAGAAGTTTGTGCAACCCCCGGCGATCTCCCCAATTTTACAGCGATCCAGCAGGTGTTGGCGGGGCTGAACTAATGTTGTGAATGGTGAATGGGCAATGGTGAATAAAATAGTCTATTGCCCATTCACCATTCACATCTCACGACTGACGATTCACGACTCACGATTCTTAACACTTCTACCCATAAAACAGCCTTGTTGCCTGATACTGAAGGCCCTATCTGTTAAAATTACCCTTGGCTATTTGCTGAAACCGGATAGTTTGGGTATTTTAGTATCGAATTATCAGCATGAGAAAAGTTTACTTATCTGTTTTGGTGGCTTTCACCCTCATCATCAACGCTTATGTTGCTGACAGAACAGACTATGCAAACTTCATAGATGACACAACTAAACTGGCTCATTTCTATCCCAACCCTGCCACCAGTTATATCAATTTTACTTTCGACAAATCGGTTGACAAAAATTACAGCCTGCAGGTATACAATTTCATTGGCCGCAAGATGAACGATATAAGGATCACCGAATCCAGGCTCACCATCAGCCTCGACAATAATTATTACCGCGGCTTATATATTTACCAATTGCGTGATCAGACCGGAAGGATCGTTGAGTCCGGAAAATTTCAGGTAGAGAAATAATTATCAATTAGCGAATTTTCGTATTACGGATTGTCGGATTGTATTCAATATATTTTGAAGTGCTTCCCTCAATCCGTAATCCGCCAATCCTCCTACCTCTCCGTAACCTCCACAATCAAAAATTTCAAATAATTCGTATTCTCCATTCCCCAGATAATCGGATGGTCTGATGCCTGTTGCTGAAATGTTACCTGGCGTATTTTTTTGCGGGCATCTTTGGCGGCCATTTCGATGGTTTGTAAAAACTGGTCGGGCGTTACAAGATTGGTACAGCTTGATGTAACAAGAAAACCGCCATTACGGATCAGTTTCATACCGCGGAGATTGATCTCTTTATAACCCGTTAATGCTTTATTAATGTTTTCGCGGCTTTTGGTAAATGCAGGCGGGTCGAGCATTACAACATCGTATTGCTTACCTTCTTTGCCCCATTGTTTTAATACATCAAAAGCATTAACTGCTTCAAAACGACAAACATTTTCGAGTTTATTTAATGCAGCATTTTTGTTGGCCTGTGCAACAGCGTTCTCAGAAATATCTAATCCCAAAACAGATCTTGCGCCATAATGCGCCGCATGAATTTCGAATGTGCCTGTATAGGTAAACACGCCCAGCACTTCGGCATCTTTTACAATATGCTGAATGGCGCGGCGGTTATCCTGCTGGTCAAGAAAATAACCTGTCTTCTGTCCGTTCTCAATATCAACATAAAACTGCAAGCCATTTTCGTTGATGATGATATTGGTATCAAAAGGCTCAGTTAAAAATCCTTTTTGTTGCGGAAGCCCTTCCAGTTCTCTAACGGGTACATCGTTGCGCTCATAAATTCCTTTGGGGGAGAAGATAGTTTTAAGCGACTGCACAATGGACGGTTTCCACCGGTCCATACCCAGCGATAAAGTCTGTATCACAAAATAATCATTGAACTTATCGATGATGAGGGCGGGCAGTTGATCGGCCTCCCCAAAAACCAACCTGCAGTTTTCTGTGTACCCAATTTTTTGGCGGTATTGCCATGCCTGCAGGATGCGGTGATGAAAGAACTGCTCATCTATCATTTCCTGTTTACGCGTAAGTAACCTTACCAGGATCTGCGATTTTGGGTTGATATAGCCTTTACCGGCAAATTTGCCATCGCCATAATACACGTCTACAATATCCCCGCCTTCAACCGGGCCATCTATCTTTTCTACTTCATTCCCATAAATCCATGGGTGTCCATTGGCAATTCTGGGGGCAATCTTCTTTCTGAGCTGAACTTTGGTCATGCGGCAAAGATAGGGTAGAGAGGGTTTGTGGTTTGTGGTCTGTAGTCTGTAGTTGGCATCGGATCAACCAAAGACCACAGACTACAGACCACAAACTTGTTTTTCTCTGCCAATTTTTCCCTTTTCTTTGCCCCGGCAATATTTTTGACAGTATTGCCACACAACGAAAGACAATCATGGAAGAGAAAGAATCAACCCAAAACCCCGAAATGACGGACACAATTAGCGAAATGGGCTTTAATACTGACGAAAATGCAGCCGGAACCTCGCATTTGAACGAACCTGTATCTGAACAGAGCGAAACGGAGAAATTGCAGGCTGAATTGCAGGAGCAGAAAGACAAATACCTGCGGCTGATGGCCGAATTTGATAATTTCAGGCGCAGAACGGCTAAAGAGAGGCTGGAGCTGATACAAACAGCGGGTAAAGACGTGATCGTTTCTTTGCTGGATGTTCTGGACGACTGCGACCGTGCCGAGAAGCAACTGGCTGCATCTGATGATATCGCTATACAGAAAGAAGGGATCCAATTAGTATTTAATAAGCTCAGAACTACCCTGCAGGGTAAAGGAGTGAAGGTGATGGAAAGTATTCAGACCGATTTTGATGTGGAGAAACACGAAGCCATTACCGAGATCCCCGCGCCAACAGATAAACTGAAAGGTAAAGTACTGGATGAGGTAGTAAAAGGATATTACCTTAATGATAAGCTAATTCGCTTTGCGAAAGTGGTGGTAGGTAAATAAACAACTGTTAACCATGAGCCTTTAGCTGCGAGCTGGGTTTATGGTTTTTTTATGTACTCGCAGCTAAATGCAAAAAGTGAATGGCTACTAAAAGAGATTTTTACGAAATATTAGGGGTAAGCAAATCTGCAACGGCAGAGGAGATCAAGAAAGCTTACCGCAAAACAGCCATGCAGTTTCACCCCGACAGAAACCCGGGCGATAAAGCAGCAGAAGAAAAATTTAAAGAGGCAGCAGAAGCTTACGAGATACTTAGCGATGAAAATAAGAAAGCCAAATACGACCGTTATGGACACCAGGCCTTTGGTCCGGGCACATCCGGCGGTGCAGGCGCTTATGGCGGTGGAATGAATATGGATGATATCTTCAGCCAGTTTGGAGATATTTTTGGAGAAGATATGTTTG
>DAIOVU010000084.1:0-7558 GCA_036758845.1 Sediminibacterium sp.
TACTGTTAAATGTTTTTTAAAATCAAGGCCTTATATTTGTTCTTCACTCAAGGTTAGGAAGTACATGTTTAATATTATTCTGTTTGGACCTCCCGGCAGCGGGAAAGGTACACAAAGCGAGAGGCTGATCGCTACTTATGGATTAAAACATTTATCAACCGGGGATATCTTACGGAGCGAGATTGCAAAACAAACACCTTTAGGACTGGAAGCCAAAAGTATTATGGACAGGGGCCAACTGGTACCAGATGAGGTTGTGATTGGGATGATCAGTTCTGCACTGGAATCTAATCCCCAGGCAAAAGGTTTTTTATTTGACGGTTTCCCCAGAACCGTAGCCCAGAGTGAGGCGCTGGATAAACTGTTACAACTGAAAAATACAGAAATAGGGGTTGTATTGGCATTAGAAGTGAGCGAGGAAGAACTGGTACAGCGTTTATTGAACCGTGGTCTTACCAGCGGCCGCAGTGATGATACAAATGAATCAGTGATCAGGGCGAGGATTGCGGAATACAAGAGTAAAACAACAGTAGTAGCCGATTATTACAGCCAGTTTGATAAAGTGGTACATATTAAGGGCGAAGGAACTGTTGACGAAATTTTTGCTTCCCTTTGCAGCGAAATCGATAAGCGGATGTCTATATAGATAGTAAAAGTTTCTACAACCAACAACCAACTGCAATCCCGTCATTTAATGGCGGGATTTTTTTGTGCCCCTCGGGAGGGTGGGAATATTGAATACTGAAGTAATACAAAACCCATTACAGTCAAAATTTCGTGTTCAATATTCAATATTTCTACCTTTATCCCGCCCAAACCCTCATGAACCCAATGTTTGGCGAATTAAATTATGAGCAGCAGATCAGTATCCTGCACAAACACACAAGGCATCATCTAAAGCCGTTTGGATTGATAGATTAAAATTGATCAAAGGAACTACTTATTGAAACCTACCAATCGTTAGCTTTGCTGACTTACTAAATGATTGCCATGGTTACAGTTGAAAATTATATTCTCGGTAAATGGATCAAAGGCGATGGAGACGGACAGTCTTTATATAATGCCGTTACCGGAGAAACCATTGCCAAAGCTTCTACCAAAGGTCTTGACTTTGCCTCTATTCTTACCTATGCCCGCGAAAAAGGAAATCCCGCTCTCCGTAAAATGAGTTTTCATGAGCGGGGGTTGATGTTACGGGCATTGGCCATTCATCTTCGCGAACATTTGGATGAGCTGTATCGCATCAGCTACCAAACCGGTGCCACCAAAGCCGATAGCTGGGTAGATATTGAAGGAGGTATCGGTAATTTATTTTCTTACGCATCTCTGCGCAGAAAATTTCCGGATACCGCTTATTGCCTGGATGGAGAAAACCATCAACTGGGTAAGGCCAATACATTTATGGGGCACCACCTGCTTATTCCAAAAGAAGGTGTGGCAGTGCATATCAATGCATTCAATTTCCCCGTTTGGGGTATGCTCGAAAAAATTGCGGTTAATATCTTAGCCGGTGTTCCTGCAGTAGTTAAACCTGCAACAGTTACCTCTTATTTAACAGAAGCGGTTGTAAAAAAAATAGCGGCATCAGGTATTTTACCAAACGGCGCATTGCAACTGATCTGTGGCAGCGCAGGCGATTTGCTTGATCAGGTGGGTTCGCAGGATGTGGTAACATTTACGGGCTCTGCGTATACAGGACTTATACTGAAATCCGGTAAAAGAATTTTGGAACAGAATGTTCCTTTTACCATGGAAGCAGACTCGCTTAATTGTATTGTATTGGGGGAAGATGTAACGCCGGGAATGCCTGAGTGGGATATTTTTATTAAAGAGGTACGCAAAGAAATGACCACCAAATGCGGACAAAAATGTACCGCCATCCGCAGAATATTTGTTCCGCAGAATAAACTGGAAGATGTTCATATTGCTTTGGGTAAAGCGCTGGCACAAACAATCATCGGCAATCCATTAAATGAAAAAGTACGAATGGGTTCATTGGCGGGCGAGACGCAAAGAGTAGAAGTGAAAGAACAGGTACAAAAACTGCTGGCCTCTTCACAAATTATTTATGGCTCAATAGATAGTGTGGAAGTGTTAGATGCAGATGCGCACAAAGGCGCATTTATGAGCCCGGTATTATTATTGAATGAGCATCCACTCAACAGTAAAGAAGTGCATGAGGTGGAAGCGTTTGGTCCTGTTTCAACACTGATGCCTTATAACTCATTGGATGAAGCAATTGTGCTTGCTAAAATGGGTAAGGGCTCATTGGTTAGTTCAATTGTTACTACAGATAAAAGAATGGCAAAAGAATATGTGCTGGAGGCAGGCAGTCATCATGGCCGTATCCTTATTTTAAATGAATCATGTGCAAAAGAAAGTACGGGGCATGGCTCACCTTTGCCGTTGCTGGTGCATGGCGGCCCGGGCCGCGCAGGTGGTGGTGAGGAAATGGGTGGGGTACGCGGCGTAAAACATTATATGCAAAGAGTGGCCATACAGGGTTCTCCTGATATGATTACCGCCGTGAGTAATGTGTACCAACCCGGTGCAACAGGTAATACCAACACCATTCATCCCTTTAAGAAATATTTTGAAGAACTGGAAATAGGCGATCAGTTGCTTACCGGAAAAAGATTGATCACTTCTGAAGATATTAACCGCTTTGCAGATCTGAGCGGCGACCATTTTTATGCGCACTTAACCAATACAAATTTTTCCGGAACCATGTTTGAAAAACAGGTGGCGCATGGATATTTTGTTATGAGTATTGCAGCAGGTTTGTTTGTAGACAGCTATGAAAAGAACCCGGTGTTATTGAATTATGGGATTGATGAATTGCGTTTTACCAAACCGGTATATCCCGGTGCAGAAATCCATATTCGTTTTACCTGTAAGGAAAAGATTGGCCAGGAGAAAAAAGAAACAACCGATATTGACAAAGGCATTGTAAAATGGCTGGTTGAAATGATTGATGAAACAGATGAGATGGTTGGGGTGGCAACTATTTTAACGATGGTGGAGAAAAAAAGTTAACACCTCTGCGTTAACTCATGTAGCTCTGCGGCTCAGCGGTGAAATGAGTTTGACATTCACCGCTGAGCCGCAGAGGACAGGGAACTTTCGCAGAGCGTATTTATTTCATGGATGCTTAATTTTAATGATCAAAAAAATATGGCAAACGAAAAAGCTTATGTAAATGTTGAACATGCAGATGGCATTGCCACTATTGAATTCTTTCATCCGCAAAGCAATTCATTGCCGGCTGATATACTTGCTGCATTGGCAAAAGCGATTGAGGCAGAAGGCGCGAATGTTGCTACTAAACTGATCATTCTCCGCTCTGCGGGAGAAAAAGTATTTTGCGCCGGCGCCTCATTTGATGAACTGGCTGCCATTACCAATGAAGAACAGGGACTGCGGTTTTTCTTGGGCTTTGCTGCCGTAATCAATGCCATCCGCAAAGCACCCAAATTTGTGATTGCCCGTATACAGGGTAAATGTATTGGTGGTGGTGTAGGTTTAGCTGCAGCGGCAGATTATGCCATTGCAACAGAAGGGTCTGATATTAAACTGAGTGAATTGTCAGTTGGTATTGGCCCGTTTGTAGTTGGCCCGGCAGTTGAAAGAAAACTTGGCTTATCAGCTTTTTCTCAATTAACCATCGATGCCACGCAATGGCGCTCTGCAGATTGGGCCCGGAAAAATGGATTGTTTGCCGAGTTGCATAACGACAGTCTTGGAATGGATAACTCAATTAAACGATTGGCTAATACCTTATCAAACGCATCACCCGATGCCATGCGTGAGATTAAAAAAGTATTGTGGGAGGGAACAGAACATTGGGATGCATTGCTAAAAGAAAGAGCCACTATCAGTGGCAGACTGATATTAAGTGAACATAGTAAGGCGTTCATCGAAAAATTTAAAACGCATAAGGCGTAACTAAAATAAAAAGGCACAAAATATTGTGCCTTTTTATTTTAGTTATTTAAAACGCCTACAGGTCGTCGTACTCATACAAAGGTTCTATGGCTGTACCCGCCGCCATTTCGAATACAGGGTTGATGATGCCATCTTTCAAACCATATACCCATCCATGCAAATGCGGCCTTTGCTCATGCTTCCATGCCCGTTGTATAATGGATGTTTTGGCCAAATGCATTACCTGTTCCATTACATTCAGTTCAACCAGCCTGTTGCATTGGGCTTCTTCATCTGTTAAATTATCTAATTCTGTTTTGTGTAAACGGTAAACATCTTTAATGTTACGCAGCCACATGTTAAGCACCTGGTTGTAATTGTGGTTGGTTAGTGCAGCTTTAATACCACCGCACCCATAATGTCCGCAAACAATCACGTGTTTTACTTTTAAATAAGTTACTGCATAGTCAAGTACGCTCAGCAGATTTACATCGGTATGAATGACAAGGTTGGCCACATTGCGGTGAACAAAAATTTCGCCAGGCTGCGTGTTGGTAATTTCATTGGCAGGCACGCGGCTATCGCTGCAGCCTATCCACAGAAATTCAGGTGTTTGTATATGAGCGAGCCTGTCGAAGTATTGGGGATCATCTCCTGTTTTTTCAAGGGCCCATGCTTTATTCTCGAGGAGTAGTTTTTCGTATGATGTCATAATAATGAAATTTGGGGTTGTTGGAATAAAAGGTGCATTGGTTTACTCGGACTTTTTTTAATTTCTACCCGTATGCTTTTCAAATGCGCATGACAAAGGAAGTTATTTACTTCTTCAATCACGTCTTTATCTATAAAATCAGCCCGGGTAGCATCAATCAGTACAAAAGCATTTTCAGGAACGTCTTCCAGTTTCTTCTTCACAATTGGTTTATTAAGAAAAGAAACATCTTTCCTGAAACGGATCAGGTAATTATTGCTGTCGTGAACAACAAAAACCGAAGAGCGAAAGTTGCTTCTGACCATAAAAAACAACCCTACAATGATCCCTATTATAATTCCTATCAGCAGGTCGGTTAGCAAAATTGCAACAATTGTAACAGCAAACGGCATAAACTGGTCCCATCCTTTCCTGAAAAAATCCTTAAACAGCGAAATTTTTGCCAGCTTATACCCTGTAAAAATGAGCACTGCCGCCAAAGCGCTTAAAGGTATTTTGTTCAATACACCGGGTATGATCATTACACATAGTAAAAGTAATACCCCGTGCATAATGGCCGACACTTTTGTTTTGCCTCCGGCTGATACATTGGCCGAACTTCGTACCACTACAGAAGTTAATGGCAGCCCGCCTATCAAACCCGAAATAATATTGCCAATACCCTGTGCTTTCAACTCCCGGTTGGCAGGCGTTACTCTTTTTAGAGGATCAAGTTTGTCTACAGCTTCAATACCTAACAATGTTTCAAGGCTGGCTACAATTGCTACTGTTGCGCCTGTTATCCATACATCAGGATTAGCGAGGAATTTAAAATCAGGAAATGTAAAGAATGAAAAAAATGATGACAGGTCATTTGCCACAGGCAGAGAAACCAACTGTTTTGCTTCAAGGGCATAACCCGCATTATTCAGTTTAAAATATTCATTGATCAGTATTCCTGCCAGTACCACTATCAACGGGCCTGGAACAAGGTGTAATATCTTGTTTGATTTGATGAATTTTCTTTCCCAAACAACAAGTATCAGCATAGACACGATGCCGATAACCATTGCGCCGGGCGTAACAGACCTTATTGCCTGAAATATTTCGGAGAAAGTATTGTTCCTGTCGCCCTGGGTAAAAGACTGGTCTCCCGCAAAATCGGCATCATAGCCAACAAGGTGGGGGAATTGTTTTAGTATCAATATCAGTCCGATAGCGGCCAACATGCCTTTGATAACCGAGTTTGGGATATAGTCGCCAATGACCCCTGCCTTTATAAAACCAAAGATCAACTGGAGTATGCCCGACAGTACAACTGCCACCAAAAAAGCTTCATACACCTGCAATTTTAAAATGCCTGCCGCCACAATAACCGTAAGGCCCGCTGCCGGCCCACTCACACTTAATTGCGAGCCGCTTAAAATACCAATTACAATACCCCCTGTAATTCCGGCAATAATGCCCGAAAACAATGGGGCGCCTGATCCCAGGGCTATACCCAGGCATAAGGGTAATGCTACCAATAACACAACGATAGCTGCAGGCAGATCACTGCCCGCATGCTGAAAATATTTTTTCATAATGCTGAAAATAAAATAAAAGAATAGGGTTGCTTACACGGTAAACTGATCAGCAATTGGGAGGGGGTACATGAATATCATCCGCGTGGTTTTGCGGAATAGCATCGGCAAAATGCAGGTATTGGGAAGAGGAATTGATAAAAGCAGAAACGGGTGAAAAAGAAGGCGTAGAAAGATAATCACTTTTTAATGCCTGCTTTACACAGCTTTTATCGGTATCAGCGGAATGTGGCAGTTCTTCTGTAAACTGGTTGCTGAACAACAAACTACCCATTTGCTGTATAGGCAATATTTGTATGGTTAATACCAGCAATAAAAAATATGTACAGATTTTTTTCCGCATCGGCTTCTGCGAAAATAGGGCAAGAAGAATTGTATAATTGTTAAATCTTATTTAACAGGAGAAGCGCTATGCAGTATACGCTGTGTCTCCTGCTCTCTGCCGTTAATAATAGTTCACTAACCGCAAAGAACAGGAAGTTGCGCGGAGTGTATGCTAAATATTCAAACCACCACAGGCGCTCAATACCTGGCCGGTTATATAGGAACTCATATCACTGGCAAGGAATAAAGTAGTGCTGGCTATTTCTTCTGCTTTACCAAAACGGCCCAATGGTATTTTTTTCAGGAATTCTGTTGCGCCCTCGCCATCTTTTAAATAATGAGTCATGTCTGTTTCAATAAAACCGGGTGCAATGGCATTGCAACGGATATTGCGACTGCCCAGCTCAAGCGCCACCGATTTGGTGAACCCGATGATACCCGCTTTGCTGGCCGCATAACTGCTCTGCCCGGCATTACCCCGAACACCCACAATGGAACTCATATTAATGATACTGCCGCTTTTAGCTTTCATCATCGGACGGATCACCTGTTTGGTCATATTGAAAACACTTTTCAGGTTAATGTCCATCACTTCATCCCATTGCTCAGGGGTCATGCGCAACAGCAGGTTATCTTTTGAGATGCCGGCATTGTTTACGCATACGTCTATCTTTCCAAATTCTTTCAACACATCATTTACAAAAGCCTCACATTGCTCATACATACCGGCATTGCTTTGGTATGCTTTTGCTTTTACGCCAAACGATTTTAATTGGGTTTCCAGCGCAGTTGCTTTTTCGGCGCTGCTATCGCTCACATAGCTAAAAGCAACATCGCTGCCATTTTCGGCAAGGGTTAACGCTATGGCGGCGCCTATTCCGCGGGCAGCGCCGGTTACAACAGATACTTTTCCTTCAAGTAATTTCATAAGAAGTGATTTGTAGTGGACAAATGTACTACTGTTAAGTTAATCGTGAGTTGTCGGCTAATTAATAATTTGAGGTGCTATGAGTAATAGTGAGCTAATCTGTATAGG
>DAIOVU010000085.1:0-7279 GCA_036758845.1 Sediminibacterium sp.
ACGAATTGTTGCTCATTGCTTTAGCTTATTGTATCGGATCAGTGCCAACGGCTGTATGGATCAGTAAATCAATGTTTGGAATTGATATCCGCGACTATGGAAGCGGTAATGCCGGTGCTACCAATACGTTTCGTGTATTAGGCTCCAAATGGGGCACAATTGTAATGATGGTGGATATACTGAAAGGTGTTGCCGCCACCTCACTTTACATTTTCCTTCCTGATTACCTTACCAATGAACTGCATAGAACCAATCTGATGATTGGGTTGGGATTGGCTGCTGTATTGGGGCATATCTTTCCCATATGGGCAGGCTTTAAAGGTGGTAAGGGTGTGGCTACTTTGTTGGGTATGGCAGTTGCCATCCAGCCGGTTGTAGCGGTTTGTTGCATAGGTGTATTTATACTGGTGTTGTATCTAACCCGTTTTGTATCCCTTAGTTCCATCCTGGCCGGGGTTTCGTTTATGGTTTTCATTCTTTTCATCTTCAACGAAAAAGAAACCCTTTACCGGATATTCGCCGTACTGGTGGCTTTGATGGTGGTTTTAACACACCAGAAAAACATCGGGAGGATACTAAAAGGAACCGAGAGTAAGATCCCTATTCTCCGGCACCGCGACCGTCGCCGCAGGCAAAAGCGACAGGACCAGTAATTCTTCTTAATTTTATGCCTCGTCAGTATCAGATTTCCCCTGCTGATACATTATGACATCATGCAAACAACTAAGCAATGTACTCTAATATGCAGGCTGGCATAGAAGTATAATTTTGAGCTATTTTGAAAATATAAGTTATGAAAAAATATTTGAAACAGTTATCAGCTATCGTCATTTTTACGATGATTTTCCATTCTTCCTGTGTTACCAATGCCATTACAGGCAGGAGCCAGCTAAGCTTGGTGTCGGATGCTGATTTACAGGCTATGGCATTGGTTCAGTACAAAGAGTTCCTGTCAACCAATAAAGTAATGCCTGAAGCAAACAGTAATACGGCAATGGTTAAAAGGGTAGGGAGCCGGGTGGCTGCTGCAGTTAAACAGTATTATGCAGGCAAAGGACTGCCCAATGCGCTTGACAATTATAACTGGGAGTTTAACCTGGTTGATAATAAGGATGTCAACGCTTGGTGTATGCCAGGAGGTAAAGTAGTTGTATATAGTGGTATTTTGCCTGTAACGCAGAATGAAACCGCACTGGCCATTGTATTAGGACATGAGATCACGCACGCTGTGGTGGGGCATGGCAAAGAAAGGGTTAGTCAGCAACTGGCTGCACAGGGTCTTGGTGCTCTGGGTGGGGCAGCTTTTGGAAGCAATACCAAAGCGGTAAATATTTTTAACGATGTGTACGGTGTAAGCGCTCAATATGGCGTGCTCTTGCCCAATTCGCGTAAACAGGAACTGGAAGCAGACCGGTTTGGATTGATCTTTGCCGCTTCTGCCGGATATAATCCGAATGCTGCAGTTGAATTCTGGACAAGAATGGCATCATTAAGCAATGGGCAGAAGCCGCCTGCTTTTTTAAGTACGCACCCAAGTGATGAAGAAAGGATTCAGAAACTGAAAGAAGTGTTACCGGAGGCATTGCAATATTATCATCCTAATAAATAAAAAATATTTCGGGAGCAGCAGACAGGCCTGCGTATCAAACCGGCAAGATTATTTTAAAAGATTGGGCACTAAATGTAATAAGGAGCTCCAGGTAGTTAATGGCATTTTAATTATGAGGGGAAAACATTTATTTCTCTGTATTCTTTGTACTACTCTCTTTACCGGCTTCCAAATAGGGGATCAGGCTAATAAGAGTGGCAACTGGTATTTTCCAAATGATCCATCAACTACACAAACCATCGCTTCTGATATTTATCACGAATTCCTGTCTGCGCATAAAGTATTAACGGCTGCTGATAACACGGAAGTGGAAACGCTTAACCGGATCAGTAACCGTGTGATCACCGCAGTAAAAAAATATTACGAAGACAGGAAAAATACCAAAATACTTGAAGGGTTTAACTGGCAGGTTAATATGGTAGAGGAAACCAAAAGAGATGCCTGGTGCCTGCCGGGAGGTAAGATAGTTGTTTACTCATCCCTTATTCCCATAACACAGAGCGATGCTTCACTGGCTGTAGTGCTGTCGCACGAAATTGCCCATCTCATCCTGAAACATGGAGAAACACGGATGAAACAATACGTGAAAGAATTTCTTGACAGCAAAGACCTCTCGGCCGCTTTATCGGCCAAGCCGCGCGAAACAAAAGATTTCTTCAGAATGGCTTATGGAACGGGCGATTATGTAGGGGTAATCCGGGGGTTTAGTGTTGATGACGAGATAGAAGCAGACAAATTAGGGGTCATTTTTTGCGGGATGGCAGGTTATAACCCGGAAGATGCCATTGTTTTATGGGAAAGAATGGAAAGGCTGAGAGGAACAGGCCGGCAACCGGAATGGATATTGACACATCCCGTTAGTGAAAAAAGGATAGACAGGCTGAGAGAGATAATGGAAGACATCCTCAAAAAATATTACAAGTCTATTAGTAAAAATTAATATACATCACTTAAAAGCCCTGTTTTTCAGGCAATTTAACGTAGCAGACACAAAATAGCTTCAATTTGTTTACCTACTCTGGTAACATTTTTTTAACTTTGCAAGCCTTTATTACATCACCTAAAATTCCTTTTAGGCATGTCGAACCAGACTTTGTTAGAAAAATTACAATTAAAGGATGAAAAGAACCTGCTTATACAGGGTTTGCCATCATCTATTGAAAAACAGTTTGCCAAGATTACTTACGCAAAGAATGTGACCCCGCTGCTGAAAAGCAAGAAAGTGGATTTCGCTCTTTTGTTCGCTCTTAGCCAGAACCAGTTGAATAATGTACTGAACGAGGTGTTCCCTGCTTTGCATGAGGATACCAAATTATGGGTTGCCTATCCGAAGACAGCCAGTAAAATTGTAAGTGATCTGAACCGCGACTGTAGTTGGGATCTCTTAACAAAGAAAGAATACGAATGTGTTCGCCAGGTAGCTTTGGACCATGTTTGGAGTGCCATGCGGTTTAAGAAATTAGATAAAATACCTAACCGCGACCGTGCTTTTTCATCCGAACCGTTATCGAATGAGATCAACGGGATCGATTTTGAGAAAAGACTGGTAGTACCGCCGGTAGAGCTGGGTAAATTGTTTACCAAACACGCGGATGCCCAGGAGTTTTTCAGTTCGCTTTCTTTTACCAACCAGAAAGAATATGTAAGCTGGATTGAAGCGGCTAAAAAAGATGAGACCCGCAAACGCCGGCTCGAAACCGCTTTGGAAAAATTACTGGCAGGAAAGAAGAACCCATCAGAGAAATAATACATGAACCATATTAATATTGAGATAAAAGCAAAATGCTTTCACCCCGAAAAAGTGGAAGCATTTTTGCTTTCGAAAGAAGCAAGGTTTGTTGGATTAGACAACCAGAAAGACACGTATTTTAATGTGCCCAACGGAAGGCTTAAGCTGCGGCAGGGTAATATAGAGAAGACACTGATCTATTATGAACGTCCCGATCAGGAAGGTCCGAAACAATCTGATTTTTCGTTGAGCAATGTAAATGATGGCACTGCTACAGAACAGGTACTCACCAAAGCATTGGGTGTAAAAGTGGTGGTGGAGAAACACCGGAAAATTTTCTTTATCGATAACGTCAAATTCCATCTCGATGAAGTGCCGGGGCTGGGTTCTTTTGTTGAAATAGAAGCGGGTAACAGGAATGATACTTCTAAGACGATTGATGATCTGCGTACCCAGTGCAATTATTATATGCAGGCGTTTGAAGTGGCGGAGAAAGACCTGATCCATCACAGCTACAGCGATATGTTACTTGCCCAAAAATCTCTGTGAGTCTCTCTCTCTGCGAACCTCTGTTCCTCTGAGTCCTCTGTGTTGAAAAAAAGGTTACTATATAGCTCAATTTTTTTTCAACATTGGAGATCACGGAATGGGGAATTGCACAGAGGGTATGATAAAACTACTTCCTTATCACCGTTCCGATTTTTTGAGATAGTTCCTGCGATATTTTCTTCAGGTCTTTATGTATTTTGATCGCCTCCAGTTTCCGCTCGTAGGGCAGGCTTTCATTTTCTATGTCTTCCTGGTTTTGAAGGATTAGTTTATCGATCTTCTTCTGCTTGAAATAAATGATACTGCTTTCAATATCCTGTTTGCTGTTATCAATACCAAGGATCTTCATCTCCATTTTCTCGTCCCAACGCTGGCTCAGCTCATGCCTGGTTTCAAGCAACTGAATAACGAGCAGCCTGTTGTCTTCATTATCTCCGTATAAAAAAGTCTTTGAGTCGGGCTCTAATCCAAGACTGTAATTTTTCCTGTATGATTCAAACAGGTGTTCTAATTGCGGGTTATCAAAGTGGAACTGATCCAGTTCTTCAAAAATATAGTCCGCCATGGTCTGGTGCTCGTCCCATGTACGCAATCCATATTCGAGCAGAACGCGGAGAATATTTTTTTCGTGTGCCTCGTCCTGGTGGAAAAGGAGTTGGGTATCATCCAGTACATCTTCCGGCTGACCTGCCTGTTCCTGGAGAGAAGCCGCCTCTGCAATGGCTGATCTCTTTTCGTCTTTGCTGATTTTATCCCGTTTGTACTTATTAACCAGGTTGGTTAATCCGCTTTCGTCTATACGTAATAAACCCGAGCACTGCCTGATATAATCCTGTTGTTTGGTAAAATCTTCCGCCCGGTTAATTTTACTGATGGTTTCGGCGATCTGGTTTACAACACTGCTTTTCTTTGTAACATCATTACCAGCTTCTTTCAACATCACTTCCAACTGGAAAATGATGAAGTCTTTTTTAGATGCGGCAACAAACTCGTTAAAAGCTTTGGCGCCTACTTTGTTTACATAACTATCAGGGTCTTCATTATCGGGGATCAATACTAATCTTACATTCAGGCTTTCTTCCAAAGCCATATCTAATCCGCGCAGGGCAGCTTTTACGCCGGCGCTGTCGCCATCGTAAATAATGGTAAGATTGTTGGTATATTTTTTTATCAGTCGCAGCTGATCTGTAGTAAGCGATGTGCCGCCGCTGGCCACAACATTTTCTATTCCTGCCTGGTGCAGGCTTACCACATCGGTATATCCTTCTACCAGTAAACACTCATCGGCTTTATCGATGGCCATACGGGCAAAATAGGAGCCGTATAATATTTTACTTTTGCTGTATACTTCGTTTTCGGGTGTGTTAATGTACTTTGGACCGCGATCGCTTTTGCCGATAACCCTTGCGCCAAAACCAATGATCTTGCCGGTAATACCATGTATCGGAAAAATGATACGACCCCGGTAGTTATCAACCAACTCATCATTGTTGCGTAATGAAACCAAGCCGGTTTTGGGAAGCAGTTCCCTGTTAAATTGATTGGCCAGCAAGGCTTTGGTTAAAGTGTCTCTTGCATCGGGGTTGTATCCCACCTGGAATTTCTTCAGCACTTCTTCCCTGAATCCCCGTTCTTTTAAATAGGAGAGGGCAATGTTTTGTCCGTCTTCTGTATTAAACAACTGGTTGGAAAAGAATTGCTGTGCAAAATTATTGATGATGTATAAACTGTCGGCAGTCTGTATCTGTTGTTTTTGTTCCGGACTTGTTTCCGTTTCCTCTACTTCAATATGATACCTTGCCGCCAGCCATTTTAGGGCTTCAACGTAGCTATATTTCTCATGCTCCATCAAAAAAGTGATGGTATTGCCGCTTTTACCACAACCGAAGCATTTGTATATTTCTTTGGCAGGTGATACGGTAAAGGAGGGGGTCTTCTCGTTATGAAAAGGGCAAACCCCGAGGTAGTTGGTTCCCCGTTTCTTCAATTTCACGAATTCGCCTACAACATCAATAATATCAATGCGGTTGGTGATCTGCTGTATGGTGTTGGGTGAAATCAAAAGGGCATTTTTAATTAGTAATTAGGAATTAGTAATTGTTTTTTTGCGAAGATAGCGGAATGGGATTTATGGTGTTAATTAATGCAACGGCCCCGTGTACGGTCTGAATATTCCCTTTTTTGCAAAATCGGCTGATTTGGGTTGAATGCTTCCCCTTAAATTTTGCAGGTTTTTGCGTGTTTTGATCTTATGATTTATTGATTTTGTGATGATTTTTTGACAAAAACATGTGATTAAATAAATTCGGTAATATGGAATACAAATTTTAACATTGCCTTAGGATTCCTGTATTAAGCTATTGTTATCCATTTTTGCAGCTTTTTGCGTAGAAAAAAATGTTAAATGATGCAATGTTTTGCAGGATTCTTATGTCCTATGGAGAACGGAACAGCAATGTTCCGGCCCCGGAACCAAGTACAATGAACAAAAACAAAAAACTATTTATGAGAAAAATCGCTTCTTTGATGAAAGTGGTAGTTCTACTGCTGCTCATTTTCTCGTTGCCATCTTATGGGCAAAGCCAAACAGTATCCGGAACGATCCTGGATGCCGACAAAAAAATACCATTAGCCGGTGTAACGGTTAAGGTTGCAGGTACTAATAATGCCGCTCAAACCAATGACAAGGGTGCTTTTACCATTAAAGCCGACAAAGGCCAGGCCTTATTGATCAGTCATGTGGGTTTCGAGAGCCAGCGCATAACGGTAAGTTCAGGTAAGATGGAAATTTCACTGAAAAGCTCGGTTACAGAACTTGATGAAGTGGTAGTTGCCATGGATATTAAGAGAAAACCAAGAGAGTTAGGTTATTCTGCACAGAAGGTACCCGGCAAGGAAATTGCCGAGAGTCAGCGCGAAAACTTTGTAAACAGTTTGCAGGGACGTGTAGCTGGTGTTTCCATAGCGCCAACTGGCGGGCAGGCCGGTTCTTCATCTACTATTGTATTAAGGGGATTCAATTCTATGGCATTGAGTAATCAGCCATTATTTGTTATTGATGGTATTATAGTGGATAACCAAACGGTTAATGAAACCAGTAACGGAGGTTCACAACTTGGTCTGGCTTCTGATAAACCTAACAGAACCAATGATTATACCAATCGTATTGCTGACCTTAATCCGAATGATATTGAATCAGTTACTGTTTTGAAAGGACCAGAAGCAACGGCTTTATATGGTAGCCAGGCCAGTTCGGGCGCTATCGTGATCACATCAAAAAAATCAAAGGCCGACGGTAAATACAATGTATTTTATGATAACAGTTTCAGGTGGCAAAAGATTAACCGGTTCCCCAGTTATTCGAACAGGTTTAGCCAGGGTACTAATGGAAT
>DAIOVU010000086.1:0-7250 GCA_036758845.1 Sediminibacterium sp.
GCTTTGAAATGGGCAGTAATTACAACTCGCGCTATAAACCGGCACAGGTTTTGGTTAAAGAAGGAAAGGCACACCTGATTGGCAAAAGGGATGTGTTTGAAGATTTATTAAAAAATCAGGTGGAATTAGAATAATAAATATTGAACAGGGAATATTGCCTATTGAAGTAGATACCGTTCATAATTCAACATCCCCTGTTCATCATTCAATATTCAAAGCGGGTTATATTGCAGTGGAATGATAGAAATACAAAACATATCCAAACAGTTTGACGGCAGGGTTATCCTTGAAGATATCAGTGCGGTGATGGAAGCGGGTAAATGCAACCTGATCATCGGTACCAGTGGTAGCGGTAAAACGGTTTTAACAAAATGCATGGTTGGATTATTTCATCCCGACCAGGGCAGTATTTTATATAGCGGTGAGAATATGCTGTTGTTAGACAATGAGCAACGCAAATTACTGAGGCAGCAGATCGGTATGCTTTTCCAGGGAACGGCTTTATTTGATTCGATGACGGTTGAACAGAATGTAATGTTCCCGCTGGATATGTTTACCAAATGGAACCATGCAGAGAAAAAGAAAAGAGTAGATGAGGTACTTGCCCGTGTTAACCTGGTAGATGCCAACAAGCGGTACCCATCAGAGATCAGCGGGGGAATGAAAAAAAGAGTGGGTATTGCAAGAGCCATTGTATTGAACCCGAAATATCTTTTTTGTGATGAACCCAATTCGGGCCTTGATCCACAAACCTCATTGGTGATAGATAAACTGATCAAAGAAATTACGCTGGAATTCAATATCACTACCATAGTTGTAACGCATGATATGAATAGTGTGATGGAGATAGGCGATCATATTGTTTACCTGCACCAGGGTCATAAACAATGGGAAGGCACCAACCAGGATATTATTTACAGCAAAGATGAATTGCTGAATAATTTCATCTTCGCCTCAGAGTTCCTGCAGGATGCCAAACAAATGCGGATGATGGGGACGGGCGGAAACAATACTGCCCGCTAAACTAAATCGATCACTAAATGAAACAATGTTTGATCATAGCAGGTTTTCTGTTTTTTGCCGGTTATGCAAATGCGCAAACCGGGGCAGACAAACTGGCGCCTTATCAAAAGGATAACCATATCCCTACCTTTAATATTTTACTGCCCGACAGCACTTATTTTACGCCCGACCAGTTACCACAATACAAATACACAGCTATCATATATTTTTCGCCCGACTGTGGCCATTGCCAGCACATGGCCAAGGACCTGGTAAAAAGTATGGATAGCCTGAAGAATACTTTCTTTGTTCTGGTGGCGTATAAAAGCCTGGAAGATATTAAAGGTTTTGGCAGCTATTATGGGTTGGATAAATTTTCAAACATCCGGATGGGCCGCGACCCCAATTATTTTATTCCTGCTTTTTACAGGGTAGAAGCTACTCCTTTTGTAGCTATTTATAACCAAAACAAGCTGTTGGTCAAAGTTTTTGATCCCCCGCACAACCCCGCTATGGAAGTGCCCGATCTGATTGAGTTTGTAAATAAACACTAACCCGTTTCCTCTGCGAAATCTCTGCCCCTCCCCACCTCTGCGGTGAAAGAGGTTACCGGTTTTATATATTGTCTTTATCGGTGTTTTTTTCACCGCCAAGTCGCAGAGAAGCAGAGGTAGCCGCAGAGTAGCTGTGGTACAAGAATTAATCTCCCTTTTCTCATCTTTCCCATCCCTCCAAACCCTACCTTTGCAGCAACAAAAATTACTCATTTCTAAATACGCTATTTTATGAAAGTAACTGTAGTAGGTGCCGGTGCCGTAGGTGCTACCTGTGCCGATAATATTGCCCGCGCAGAACTGGCAGATGAACTGGTATTGTTAGACATTAAAGAAGGTGTAGCCGAAGGCAAGGCCCAGGATATGATGCAAACCGCAGCATTATTGGGTTTTGATACCCGCATCAGCGGCAGCACCAGTGATTATACCAAAACAGCCAAATCGGATGTAGTGGTGATCACTTCAGGCTTACCGCGTAAACCCGGCATGACCCGCGAAGAACTGATTGGCACCAACGCAGGTATTGTAAAAGGCGTAACACAAAATATTTTAAAATATTCTCCCGATGCTGTGATCATCGTGATCAGCAACCCGATGGATACCATGACCTATCTGGCCCTGCAATCTACAGGCCTTCCTAAAAACCGTATCATTGGTATGGGTGGTACTTTAGACAGTGCCCGTTTTAAATATCAATTAAGCCAACACCTCGGCTGCAGCCCCGGCGACCTGAATGCAGTGGTAGTTGGCGGACATGGTGATACAACCATGATCCCGCTGATCCGTTTGGCTACATGGAACAGTGTACCTGTAACCAAATTCTTAAGCGAAGAACAACAAAAACAAATCATTGCCGATACCATGGTGGGCGGTGCCACTTTAACCAAATTGCTCGGTACTTCTGCATGGTATGCACCAGGCGCTGCCGGAGCTGCTTTGGTTGAAAGCATTGTACGCGATGAGAAGAAACTCTTTACCTGCTGCGTTAGCCTCGATGGCGAATATGGCCAGAAAGATATCTGCATGGGTGTTCCTGTTACCATTGGCAGAAACGGATGGGAGAAGATTGTTGACTTCGGGTTAAATGCAGATGAGCAGGCAGCATTCAACAAAAGTGCAGATGCAGTAAGAAGTATGAATGATGTGTTGAAGACTTTATAATTCAATTTTTTATGTGTGTAAATCCCCTGGCAATTGCCGGGGGATTTTTTTGTCTGCCTAGTCTCGAACTACAACTACACATTTTCGCAGAACAACTACATGCCAGCTATCACATGAATATGTTATAGGAATCATCATAAAAAAAACAATCTTCACAACAGAAAAAAACGCAGACTCATTTTATACTTTTTTTCTGCCGCTTATCTACCAATAACTGCTTTTCATCCCTATTTAGCAATGAGGGCTGTAACAATTAAAAGTCCTTTGCGTCTCATAAGCGCAAAAACATAACACGATGAGACGAATTTTTACAATGGCAGTAATAGCACTGTTGATGATGACAACACAGGGCTTTGCACAAAGCAAGGCTACTGTTACGGGTAGTGTGAAAGACCATACAGCAAAAGGTTTACCGGCAGTAACCGTTTCACTTTTAGCAGCTAAAGACAGCAGTTTGGTGAAAGCAGATATTACAGACGCGAACGGACAGTTCCAGATCGTATCTGCCGGCAGCGGCCGTTTTTTATTAAGCTATTCCATTCTCGGATACGAAAAAAAGTTTACAGAGAAATTTGATCTGCAGGATGGACAGACTTTACAGGCGGCTCCGGTTTCGCTGGAACTGTCGGTAAAAAAATTGCAGGATGTTACTGTTACATCACGCAAACCGATGATCGAGATCAAAGCAGACAAAACTGTTTTTAATGTTGAGAACAGCATTAATGCAACCGGAAGCAATGCATTGGAACTGTTGCAGAAAAGTCCGGGCATACAGGTAGACAATAACGAGAATGTTTCGATGAAAGGCAAAACCGGTGTAAAGATCTATGTAGACGGAAAGATAAGCCAGTTAAATTCAAAAGACCTTGCTGCTTATCTTAAAAGCATCAACAGCAATGATATTGAGGCCATTGAAATGATCAGCAACCCAAGCGCAAAATATGATGCAAGCGGTAATGCGGGCATCATCAATATCAGGCTGAAGAAAAATAAAAAATACGGAACCAATGGCAGTGTAAATGCAGGTTTTGTACAGGGTGTTACACCAAAAGGAAATGCATCTGTAAACCTGAATTACCGCGATCAGAAAGTAAACCTGTTCTCTAATGTGGGTGGCAATTTAGGTATGTATGAGAATGACCTGAACCTGTACCGTGTGCAAAAAGATTCATTGTACGACCAGCATAGTATTAACTGGAGCAATAACAAGAGTTTGAACGTAAAAGCCGGAGCAGATTTCTTTATCAATACCAAAAATACCATTGGCTTTCTGGTAACCGGAAATTTTGGCAATAACGATTGGACAAGCAACAGCAATACTGCTGTGTATTATCAGCCAACAAACACGTTTGTAAAAAGCCTGCTTGCTTATAACACTGTTCCGGGCTCCAGAACCAATATGAATTCTAATATCAACTATCGTTATGCCGATACTGCCGGTAAAGAAATCAACTTTGATGCGGATTATGGTTTATTCCGTGGCACAGGACGCAGCTATCAGCCAAATTATTATGTAGACCAAAATGGTGCATCACTTTATGAAGTGATCAACCGTAACTATACCCCTACTGATATTGATATCTATACATCAAAAGTAGATGTGGAGCAACCTAAATGGAAAGGTAAATTAGGCTACGGCGCTAAATTCTCTTACGTAAAAACAAGCAATGCATTTGAGTTCTTTAATGATGTAAACGGAGTACCTGTAAAACAATTGCAGAAAAGCAACAGCTTTACATATAAGGAAAATGTGAATGCAGCCTATGTAAACTACCAAAAACAGTTAAGCAAAAAATGGAGTATTCAAACCGGTTTGCGTTTAGAGCAAACCAATAGTGAAGGCATTTTAACAAGAGCTGATGGAATTGAACAGCCAGATAACACTGTAAAGAGGAATTACTTAGACCTCTTCCCCAGCGCAGCATTAACCTGGAATGTAAATGATAAGAACACATTAAACCTGACGTATAGCCGCAGAATTGACAGGCCCAGTTACCAGGACCTGAACCCGTTTGAAAACAAATTAGATGAGCTTACTTATCAAAAAGGAAATGCTTTTCTGCGTCCGCAATACACAGATAATGTAGAGTTATCGCACACTTTCAGAAGTGCGATCAATACCACTATCGGCTATAGTCATGTAAAAGACTATGCAACCCAAACAACCGACACCGCCAACAACGCAACGTATCTACAGCAAAAAAACCTTGCTACACAGCAGATCATCAGTTTTAGTGTGGGTTCTCCTTTGCCAATAGCCAAATGGTGGAATGGTTACGCCAATGTTTGGTATAACTACCAGATATTTAAAGGACAGATAGGCGATAATGCACTGCATGTTGAGATCCCTCTGTTTGGTGCATACATGCAACACAGCTTTACATTAGGTCATGACTATACGGCAGAAGTAAGCGGCTGGTTTAGCGGGCCATCTATCTGGGGTGCTACCTGGCGCACTAAATCGCAGGGCGGCATAGACCTTGGTTTTCAAAAACAACTGATGCAGAAAAAAGCATCTGTAAAAATAAGTGTAACAGACATTTTCCACACCAACCCATGGACAGCTACCAGCGATTTTGGCGGCACTTATATTAAAGGAAGCGGTGGCTGGGAAAGCCGCACAGTACGTGTAAGCTTCAGCTACCGCTTTGGAAGCAGCCAGGTAAAAGCGGCCAGGCAAAGACAAACAGGTTTAGAAACAGAAGCCAAACGGATTAAAGGATAAACAATTAATACAGTTGAGTTTTGGGATACATCCCTCCGGAGATTTTTCCGGGGGGATTTTTTTTATGGATTTTGACATTTGTAGGCTCCCCATGTTTTAGTGCCATAACTATTTTTTTTTGCCTTTCTATTGTGTCCTTTTTTCCACGTATTCACATTTATTTCTTACCGGTCTATTGAACCAAAAGAACTGCATCTTACTCAATTTTACGTAACACAATATTATCAGGTATGGTTCTGCCATTGGGGTAAATCTTTTTCTTCTCCCAAACAATTCTTTCTCCGGCGTATGGAAGACTCAGAATTGCCTTATTTGGAAATTCTGAAAGCAAAGTTAGTGTTCCTTTAAATTCTCGATCTCGCAATGCATCGAAAAACACAATGCTCAAATTGCCATTTAATAGCCTTCCACCGAATGATTGGTAATTGCTTAAAGTATCAGCAACCAAATTCATATTGTTTTCAACAAGTTGACCTTTTTCAATATAGGAATGGAAACCCAAAAGAAGATTCGTGAAAATACTGTCAGGCTCTGATCTTAGAATATTAACGCCTCGCTTACATTTTTTAAGCAAAATTGTAAGTGTGTCGCCTTTCCCATCAGACCATTGCCATGTTCCCATATAATTTTCAAGTACTGGTTGTTGGGCAGTCACCGATTTAGAAACGAACAATAATCCTATGAAAAAAAATATAAAAATTCTATTCATAGTTTAGTTTGAACATTTGATTTTAACAACTAAATTCTGTCCTGTCATATCATCTTGGGTCAACTCCAGTTTTGTAAATCCAGCAGGCATGTTTGACAAATCGGCTTCAAATAAAGTTAAACCTGAATTTTTAAGTACATTTAAAAGAGCTAGTCTTTGCTGATCGTATGAATTTAAAGGGCTGAAGTTTGGACCAAAGTTTGTTAAAAAAGCAGCATAGGTAGAAGGTGAAAGATGATTATTAGCCCAGTTGGCATAAGTAATCACATCAGCAATTCGCAAAACTTGGATAGTTCCATTTGGAAAGACTACAGCTAACATAAAAGACGCAGGATCTGCCATCATATTTCGAAGATACAACCCATTATACATACCTGCCAAATCTGTGAGGGTTAATGATTTTTCACCAGCACTTGTGTGATTGTGCATAAAGCCATTAATTGGCGAAGTTACATTAATGAGATCTAAGGTGTTTTGTGTTGCACCTTGCATAGATAAAACTGAATAGGAATATCCACCTCCACTTCTAACCATGGTATAGCCTGTTTCTGATAACATATTTTTAAGCTGTGTTAAACTATTAGTGAAATCAGGATCTGCCTTAAGCCTTTCAGACTGAGCACAAGTTGTATCAGGGGGCGTCACGTTTAAAGCCCCTCCCCCCCTTCCGAAGTTGGCAAAAGTGTCTCATCTTGAGCGCCGCCACATCCTGTGGTACCAACAAACTGTGAAGTCTCTGTAGTAGATCCATCGCTCCAGAAGTACGTTGTAACTAAATACCAAGCCAGACATGCATTCACTTTTTTATCATATTCAGTTTGATTGCGTCCTCTTTGAACGACAGTAGAGGACACTGGACGGCCATTTATATATTCAAAAGCATTACTTAAATGCTGCGACAAATGATTAACACTAATCCTACCTGAATAATCTAGTTCCTTGGCGGCAACTATTTTAGCAAAATCTTTATCAATTTTTGCCGAATCTAAATTCGAGGATTTTATTTCAATAATATTTCCATATGTTATCTTGTTGTTTTTATAAGGTAGATTCAAGTTTTTAGCGCAACAATAGTTCTTTAAACTTTTCTTTTGGTGTT
>DAIOVU010000087.1:0-7218 GCA_036758845.1 Sediminibacterium sp.
TAAGAATCAATAGGAATGCTGTTCTGCGTTTATTCTACCTAATCCTATATTGAATAACGAATGTCGAATGCTGATTGATCTCTTACTTCAACATTCAATATTCCGTGTTCAATATTCATTATTCGTTAAATAAACAGCTTCAGCACATAATAAACCAATGCAGCCAGCAAGGCCGACACAGGAATGGTCATTACCCAGGCCCATAAAAGATTAACGGTAACACCCCATCTTACAGCGCTGAGTCGTTTGGTGGCACCCACCCCAATAATAGAACCGGTAATGGTATGCGTGGTAGATACAGGTATCTTAAAATGTTCGGTAAGAAATAAGGTGATGGCACCGGCAGTTTCTGCAGCTACACCTTCAAGCGGTGTTACTTTGGTAATGCGGGTACCCATTGTTTTTACGATCTTCCAGCCACCACTCATGGTTCCCAAACCCATGGCAAGAAAACTTGCAAAGGGCACCCATCCGTATTGCGATACGAATTGATTAAAGTCCATATGGTTGCCTTTGGTTCCTTCAAAATAGATCATGGCGGCACCAATAATGCCCATTACTTTTTGGGCATCATTACCACCATGCCCCAGGCTGAATGCTGCCGAAGAAAGCAACTGAAGCCTTTTAAACCAATTCTCCGCTTTATAGGGATTCGATCGCTTACACAGGTGTACGATGAGTATGGTAATAAAGAATGCGATGATCATGCCGATGAGCGGGGCAAAGAAAATGAACAGGAAAGTAGGGATTACTTTTGCATAGTTGATCACATCCACACCGCCTCCGCTGAAACCACCTGCATGAGCCAGCGCAGCACCCACAAAACCTCCCATCAATGTATGCGATGAACTGGAAGGAATACCAAACCACCAGGTAACTAAGTTCCAGATAATAGCGGCAACAATACCGGCAAGGATCACTTCCAGCGTAATAAATTCGCCATGTACCCATTTGGCCACTGTATTGCCTATCCCAAATTCCTTGAAAATATATTTTGAAATAAAGAATGCCGCGAAGTTGAAAAACGCCGCCCATACCACCGCCTGGAAAGGGGTAAGCACTTTGGTAGAAACAATGGTAGCTATAGAGTTGGCTGCATCATGAAAGCCATTGATAAAATCGAAAATGAAGGCAAGTACAATGATGACGATGAGTAAAGTGAACATAAGTAGTTTTTTCGGAAGATTCTCTTCGTGAGTCGTGAATCGTCAGGCGTGAGATTTGCTACTCACGTTTGACGATTCACGACTCACGATTCCACTTCATTATGCATATTTAATGATAATAGATTCGATCACATTGGCTGCATCTTCACATTTATCGGTAACGATCTCCATCACCTGGTAGATCTCTCTTTTTTTGATTACTTCTTTAAAATCGTTCTCCTGCTGAAACAACATTTCAATACTCATATCAAACACATCATCGGCCTGGTTTTCGATGCTGTTTACTTTTACCATTGCTTCAGTCATTTCGCGCAGGTTCTTCATGTCCCGCAATCCAAAAACCGCTTTTTTGATCTCAATAGTACCCTGTAAGATGAGGTCGGCCATTTTCTGAATACCGGTGTCGTTGGGGTTCACGCTGTAAAAATTCATTTTTTTAGAGCATGCATATATGTAATCGCAGATATCATCCAGGGCAGTTGCCAGGTAGTGAATGTCTTCACGGTCGAAAGGCGTGATAAAATTTCTGCCTAATTCTGTAAAGATGCGGTGGGTATTATCATCATTCCTATGTTCAAGATCCTCGATCTGGGCCAGAACGGCAACCCTTTTATCAGGATCAGATTCGCTCACCATTTCTTTGAGCTTAACGCCCATTTCGTATACTTTTTCAGCTACATCTTCAAATAGCTCATAAAAGACTTTGTTCTTTGGCATGAAAAAGCGACCGAAGTTGTTGATTCCCATAACGATGAAATTTTGGCAAAAATAGCACTAAGCGGGGGATAGTTGCCAGTTGATCAATAATTAATGATTAGATAATATTTGGTCCTTCTTTTTTTTGCTATATGCTGTTAACTAAGCTACAGCATTTGATAATAATTTGGTGGTATTGACTTCATATATTCTTAACAATACAACCTCAATTTTGCATCAGGGTTATAGGAAAAACAGCATTTTTTCTCATGTGGCCGCCCCGGTTTTTATCGGGGCGGTTTTTTTCTTCATTTTACTCCTTTCTGGCGTCTAAAGTAAAGCCAATCGTAGTTCCCACATCCAGTTTGCTTCGTACATGCATGGTTTGGCCGTGTGCTTCTATAATATGTTTGCAGATGGCCAGTCCCAGTCCGGTACCACCCACATCACGGCTCCTGCCTCTGTCAGTACGGTAAAAACGCTCAAAAATGCGGGGCAAATGTTCTTCCGAGATACCGATGCCGTCATCGCTCATTTCAATCAATACGTGCTTCCCGTCGGTTTTATAAATGCTGGCCACTATGCTGCCGTCTTTTTTGCCGTATTTGATGGCGTTCCCCAGCAGGTTAAAGATTACCTGCCTGATCTTTTCCTTATCGGCATATACATTAATAGGGGATTCGCACCCCTTTTTAATACTGCATTTGATGTTGCGGGCGTTTGATTTAATTGACAGGGTTTCATAAGATTCCCTGATAATATCCTGGATCACAAAATTCTCTTTGTACAGGGGCTGCTCACCACTTTCCAGTTTTGATATTTCATCCAGGTCCTCTACCAGGTTTACCATCCTGTCTACGTTCTTTGCCGCGTTCTCCAGAAAACGTACCCGTACTTCGGGATTATCTACTGCACCGCTAAGTAAAGTATCTACATAACCCTGTATGGCAAAGATGGGCGTCTTAAATTCATGTGCCAGGTTCTGTAAAAATTCTTTCCGGTAAGCTTCATTGGTTCTGAGCAATTCGATCTCTGCACTCCGTTGCTCGGCCCATTTCTCCACATCTTCCCTCACCTCGTCTATCCCTTTCTGTGGAAGAATGTATTTGTAATAGGTCTCTTCGCGTTTAGACGCTTTGGTTTGATAAATGAATTTATAAATGAGTTTGATCTTGCGGTAGATGAACGATTCCAGCACAAAGCGGATAAGCAGGTAACTGCCAATAAATGTGATGAAAAATGAAACCAGTGCTATGATCCAGTCGGGACGTAAGATCCATATCCCCATTGAAATAGGTACCGACAGGATCAGCGCCGTAAAGGCCGATAATTGCTGGGGAGAAAGATTTTTGGTTTTAAACATGAGCGGAAGGCGAAAAATTCAAGATTCAAGGTACAAGAAAACAAGGAACAAGGGACAAGGTTCAAGGAACAAGGTTCAAGAGCCAAGAAAACAAGGTTCAAGAAAACAAGATGCAAGAAAACAAGGCACAAGGTTCAAGAGCAAGAAAACGTGTCACAAATAGATTGATTAAATTTCTTTCACTTGACCCTTGAATCTTGGCTCTTAGCCCTTGATTCTTGATTCTTGGTTCTTGGCTCTTGAATCTAAAGATCAAACTTATAACCAACGCCTTTTACGGTGGTAATACAATCAACACCCAGTTTCTGTCTTACTTTTCGGATATGGACATCAATGGTCCGGTCGCCTACAATTACATCATTACCCCAAACCTGCGAGAGGATCTCGTTTCTTAAAAAAACACGGCCGGGGCGGGAGGCAAGCAGGTATAATAATTCAAATTCTTTTTTGGCAAGGATCACTTCCTTATTGTCGATGGTTACAAGGAACTTAACCGGGTCAATATTAATATTACCCAACTGTATTGTTTTGCCTGTTTCTTTATTGTTATTGGTTCGCCTGAAGAGCGCATTTACGCGGCTTACCAGCACTTTCGGACTGATGGGCTTGTTTACATAATCATCCGCACCTGTTTCAAGTCCTTTTATCTGTGACGCTTCGTCGCTCAACGCTGTCAGGAAAATGATCAATGTATCCTGGAACATGGGTTGTGATCTGAGGATCTGGCATACTTCCACCCCGGTTTTACGGGGCATCATAATGTCTAAGATAATAAGGTCCGGGTGTAGTTGCTTCGCCCTTTCAATAGCTTCATTTCCGTCTTTGGCAGTATATATTTCGTAACCTTCTTTGCTAAGGTTATAACTAACTATTTCCAATATATCCGGCTCGTCGTCTGCAATCAGTATCTTCCTTGGCTGTCCTTCCATGTTAACCTAATGTTTACACAAAATTAATTTTAAAGAATGGCAATTAGGGTTTTTGGCTTTATTATGTTATTGTTAACTGCAAGGGCATGGAAATGACTGTCTTGCCGTAAATGGCCCTATTTTTGCCCGGCATATGCAAATAATGAAGATCTGTACCACTGTATTGGCTGTTTTTCTGGCCGTAGCCGCTTTTTCTCAGGAAGAAATGGGTATGCCGCCCATTCCGGATGCCCGGGCTTACCATCATGAGCAAATCATCCGCTCAATGGATATGATTACAAAAATGGGTAGCAGGCCCGATAACCTGTTCCCCGTTACCGGTAATCACCAGTTGGATAGTGCCATTAATCATTCCATACGCATTCGTATCAATAACCTTCGTGCAGGCGTTGAACTGAATACCGGGCTTGGCGATAATGCAAAATACAAATGGCTCAGGAGTATTAATGAAGTGCTTACAGGTTTTATATCTGCCTACAAAACAAAAACCATTTCGGCAACATTATTGCCCGCATTAATAGGGGCTTACGAAGATGCCATGAAAGCAGAACTTGCCGGCAACTCAATACTCCCTGTTATTGCTGTAAATGAGCCGGAAGTGGGTAATATCCTGATGGATAATTTTGGATTAAAAGAAAATGAGGGGTTACCCGCTGCAAGAGAGATATTGGTATTAAAAGCCTGCCAACGAAATCCTGAAAACATTTTAAAAATACTTACCAGCTACCCCAATGTTCGTTATGCGGATAGCCTGATCATCAAAGCGGCATTTCAAAACCAGGAAGAACTGTATTCTTATGCTGCGGTACCCAATGCATTGGGAAGAAAGATACAATCGGTAGATCACCCCCTTGTAAAAATGATAGGCCGTTTGGCATTGATGCAAACGGGCAGGATGTATTTCCCTTTTATAGACAATCTCTATCGCAAAAAAATAACCCTTGATTCCATCAGGCCTTTTGTACTGAATGATTCTTCAGGGGGATATTATAAACTGCTTGTAAAAACGAGAATTGATTATGCACAAAGGATGCAGCATGGCGACACGCCCATGGGAGTGGTCACTTTAACCAACAGGCTCAGAACCAAAGCGGTTGAATTATACATCAACGAGATCAATGCGCTGCATGATATAGCCAATGAGAATATCAGGTTTAAAAAACTGGAAGACCTGGAGCCGGAAGAACTGTATTACCTGGCGGTACTGGGCGAAGAAGAGATCTATACCTCCAGTTTTGTAACAGGCGTTTATCCAAGAATATTCCGGAAAATGAGCATTCCCCGCTCGGATAGTTTGTTAATGCTGCTGCATGATGATTATTATAAGAAGTTCATCAAAATGTGTGCGGCATATAATACGCTGGATAATTTCCTTAGCCGTATGGAAAGATCGGCTGCCGAAAACCTGATGCGCCGTTTTGTAAATGGACTGGAAACTACCAAAACACTGGAAGATGCGGTAGATGTGGCCGATTCGTATGCCAGTATTTATAATAGTAATATCCGCAGGCTGATGATTACCCAGGTACAGTCTAATCTGAGGGCCAGTTCCCGCCAGAAAAACAAAAGAGGTGAGCTGATCTATGATCTATTGAATACCATATTCCTTTCGATGGATTCGGTAAACAAAATTGATATTGCAGCAAAATTTGGAATTGATCCGGTATATAAGATGCCAAGAACATCTTTACAGGATTCATCAGGGCGGGTTATCATCCAGCAATTCTCTTACGGTGATAAGGATGCGCTAAATTATTTCAGTGCTTTCTTAAGCCGGTTCAACAACGCCAACTGGCGCACCATCCGAAAACCAAACTGGGTTGAGATCAGCTCTGCACGTGGCGCCCCCGTTACCATTTATGCCAACCTGCCATTAGATGAAAAAAAGGAACTGGATATTCAGGCACAGGATAGCCTGATCAGTTATCTTGAAGAAAATCAATTAACCCCAACCATTGTGATACACCGCGGGCATAGTTATTACCTGCAGGAAACCATCAACCGTTTACCACATGGTGCCAAAATAGTGCTGCTGGGCAGTTGTGGTGGCTACCAGAAACTGAATGATATTCTGAAGATCTGTCCGGCCGCACAGATCATCTCCTCTAAACAGGTAGGGGCCGGCGTGGTAAACCAGAGCCTGATAGATGCCATCAGCGACAGGTTGCGTTCAGGAAAAGATATTAACTGGGATGAACTCTGGAAAACTGTGCAGGTAAGGGTTGGTGCGGGTTACAGGGATAAATTTGAAGACTATATCCCGCCGCATAAAAACCTTGGCGCCATTTTTATTATAGCATATAATAAAGTGGCGCAACAATCCATCACTCAATAGTTGATTGCTTAACGTAAAAATGGGTTGTGTTTTTTCTCATGCCCGATGGTGGTGGGCATACCATGGCCCGAATAAACCGTAACATCATCCGGTAAAACAAATAATTGCTCACGGATACTGTTTAATAAAGTCTGGTGATCTCCTCCGGGCAAATCGGTACGGCCAATACTTTCGAGGAAAAGAACATCTCCACTTATGAGTATCTTTTGCTTCTCACAATAAAAAGAAACGCTTCCGGGAGAATGTCCCGGGGTAAGCAGCACACGCAGTTCATCAGTCCCAAGATGGATGGTATCGCCGTGATGCAGGAAATGGAGCGGTCCTTTGTAATTGGTGAAAGGCAATCCCCATTTTTCGCCCGACATAGGCGCAAATTGTAACATCACCTGCTCATCAGGGTGCAGCCATAATTCCAGCCCCCATGTCTCATACACCCATTGATTGCCAAACACATGATCCAGGTGGCAATGGGTGTTCAGCAACCTTTCGGGCGCAAGCCCCGTATCTTCTATAAATTTTTTTAACGTTTCCTGTTCAGCGCTGAAGTAACATCCGGTATCAATTATAATAGCTTTGCCCTGTTCGTTATAGAGCAGGTAGGTGTTTTCCTGTATGGGACTGAACGTAAAGAACTTGACCTTGATCATAACGGTATTTTTACCTGCTTTTAATGGTAAATGACTAATTTTAAAACACTAAAGTTCGGATATGCAATTGAATCGAATCGCT
>DAIOVU010000088.1:0-7104 GCA_036758845.1 Sediminibacterium sp.
CATTACAACAATTTAACTTAGTTAAACTGTTGCGTTAGAAACTTGAAGCTGAGTAGCGAAATACCCTGTATTTGATATATTGTTTTTGTTACTATATGTTTATGTAGTAAATTTTTTTTATATTTCCATCTGTATATAAAATGGGAGTGAATACTTTTTTACCTAATTTAAGATTGAAATCCAATTATCGGTAATGAGCAAAGTACAAAAGATACTGTTGGTTGAGGATGAAGTTAAACTGGGCAGGGTTATCCAGGAAGAATTGAACCGCAACGGTTACCCTGCAGACCTTGCCGTTGACGGGCTGGAGGCTTCTAAACTATTCAGCCAGAATACCTATTCACTGGTTTTACTGGATATTAATCTTCCTTATAAAAACGGGTTTGTTCTTTGCGAAGAATTCAGGGAACAGAATAAAAAAGTTCCCATCATCATGCTTAGCGCGGCAGGAGAGATACACGATAAAATGGAAGCTTTTAATATTGGCGCCGATGATTATATTGTAAAGCCTTTTCATTTTGTTGAATTATTTGCGCGGGTAAAGGTCTTCCTAAAACGATCCGATCTGCCCGATAGTTCAGAGAAGATCATTATTGAGGATATGGAGATCAATTTTACCAACAAAACAGTTGTAAGGAACAATACGTCTATAAACCTTACTGCAAAAGAGTTTACTCTGCTTGTATTGCTGGCGCGGAATAAAGAACGTGTAATATCGAAACAGGAGATACTGGAAAAAGTGTGGGACCTTAGTTTTGATACCGGCACCAATACCATTGAAGTGTACATCAGTTTTCTCCGTAACAAGATTGATAAACCGTTCGACCATAAACTGATCCATACAAAACCGGGGTTTGGGTATTATATCAAATAAATAACCCGTGCAATGAACTTTAAACTACGACTTGCACTCCCGTTTACTTTGTTTGTAGCCATCTTACTGACTATTTCTTCTTTTGTCATTTACTTACTTTATAATAATTACCGCGAATCATCTTTTCTTGCACAGGTAAAGGCTGAAGGACACTTGTTTAATGATGAATTATCCCGACTAAAAAAACAGGGAGATAGTTCTTCACCATTGCTTGCAGGGTTGATGCATACCGGCAGGGTATCAGACGAAAGGATCATCATCCTGAATCCTGCCGGGAAAATTATTACCAAACTGCCCGATACATTACATTTTATCATCAGTCCGGACATCTTTGAGAAGATCAAAAAACAAAAAGAATATTACTGGACAAGCGATAATGATTATCAGAATGCAGGATTTGTATTGGAAAATTCGCAGGATGTTCTGGTTGCTGCAGGCTTTGATAAAGCCGGGTTTAAAAAACTATCAAACCTCAGGCTGATACTTTTTTTTGGTTTGATAGGAGGGGTGTTTATCACAGCCCTTGTTTCGTTCTTCCTGGTGAGGCAGGTATTAATGCCATTGACCAAACTCAGCGCACAGATAAAAAGAACCACGTTTCAAAACCTGACGCAGCGAATTGCTGTAACTGATGCAAGGAATGAGATCAATGATATTGCCCGCAATTTTAACAGTATGCTGGAAAGACTGAGCAGGGCTTTCGAATTTCAAAAGAGTTTCGTGTATCATGCCTCGCACGAATTGCGTACACCACTTGCTACCATGCTGTCTCAAACAGAATCGGCGCTCAATCAAAACCTTTCAGAAGCGGCGTATAAAAAACTATTGGTCTCACTTAAAGAAGACCAGCAGGAACTGATAGAACTGACCAATTCGTTATTGATGGTTTCGCAATTTGACCAGGCAGAACCCATACAAAACTGGCCCCGTTTACGGATCGATGAGGTATTGTATGAAACGATCAGTATTTGTAAAAGAATGTTCCCCGGCCTGGTAGTAAACATGTCTTTTGGCACCATGCCCGAAACCGATGATGATTTTGTTATAGAAGGGAATGAAGCTTTGCTTAAGTCCGCCTTTTCCAATATCATCAAAAACGCCAACCTTTATTCGATCGATCAGAAAGTGGATATCACGTTAGAATCTTACGGAGATACCATCCTGGTACATTTTGATAATAAAGGAACCCAGTTGCCGGCTGATGAAAAAGAAAATATCATGACCCCATTCTTCAGAGGAGGCAATGCACTAAAAACAAAAGGGTATGGATTGGGCCTGTCAATAGTTCACCGGTTTATCACCCTCCATAAAGGAACTATTACTTATACGCCCGTGTCTAATGATATCAACAGGTTTACCATAACCATGAACAAGGCAAAACCACGGGTAGGGTAAGCATAAAAAAAGCCAACCAGGTTAACCGGTCGGCTCTCTCAAAAATATAAAATAAGATCAGCTTAAGCTACAGCCGTTGCTTTCTTTGCTAATTTGCTCTTCAGGTTAGCAGCTTTATTCTTGTGAATAATGCCACGCTTAGCCATTTTATCGATCATAGAAACCACGTCAGGTAACTGCTCATCGTACACTTTTTTATCAGTATTCGTTTTGAGCTCACGTATTGCGTTACGGGTAGTTTTACCGTAGTAACGGTTACGCTCACGACGCTTGGTCGCTTGTCTAACATCTTTCTTAGTAGCTGAATGGTTTGCCATGTTCTGTTTTTTTCAGGACGGCAAAGGTAAGGGCTTAACCTGAAAGATGAAAATTTAAAGCAAAAAAAATGAAAAAAGATTAGAAAATCAATAAAGTCCGAAAGTCGGTAAGTCGGGAAGTCCGGAAGAAGGAAGGGGGAATACAGTAAAAAGAGGGCTTATTCCTGCTTTCTGACTTCCGGACTTACCGACTTTCGGACTTCCCCCTTTTCTGACTTTTACCCCATTTTGGGGATATTTTATGCCTTCAATGACCGATATTTGTCCACTATTTGACCCAAAAGCAGCCTAATCCCGACAAATGAAGGACTTTTCTTATATCACTAACTCGCACCCTGCTTATATTGAAAGCTTATATAATCAATTTGTGAAGGACCCGGCCAGTGTGGACCCTGATCTGAAGAAATTTTTTGAGGGGTTTGATTTCGCCGTTTCCAGTGGCCAGGCTGGCCAAAATGCTGCTGCCGGCCCAGCTTCTCCGGCAACAACCGATTGGTTGAAAGAAATTGGTGTTTACCGGATGATACTCGGCTACCGGAATAAGGGCCATTTGCTGGCCAAAACCAATCCTATACGTACCAGAAAAGACCGTGGCGCTAACCTGGAATTACCTTTCTTCGGTTTAGCAGAGGCTGATCTCGAGAATACTTACCAGGCAGGTAGCCTGATAGGCTTGGGTGCCACCAGTTTGCGTAATATACTGGCCCATCTTCAAAATGTGTATGCCAACCATGTTGGTATTGAATTCAAATACATCAGCGATCAAACAAAAGTGGATTGGCTAACCACTGAGATGGAAAAGAAATTTGCCAGCCCCATCAGTTTAGACAAGAAAAAACGCATCCTGGAAAAACTGAACCAGGGTGTGATGTTTGAAAAATTCCTTCACACAAAATATATCGGTCAAAAACGATTTTCACTGGAAGGTGGCGAAACCACCATTGCTGCCCTTGACGCTATTATTAATGTGGCAGCTAATAACGATGTACATGAGGTTGTAATTGGTATGGCGCACCGGGGAAGATTGAACGTTTTGGCCAATATCATGGGCAAAACCTATGAGCAGATCTTTAGTGAGTTTGAAGGAACATCCACACCCGATCAAACCATGGGCAGCGGAGATGTGAAGTATCATATGGGGTATGGAAGTGAAGTGCAGACAGCCGATGACAAGACCATGCACCTGAAACTGATGCCCAATCCTTCGCACCTGGAAGCGGTAGATCCCGTAGTGGTTGGTTTTGCAAGGGCAAAAGCTGATGTGATGTATGACAGTGATTTCGACAGGATATTGCCTATCCTGATACATGGTGATGCGTCTGTTGCCGGACAGGGTATTGTATATGAACTGTTGCAGATGAGTCATCTCCGCGGGTATTATACAGGTGGTACTATACATTTTGTAATTAATAACCAGATCGGGTTCACCACAGATTTTGATGATGCAAGAAGCGCTGATTACTGTACTTCACTGGCAGCCATGGTGCAGGCACCGGTGTTGCATGTGAATGGCGATGATGCTGAGTCGGTAGTTAAATGCGCAGAGATAGCCACACGCTTCCGCCAGGAGTTTAACAGCGATATTTTTATTGATATGGTATGTTACCGTAAACATGGCCATAACGAAGGGGATGATCCCAAATACACTCAACCACAGTTGTATGCATTGATTGATAAACACCAAAACCCACGCGAGATCTACACACAGTTCCTGATAGAGAATGGCGAAGCAGATGCCCAGCAATTGGCGCGTGAGATGGAGAAAAAATTCTGGGCCGACCTGCAGGAACGTTTGGATGAGGTTAAACAAAATCCATTGCCTTACCACTACCAGCAACCCGAATTGGCCTGGAAAAGTTTGCGCAAAGCAACACCGGAAGATTTTGACAGTTCACCAAACACTGCGGTTAGTGAAGAAGAGATCACCCGTTTATTTCATAGCCTGATGCAATGGCCCGCAGATTTTAAGCCACTGAAAAAAATTGAAAAACTTTTGCAGGATAAGATCAAATTACTGGAGACAGAACAAAAAATAGATTGGGCCACAGGCGAATTATTAGCCTATGGCTCATTGCTTGTTCAGGGTAACCTGGTAAGGATGAGCGGACAGGATGTACAGCGTGGAACATTCAGCCACCGCCATGCTATTTTGCGTGATGAGAATACCAATAAGGGCTACAATCGCTTAAACCATTTTCAGGAAAAACAGGAGAAGTTCCGTATTTATAATTCATTGTTAAGTGAGTATGGTGTATTGGGTTTTGAATATGGCTATGCGTTGGCAAACCCCAATGCATTGGTGATATGGGAAGCGCAGTTTGGAGATTTTTCCAATGGCGCTCAAACAATGATCGACCAGTTTATTGCGGCGGGCGAACAAAAATGGCAGCGCCAGAATGGTGTGGTCATGTTATTGCCGCATGGTTATGAAGGACAGGGCCCCGAACACAGCAGCGCCCGTATGGAACGTTTCCTTCAACTGTGCGCAGAACAGAACCTGGTAGTTACCAACATTACTACCGCAGCTAATCTGTTTCATGCTTTGAGAAGACAGATCACCTGGAGTTTCCGTAAACCATTGATCAACTTCTCACCCAAAGGAAATTTGCGTAACCCTGTTACCTACAGCCATATCAGCGGGTTTACAAAAGGCGGCTTTAAAGAATTGATAGATGATGTGTTTGTAGAGGATGCCGCACAGGTAAAGAAAGTATTGCTTTGTACAGGTAAGCTGTATTTTGAGCTGGCAGAAAAACAACAGAAAGAAAACAGGAAAGATATTGCCATCGTTCGCCTTGAGCAGATCTATCCTTTACCGCAAAAAAAATTAGAAGTACTGCACAGGAAATATGCAAAAGCTACCTGGTTCTGGGTTCAGGAAGAACCGTTGAATATGGGCGCTGCATCCTTCCTGCAAATGAACCTGCAATCAATCAACTTTGGTGTAATCAGCCGTAATGCCAGTGCATCTACTGCATCGGGCTATCATAAAGTACATGTACAGGAACAGATAGAAATTATTGAAACGGCATTTAATATTTAAAAATTGAGCCTCTTTGAAAACAACCCCAAACGCCAAACCCCAAACGTCAAACCGAAATAATTTATGATCGAAATAAAAGTACCAGCCATCGGAGAATCCATCAGCGAAGTAACCCTCTTGAAATGGACCAAAAAAGAAGGTGAGTGGGTAGAACGTGATGAGGTAATTGCTGAACTGGAAAGCGAGAAAGCTACCTTTGAAGTAAATGCAGAGCAGGCCGGCATCTTACAGCCTCAGGCAAAAGAAGGAGATACTTTATTGATTGGAGATGTACTGGCTAAAATTGATGAAACAGCCACTAAGCCGGAAGGAAGTACGAAGGTAGAAGTACAAAGTACGAAGGTTGAAACAACTCCCGCCAAACCCCAAACCCCAAACCCGCAGCCCAAAACCAACGAAGCTCCCGTTACTTCTGTTTCTAATGATATTAAAGCAACACCTGTTGCATCGGCCATTATTGCTGATAAGAAAGTAGACCCTGCTTCTATCACACCATCCGGTACGGGTGGCAAAATTTTGAAGCATGATGTGCTGGAAGCCTTATCGCAGCCCGGTAAAAAAGCGTTTGGCGGTGTTGAATTGAATACCCGCAACGTGCGCCAGGAAAAAATGAGCAGCCTGCGCCGCACCATCAGCAGGCGTTTGGTGGAAGCAAAGAATACCACCGCCATGCTTACTACTTTTAATGAGGTAGATATGACACGCATTATGGAAGTGCGCAAACAGTATAAAGACAAGTTCAAAGAAACACATGGTGTGAACCTGGGCTTTATGAGTTTCTTCGCCAAAGCCTGTGCCATTGCCCTGGGCGAATGGCCATCTGTGAATGCGTACATTGATGGTGATAATATTTTGTACCATGATTATGCCGATATCAGTATTGCAGTGAGCACACCAAGGGGCCTAACAGTTCCGGTAATACGCAATGTAGAAAGCCTGGGTATGGCTGATATTGAAAAGAAAGTAGTGGAGCTGGCCGGCAAAGCGCGCGACAGTAAATTAACCACAGAAGACCTGCAGGGCGGAACTTTTACAATTACCAATGGCGGCGTATTTGGTAGCCTGATGAGTACGCCTATTATCAATATCCCGCAAAGCGCGATACTTGGCATGCACAAGATACAGGAACGCCCCATGGCTATTAACGGGCAGGTAGTGATACGCCCCATGATGTACCTCGCATTGAGTTACGACCACCGAATTATTGATGGCAGGGAAAGTGTAAGCTTCCTGGTAAGGGTGAAAGAATTATTAGAGAACCCGGATTTGTTGTTGTTTGGGAAAGATCCGGTGAAAACTTTACTGGAGGTATAATCTAATCACGGCCTTACCCCCCCCCGGCCCCCTGAAGGGGGAGTAATTAGACCCTCAGCTTCAAGTTTCTAACGCAACAGTTTAACTAAGTTAAATTGTTGTAATGAATCACTAGCGTTGCGTTATAAGTCGAACATTTTCAATTGATTATCATCTTGCTC
>DAIOVU010000089.1:0-6143 GCA_036758845.1 Sediminibacterium sp.
CACGGTTCTGTGAGAGGCTTGCGGGTGAAATCCCCGCTTGCCTACTCGGCGGTTCTTGGCGTTCATTGCGGTACTGCTTTCTTCCCAAACGAATGAAAGCATAAAATCTTAGAAACAGTTTCAGCCTATAGAGCTTATTGTTTGCGATAGGTTGGATCAAAGCAGTAACGCACAGAACACTAACGTCATTCAGGTTTCAGGTATAAATACGCTATTTTTTTCTGATAGAATTTACGAACCTTGCTTGATAAAAATTACATGACCGAAAATGAAATTTCGAGGATTATAATAGAAGAAGCCATTCATATCCATAAATCAATTGGCCCGGGAATGCTCGAATCTGCCTATGCCCATTGTTTGGCTTACAGGCTTGCGAAAAGAGGTTTAAAGGTTAGATCAGAGGTGCCTATTCCGCTCATCTTTGAAGAAGTTAAATTGGAATGTGGTTACCGTGCAGACCTTGTTATTGAAAATGCAGTTGTTATCGAAATAAAAAGTATCGAAACTATCGCGCCCATTCATGTTGCGCAAACATTAACCTACTTACGGTTCCTACATCTTAAACTGGCTTTGCTGTTAAACTTTAATTCTTTATTGATGAAAGATGGGATTAAAAGAGTGGTAGATCATTTGTAAAGTTCAGGCTATTAAAAGCAGTAACGCAAGGGCACAAAGAAGCGCGGGATGACCACAATGGTCGGAAATAAAAAATCCGGCCCCAATGAGACCGGATCTAATTTCTTGTTCTTCGTATGGCTTAGAAACCTTTTTTTGCAACGCCGTCTGCAATTGCCTGTAAAGCTTTGGCTTCGCTTAAGATCGCTGCCATTTTATTGCCTTTGCCATCGTGGCCGCCGGCCATATAGCCACCTTTTGCTGTTTTTGTGACCACTGCATCCTGCATAGGAACATTTTTTTCCTTTGTTTTCAGGCAATATGCTTTGATCATTTTTGATGTGTCCATGTGCTTAGAATTTAAAAAGTTAGTAGATAAACAATGGGTTATAAGTCACAAGCTACCAAATTTTTTCAGGAAATTGAAATTTCTGCGCCATGGGCGGCCCACAGTCAACTGTCAATAGCCCACGATGCATTTGCCGGAATGGGGTTGCTGCATAAAAAAGCCGGCAATAAAACCGGCTTTTCTATGAACTATCGTCTATGATCTGTGCACCGGATTACACGTCAATCTTTGCATATTTCGCATGACTCTCAATGAATTCGCGGCGTGGTGCCACTTCATCACCCATGAGCATACTGAAGATGCGGTCGGCTTCAAAAGCACTTTCAATGGTTACCTGTTTCAGTGTTCTGCGGGCCGGGTCCATGGTGGTTTCCCATAACTGGTCGGCATTCATTTCACCCAAACCTTTGTATCGCTGGGTGGTAACGCTGTCGTCTTTTCCGCCACCAAGTTTGGCTATCCATGCTTTTCGCTGTTCTTCGCTGTAAGCGTATTCCTGCTCTTTTCCTTTCTTAACAAGGTATAGTGGTGGTTGTGCTATGTAAACATACCCCTGCTCAACCAGTTCTTTCATATAACGGAAGATAAAGGTGAGGATCAAGGTGGCAATATGCGATCCATCCACATCGGCATCGGTCATGATGATGAGTTTATGGTAACGCAGTTTAGCTACATTCAATGCTTTCGGATCATCGGGGGTACCCACCGTTACACCAAGGGCAGTATACATATTACGGATCTCTTCATTTTCGTAGATCTTATGCTCCATGGCTTTTTCTACGTTCAGGATCTTACCACGTAAAGGCAGGATAGCCTGGTAGCTCCTGTCGCGGCCCTGTTTGGCCGTACCACCTGCCGAATCTCCTTCCACCAGGTATAATTCGCATTTTTCAGGGTCCCTTTCACTGCAATCGGCCAGTTTACCGGGTAAGCCACCACCGCTTAATACGGTTTTACGCTGTACCATATCGCGTGCTTTTTTGGCAGCAACACGAGCCTGGGCGGCTAATATGATCTTGGAGATAACATTCTTTGCTTCTCTTGGATTTTCTTCCAGAAATGCCTCTAATGCGCGGGAAACAGTGGTTTGTACAATACCACTCACCTCACTGTTACCCAATTTGGTTTTGGTTTGTCCCTCAAACTGGGGCTCGGGAACTTTTACTGAGATGATAGCGCTCAATCCTTCCCTGAAATCATCTCCTTCAATGGTTACTTTGGCTTTTTCAAACAGCCCCTGTTTATCACCATAGGTTTTAAATACCCTGGTTAGTGCCTGCCTGAAACCGGTAACGTGTGTACCACCTTCAATGGTGTTGATATTATTTACGTATGAGAAGATGTGTTCTTTAAAATCATCGTTATAAGTAAGCGCTACCTCAACAGCGATATTCGATTCTGCATCATGCCCGTCAACATACAATGGACTTGGGATAAGCGGGTTGCGGTTGCCGTTCCTGTCAAGCATTTCTACAAACTCAACAATACCGCCTTCGCTGTAAAAGCTTTTTGAATAGACATTTCCTTCTTCATCTTTCTCGCGCAGATCGGTTAAAATAATATTGATCCTTCTGTTCAGGTAAGACAGTTCGCGCAAGCGGCCTTCCAGTATTTCTCTTTTATAAACAGATTCCTGGAAGATGGTAAGATCTGGCCAGAAATGAACATAGGTACCTGTTTTAGTGCTGGTGCCTGCCTCGCGAACAGCATATTGCGGAACGCCGATATGATATTCCTGCTCAAATATTTTTCCTTCGCGGTGAACATTCACTATCAGTTTAGAACTTAATGCGTTTACACAACTCACACCCACACCATGCAATCCACCGGAAACCTTATAAGTGTTTTTATCAAACTTACCACCGGCATGCAGTACGGTCATCACCACTTCCAGTGCACTCCGTTTTTCTTTGGTGTGCATGGCGGTAGGGATACCACGCCCATCATCCTGTACGCTGATGGAATTGTCTTCGTGTATGCTTACTGTAATATTTTTACAATACCCTGCAAGGGCTTCATCAATGGAGTTATCTACCACCTCGTATACTAAGTGATGAAGGCCTTTTACGCCAATATCACCAATATACATGGCGGGCCTTTTACGCACCGCTTCCAACCCTTCCAGTACCTGTATGCTGTCGGCGCCGTAATTCTTGTTCTGGGCGTCGTTGCTTTGCTGTTGTTCTTCGCTCATAAATGCTTGTCAGTCCTGTGTTTTAAGTAAATTTCAGAAGTGGGCAAAGCTAACGAAAATAAAGGGTTTTTTAAGGTGAAAACAAAGCAATTTTTCCCCATTCTGATGGCTGCTATAAAAGGTTAAAATGACGGTTTTATGACAGCTGGTAAGCCCCCTTTCTTGCAAAATAGATGTTTATACATTAATTTCGCATTTGCATGTTACAGGTAATGGACATATTGAAGGCATCGTACAGTGGTGGTATTGAACCCAGCATGGACCTGTTGTATGAAAAAGGGCAGGATATTCCGGGTTCTATTCAATACAATATCAGGCGTTACTATGCCCAGCATCAATGGGTGGCGGAAGATACGGGGATGATGGTGTACCATTACAATGCAAAGAAACCCGCCGAAAACTATCTCGAACTAAGGTATTGCGCTACGGGCAACAGGTATTGCGAGGAGAGAAGCTGTGCTGATTGTAAGCAACTGCCTACCGAAGCCTGCAACGGAAAACATCAAACGGTTGATGTTTTCACATTCCATTTCACTTCTACTTTTCTGCACCAGTTTGTGCATAACGTTAAAGTAAATACGCATAAAGACGAGGTGCTGGCTTTTAAGCATCCTCATGCTTTTACCAAGATATTCCCGGTTTGCAACAAAAAAAGGAATGTGCTGGATAGTTTGTTAAACCACAGTTATTCCGGTGCCCTGGAGAATATTTTTGTAAACGCCAAGATCCATGAACTTTTACTGTACAGTCTGGAATGCCTTGTAGAAGAAAAAGAAGAAGGTTTCAGTTGTAAATTCCTTGCCGATGAAAGTGGCAGGGAGCGGATCTATCAGTCGAGAGATATTTTACTGCAACATATCGGCGATCCTATTACCATTAAGGAACTGAGCCGTAAAGTGGCCATGAACGAATGCTACCTGAAAAAAGGGTTTAAAGAAGTGTTCGGCACCACCATATTTGATTTTTACCAGCAACAACGGATGGAACACGCCAAATATCTTTTGTATGAAAAAGGATTGAGTGTAACAGATGTTTCTGCACTACTGGGCTATTCGTCCATCTCGCATTTTTCTGCAGCTTTTAAAAAACATACAGGGTTGAAGCCTTGTGAATTGTTGAAATAATACCCCCCTGAAGGGGGAGTAATAAAATATCGAATAATGAATAGGGAATATTGAATGTTGAAGTGATTTCATGTACTTCTACATTCAATATTCCCTGTTCATTATTCATTATTCTTTTTCCTTCCCAGACTGTAACTTTAGTTGATCAAATAACTACTATGAGAAAATATCTTTTCATTGCTTTATTGATCATTCTTACATCCTGTGGTAAGAATAAGGCAGATACCATTATTCATAACGCAGTTGTATATACTATTGACTCTGCTTTTTCTGTTGCAGAAGCGATTGCTGTAAAGGATGGGAAAATTATAGCGGTAGGAGAGAGCGAAGATATTCTTGCAAAATATACAGCGCCGGAAACTATTGATGCGAAAGGTGCGGCGGTTTACCCGGGTTTTATTGATGCGCATGCGCATTTTGTAGGCTATGGCAGCTCACTGTTCCAGGTTGATCTGTTTGGAACCAATACATGGGAAGAAGCTGTGGCAAGAGTAAAAGCATTTGCAGAAAAACATCCTGACCTGCCATGGATACAGGGGCGTGGCTGGGACCAGAACCGCTGGCCCGGTAAAACATATCCCACCAATGAATTACTTAACCGGTTGTTCCCTGATAAGCCGGTTGTTTTAAAAAGGATTGACGGGCATGCATCAATTGCCAATCAGAAAGCGATGGATATGGCAGGCATTAAAGCCGGACAAACAATTGTTGGTGGTGCCATTGAAACTAAAAATGGCAAATTAACCGGTGTGCTGATTGATAATGCGGATGATAAAGTGTATGCGCAGATCCCCGGTCCTACCAAAGAGATCTATGTGCAGTGGTTACAGGCTGCCCAGAAAAATTGTTTTGAACAGGGATTAACAACGATCACCGACTGTGGATTAAATTACCGGGATGTAGAGGCGATTGACACATTGCAAAAAACAGGCAAATTAGCTATGCGTTTGTTTGTAATGCTTAGCGACGACAATGAGAACCTGGAAAAATACCTGAAGAAAGGCCCTTACAAAACAGATAAATTATTTGTGAATGGATTTAAAGTATATGCAGATGGCGCTTTAGGCAGTCGCGGCGCCTGCCTGCTGCAACCTTACTCCGATAAGCCCGGATGGCAGGGGTTTTTATTACGCAACAAATCGCATTACGATTCATTGGCGCAGGTGCTGGCGGGCACTAGCTTTCAAATGTGTACGCATGCTATCGGCGACAGCGCCAACCGTGAAATACTTAAGGTCTACAATAAATATTTAAAAGGAAAGAATGATAAACGCTGGCGTATTGAGCATGCGCAGATCATCAACCAGAATGATTTTAATCTGTTTGGCTCGGCCAGTATTGTTCCTTCTGTACAGCCCACACACGCCACCAGCGATATGTATTGGGCTGAAGAAAGATTGGGTAAGGAAAGATTAAAGGGAGGCTATGCCTATAAACAATTATTAAAACAAAACGGATGGATACCATTGGGAACAGATTTTCCGGTAGAAGATATTTCGCCCTTTAAAACTTTTCTTGCAGCAGTGGTGCGTAAAGATGCCAAAGGGTTTCCGGATGATGGTTTCCAGAAAGAGAATGCCTTAACACGTGCGGAAACAATAAAAGGAATGACCATCTGGGCCGCAAAAGCCGGCTTTCTTGAAAAAGAGATCGGCAGCCTGGAAATTGGTAAAAAAGCAGATTTTATTTTATTAGATAAAGACCTGATGAAAGTTGCGGAAACAGATATTTTGAATGTTAAGGTAAGCGCCACTTATCTTGGAGGGAAGAAAGTTCAGTGATAATTAGTAATGAGTAATTAGTAATTAACGTGTTGTATTAAACACATAGTTACATAGGTCAGGAAACAGGGCATATAGTT
>DAIOVU010000090.1:0-6076 GCA_036758845.1 Sediminibacterium sp.
TTCTCCTTTTCCATCCCCCAAAATAGTTTCAATAAAGAGGATATCACCGCCTACATAGGTCCATGCCAGCCCAACTGCCACGCCGGGCATATTGGCTGTTTTGTAGATCTCGTTACTATATCTCGATTGTCCCAGAATCTTTTCTACATCCGCCGCGGTAACTGTTGATTTTACTTTATTCTTCATGGCCAGTTCTTTGGCCTGGTAACGCATGATAGATGCCAGTTGCCTGTCGAGCTCCCTTACCCCACTTTCACGCGTATGCTGTTCAATGATTTTTTCGAGTACTTTATCACTGATCTTGAAATTCACTTTATTCAGGCCATGCGCTTCTTTTTGTTTTGGGAGGAGGTGGCGTTTGGCGATCTCTACTTTTTCTTCAACCGCATAGCCGCTCAGATCAATGATCTCCAAACGATCGCGCAATGCCGGCTGAATATTCTGCAGGTTATTGGCTGTGGCAATAAATAATACTTTACTCAGGTCGTATTCCAGTTCGAGGTAATTATCGTAAAAAGTATGGTTCTGTTCGGGATCCAGCACTTCCAGCAAAGCAGAAGAAGGATCGCCGCGATGATCACTGCCTATCTTATCGATCTCATCCAGGATCATTACCGGGTTGGACGATTTACACTTACGGATATTCTGAACAATACGGCCAGGCATGGCACCGATATAAGTTTTCCTATGACCACGGATCTCGCTCTCATCATGTAATCCACCCAAACTTACCCTAACATATTTACGACCAATGGCATGGGCAATAGAACGGCCAAGCGATGTTTTACCGATGCCGGGAGGGCCCAGAAAACAAAGGATAGGACTCTTCATATCTCCCTTTAATTTCAAAACGGCCAGGTATTCCAATATGCGGGTCTTGATCTTGGTCATTCCGTAATGATCTGCATCCAGCACTTTTTTCGCATTTTTCAGATCGTAATTATCAGCCGTATAATCAAGCCATGGCAGATCCAGCATCAGGTCGAGGTGATTGTACACCACCGAATAATCCGGGGTGGTTGGATGCATGCGCTCCAGTTTCTCTATCCCGCTTTTAAAGAGGTTCTTGGCTGCGTCAGGCCATTTTTTGGATTCGGCCTTTTTCTTCATTTCGGCTATTTCCCGTTCATTGGTATCTCCGCCCAACTCATCTTTGATGCTTTTTAATTGCTGCTGCAAAAAATAATCCCGCTGTTGTTTGTCTATCTCCGTTCTGGTTTTATTCGTCACTTTATCCTTCAACTCTGCAAATTGAAGTTCTCTTTGCAGGATAAATATCAGCCGCTCTGCACGCAGATGGATATCATTGATCTCGAGAAGGGTCTGTTTTTCAGTAAGGTCGCTGTTCAGGTTACTGCTTACAAAATTGATCAGGAAAGAAGGGTTCTCAATATTTTTCAGGATGATGGAAGCCTCGGTAGGCAGGTTGGGCGATAACTGGATGATCTGGGCAGCAAGGTCCTTAATGCTGCTTACCAATGCATCAAAATTTTCTGATACAGGCAATTCATCGTCTGCAAACAGGCTCACAGTGGCCTTGAAATAAGGATCCTCACTGATCATCGACTCCAACTCGAACCTTTTCTTGCCTTGTATAATAATGGTGGTGCCACCATCCGGCATTTTGATGAGCTTCACTATACGTGCCACGGTACCCACTTTACACAGGTCCTTGGGTTCCGGCTCTTCAATATTGGCGTCTTTCTGTGCCAGCACACCAATCAGTTTGTCTAATTTATAGGCATCATTTACCGCCTTAATGCTTTTATCACGCCCTACTGTAATTGGTAAAACCACCCCCGGGAACAGAACCGTGTTACGCAATGGTAAAATTGGCAGGGTATCCGGTACCACCAGGTTACGGTCCTGCTCACTGTCATTTTCATTAATCGGGATAATAGGCATGAAATCCGTATCCTCATCCGAACGCAAAAACATCTTTTCTTTCAACATACTTTTCATCTTAGGTCAAAATGTCACAAGGCCTAATAGCCCTTTTAAAAAAACAAGTCGGTGAAATTAAGTCAATATTAATGCCGTACCCCCTGATAAGCGGAAATTGGTACAAACTGGCACAAAAAAAATCCTCCTGGTAAAAAACCAGGAGGACCTTCTTGCAAGAAGTAATATTCAGTAACTAAATACCTAATTACTTTTTAGTAGTATCTGCTGCGGCTTTTGCAGAGTCAACTGCAGCTTTTGCAGTATCAACAGTAGCTTTTGCAGTATCAACTGTAGCTTTTGCGCTGTCGGCAGATGCAGCTTTGTTCTCACCTGAGTTACAAGCAGCCATGAAACCGGCTACTGCTAAGATTGCGAATACTTTTTTCATTGTACTTATTTTTTGAGTTTTTAAGTTGCGCAAAGATAGGGTCCTATATGAATTTCACAAGTTTTAACGCAAATTTTTTATTTTTTTCTGAAAAATATTCTTATGGGTACACCTGTAAACTTAAAATTTGTTCTTAACTGGTTTTCCAGGTATTTCCGGTAAGGCATTTTAATATCATCGGGATAATTGGTAAAAAAAGCAAAAGAAGGCACCTCAGTAGGTAGCTGGGTAACATATTTAATTTTTATTGAATTCCCTCTCACAACCGGTGCATGGTAAGCCGCTACCGCCTTTAACATTGCTTCGTTCAGTTTTGAGGTAGGCACTTTACGATGCCTGTTCTCATATACTTCCAGCCCTAATTCAATTGCTTTAAATATCCTGGTTTTCTCTTTTACAGAGATGAAGAGGATAGGCACATCTGTAAAAGGGGCTAGTTTTTGTCTTAAAACTTTTTCATAATCACGTGCCGTATTTGTCTCTTTTTCAACGAGATCCCACTTATTTACAAGCACCACAATTCCCTTCCCTTTCCGTTCAGCCAGGGCAAAAATGCTTACATCCTGCGCGGTAATTCCTTTAAAAGCATCCAGTACAATCAGGCATACATCCGCCTCATCAATGGCTTTAATGGCCCGGATAATGGAATAAAACTCGAGATCCTCTTTTTCTTTACTCTTCTTCCTGATACCTGCTGTATCAATCAGCATGAACTCTTTCTGGAACAATTTGTAGTGAGTATGAATACTATCGCGGGTGGTACCTGAAATATCACTTACAATGGTTCGCTCCTGCCCGATAAGGGCATTAAGCAATGAAGATTTACCAACATTTGGCTGACCGATAATAGCAAATTTGGGGAGACCGGTCTCTTTCATCGCCTCTTCCACATCTTCTGCCGTGATTGGTTCGGTAACCGCATCCAGTAATTCGCCCGTTCCGCTGCCCGAAATACTGCTGATAAAGAAGTTGTTCTTGAATCCTAAAGAATAAAATTCGGTGGCTTCCAGCTCGCGGGTACCGTTGTCAACTTTGTTTACAACCACATAAACGGGCTTTTTACCCCTGCGCAGCATATCCGCCATTGCTTCATCAAGGTCGGTAATGCCTGTAGCCACATCCACCATAAAGATGATACCGTCTGCCTCTTCAATAGCGATCCTTACCTGTTTGCGGATCTCCTTTTCAAAAATATCCTCGCTGGCCGGCACAAATCCGCCGGTATCAATCAGGTTAAATACTTTACCGTTCCAATCAGCCAGGCCGTATTGGCGGTCGCGGGTTACCCCGCTTATATCATCAACAATTGCTTTACGGGTTTCTAAAAACCGGTTAAACAAAGTGCTCTTGCCCACATTTGGTCTGCCTACTATTGCTACTGTATAACTCATAATTCGATTTCTTAAAGAAAAAATATTAAACTAAAATATTAGATAGATTGATACAATTAATTCATTTGCAATTAATTATACCCATATTCTTTTAATTGCAGTTCATTATCGCGCCATTTGGGCCTCACTTTTACAAAAAGCTCCAGGAACACTTTTTGTCTGATAAAAGCTTCAATATCTGCCCGGGCGTTCATCCCTATCTGTTTGATCATTTTGCCCCTGTCGCCAATGATGATCGCTTTTTGTGTTTCCCTGTTCACAATGATATCGGCCTGTATTTTAACCAGCGATTCTTTTTCTTTAAACTCATTCACCATCACTGCCGTGTGGTAGGGTATCTCATCTCCAAACAACTCATAGATCTTTTCGCGGATGATCTCTCCTACAAAAAATTTGGTGGGCAGGTCGCTCAGGTCATCTTCACTGTAAAAAGAACTGCCTTCAGGTAAGAGTTTGATGATAGCCTCCAGCAATTTGTTCAGGTGTACTTTCTGCAGGGCAGATATTTTGACAAGCTGTTTGCAATATGGTTTCTCAGCAAAAAAAGTTTCGGCAAGGGCGATCTTGCCATTGGCGGCTTCGTCAATTTTATTCAGCACCACAATACAGGGTACTTTTAGGTGTAAGGAGCTGAAAATGGCATCTACCTCTTCCAGGTTCTCATTGGCATCTACAATGAGCAATGCCAGATCGGCATCTTCGAGGGCGCTTTTTACGGAGCCCATCATTTTCTCATGCAGTTTATACCGGGGATCGATGATACCGGGGGTATCGGAAAAGATGATCTGGTATTCACCGGGTTTATTTAAAAAAGCCTTGATCCTGTGCCGGGTGGTTTGCACTTTGGGCGACACAATAGCCATCTTCTCACCTATCAGTGCATTAAGCAAGGTGCTTTTGCCCGCATTGGGCCTGCCGAAGATGTTTACAAATCCTGATTTCATAATTATAAGCCGGAAAGTCCGAAATACCGGAAGTCCGGAAGTTTTATCTGTTTGCCTTGCGTTGCTTTGCGACTTTGCGTCTTTGCGGTTAAGGAGATGCTTTTACCGCAAAGACGCAATGGCGCAAAGCTTCGCGAGGAAATATTGATTGCAGGCTAAAGTTACTTACTAAGGGAAGTGAATGGGAGCCGGAAGCTTTTGTTCCTTTTAAAGGATCAAGCACTTTCGGGAAATGATTACCGCTATTTTGGTATCAACATTCAGTATCCAGAGTAGCCTCCAGCCGAATAAAAAGCCTTTTCTGACTTTTTGATAAAGTAAAGGCCTCAATTGAGGCCTTTACTTTATTTTCTATGTTGCGAGGGAAGGGATCGAACCTCCGACCTTCGGGTTATGAGCCCGACGAGCTACCGCTGCTCTACCTCGCGATGTTTGGAGCGCGAAGGTAGGGTTGAGAAGGCTATCAACCAAATATTATTTAATCTAATCGTCGGATTTATGTTTTACCGAAGCTCCGGCACTGGTGCTGATATCCCTGATCAGTCCTGCTCCCTTATAAAACACCGTACTGCCCCCACTGGCCTCGGCATTCAACTCTTTGTTAACAGTTATTCTAACATTGGAAGCACCGCTTGCTTCTATTTTGCAGATATCTGTTTTCAGGTCGTAGCCTTTAATACTACAGGCCCCACTGGCATCAATAGTAGTGGATGAAGCAATACCGGAGACTTTAATATTGGATGCTCCGCTGGCATCCAGTTTTAGCTGACTAACAGCTACATCACCGGTAAAATCGCTGGCACCGGACATTTCCACTTTAAGACTATTCTGTTTGATAGTTCCCGTAGTTTTTACATTACATGCACCGGAAGCTTCAACGAAAGCCAGTGATTTGAAGGTAACATAGGCTTTCATCTTGTTATTACCCCATATCCTCCAGTTCAGGCCATGGCCGTCTAAATAGATACGGAGGGTTGTGCCTCTAAGCTCCGTACGGATCCTTGAGCGGATCTCATCAGAATTAGCGCTAATCGCTACGGCTTCTTCGGTACCCTGTGAGATAAACAGGTCGATAGCTCCCGACACATCAATAGCATTGAACCCTGTCACTTTCCTCACCTCGGCATTACCATCTACAACCAGATTTTTTTCATTCTGGGCCTGTGCATTCAGCAGGCTCAAAGCCAATATTACTGCAGTTATTATTTTTTTCATGGGGGTGTTTTTCAGGTTCAACGGTTTGTTTGAAATAAAGTTACAGTTGTAAGTAATTTACTGAAGACCTATTTTTGCACCAGATCATTCCTCGGGGTGCTTAAGAATTGTGTGTCTCACACAATTCCGCGGCTGAGATAATACCCGTTGAACCTGAACAGGGTAATTCCTGCGAAGGGAAGGTGTACATTTTT
>DAIOVU010000091.1:0-6067 GCA_036758845.1 Sediminibacterium sp.
GGACATTCGGGCTCGCAGGCGCCGCAGTTGATACACTCTTCTGTAATTTTGATAGCCATACAAAATGGGTTTGTTGAGTTAGTGATTCTACATTTGCACACAAAAATACGGCGGCGAAATGATTTTACAAGAACGAATTATGTTGATGGGCCGGTTAGGCCAATATATGTTAAGTAATGATGAAGACTGGGAAGCAGCCAAAGAACGCGCCTTCCGGGAAAACCAATGGTTCATCCCCGAATTTGTTGAGCAATCGGTAAAAAATATTGCCCTAAATTTTTTAAACCCGTCATTTTTGCAGAACTGGGCAGCACAATATCATATCCCGGCTGAACAACCCTCTCCCAAAAAGGTTGGACTGGTAATGGCCGGAAACATACCGCTTGTAGGGTTCCATGATTTTCTGTGTGTGTTTATCAGTGGGTATTCTGTGGTGATTAAAACATCGTCCAAAGACGAGGTCCTGATCAAACACCTTGTAAAAAAGCTGATCGAATGGAATATCGCTGTACAGGATCTGGTATCCTTTGCCGACCGGCTAAACGGCTGCAACGCCTATATTGCTACCGGCAGCAATAATTCGAGTCGTTATTTTGATTATTATTTTGGCAAATGGCCCAATATTATCCGCAGAAACCGGACTTCCATAGCCATATTAGACAATTCAGAAACCCCTGAAGAACTGGATGCATTGGCTCTGGATATCCAATTGTATTTCGGGTTAGGTTGCCGGAATATTACCAAACTGTTTGTTCCGAAAGATTACGACTTTATTCCATTACTGGATGCTTTACGGAAGTATGCGCATTTTATGGATTTTCATAAATACAAGCACAATTTCGATTATCACCTGGCGCTGTTGATCATGAGTAATAAATATTATATGACCAACGAGGTGATAATCCTTGCTGAAAATATTTCACCATTTTCTCCCGTAAGTCAGGTACATTATGAATTTTATGAAGACAAACAGGCAGTAGCCGATGCTTTGCAAAACAATGAGGATATCCAATGCGTGGTTGGACATGGCCACGTGCCTTTTGGCAAGGCGCAAAGCCCTTCACTGACAGATTATGCCGATGGGGTGGATACGATGGCGTTTTTGATGGAATTGTGAGGGGTGAGTGGTGAGTAGGCAGTAGTCATTCGTGAGTCGTCAGACGTGAGTCGTGAGCGATAAGAAATTTTACGATGCCCCTCCCCAAACTCACCACTCACCACTCACGATTGACGACTCACGATTCACGATTGACGACTGACGATTTTGCGCTATCTTCCCTCTCCCGCCATCACCAAGTACGACAAATGCCGTAAAACATTTGTTAAATGGTGGAGAAGGTGAACTGTCAATTGAACAGCTTCGTTTATTTGCTAACAGAAAGGCATATTTTTTGCCGGAACATCTTAATAAAAAAGAAATACAATGATGAAACTCAACAACATCTTAGCCGTAGTGGCCATCAGTGCTACCACCGCCGTTTTGAGTGTGTGGGGCTATGGCAAATTTGTAGAACGCCAGAATGCCGGTCTTCAGGAATCGGGGAAACTGCCTGTAAATTATGCAGGATTTTTTGGCAACAATAATACGCCCGGCGCATTTGTAGACTTTACGCCTGCCGCTACCAGCGCAACCCCGGCTGTGGTTCATATTAAAACAAGAACCAAGGCAAGGCAGGTAAGTAATAACACAACACAGCAGCGCCAACGCAATCCTTTCTCTGATTTTTTTGGAGATGATTTTGGCGATTTCTTTGGTGGCCCAAGAGTAATTCCCGAACAACGTGCCAGCGGCAGCGGTGTGATCATTACAGATGATGGATACATCATTACCAACAACCACGTAGTAGATGGTGCAGACGAGATCAATGTAACCTTAGCCAATAAAAAATCTTATAAAGCAACTGTGGTTGGCACAGATGCCAGCAGCGACCTGGCAGTAATTAAAATTAACGGAACAAAACTTCCTTACCTGGTATATGGAAATAGCGATGATGCCAAACTGGGGCAATGGGTATTAGCCATCGGTTATCCCCTGAGCCTGGATGTAACAGTTACCGCAGGTATTGTAAGTGCCAAATCAAGATCGATTGGTATTAACGACAGGCAGAGTAATACTGCTATTGAATCTTTTATCCAGACTGACGCAGCAGTTAACCCCGGCAACAGTGGTGGAGCGCTGATTAACACCAACGGAGAGTTGATCGGTATCAATTCGGCTATTGCCTCTCCTACCGGATCTTATGCAGGTTACTCTTATGCCATACCTGTGAACATTGTGAAGAAAGTAGTAACTGATATTGTAAAATTTGGCACAGTACAAAGAGCCTATATCGGCATCCAGTATCCGAAAGATAACCTGACTGATGAACAGAAAAAAGAATATGGTACCGGTTATAAAGAAGGAGAAGGTGTTTACATAAGTGATGTACCGTCAGACGGCGCTGCCGCCGCTGCAGGTTTGAAAAAAGGTGATATCGTAACAAAGATCAATGGTGTTACTGTTACAAGCGGTCCTGAATTGCAGGAGCAGGTAACCAAATACAAACCAGGCGATAAAATCAGTTTGACCTACACACGTAATGGGAAAGAAAATACGGTACCACTTACCCTTAAAAACAAAGCAGGTAATACGGATGTGGTAAAAACAACCGGCATACTTGAAAAATTAGGCGCAGAACTAACTGCTGTAGACAGCAAAACGGCTGCCGCTAACCAGATTGCAGGCGGTGTGGTAGTTAAAAAAATAGGCGAAGGTTTACTGAAAAGAACCAGGATGCAGGAAGGTTTTATTATTACCAGTGTGAATGATCAGGAAATTAAAAACGTTTCTGAATTAGATAAGATCCTCTCACTGAATAAAGGAAGAAAAGTAAAAATTGAAGGAATCTATCCCGGATTTGAAAGCACGTATCCCTATCCTTTGGATTTGAGTGATGTGGAATAAATAATGAGAGAATAGATATAAAAAAAGTCGGCTGTTCAACATGAGCAGCCGACTTTTTTTCGTTCTTGCGAGGAGCCTGCCTGTCGGCAGACAGGGAACGACGAAGCAACCTTTGTCTTAAATCAGCAGAGTGTTGGGAATACAAGAAGCATGTCATCCCCCCATCTCCTCACTAAAAAACAACACTTACTCCCCTATCTTCTCATACACCACATACTCCCCAGACTGTAACTCGAAGGCTACACTTCCATCAAACCGGAAATTTAACCCGGAAAAAATATTTTTGAAATTGCCTGTCAGCCACTCGTGAGATACTGAGATTTTGATACGGTCTTCATAAGAGAGATTGAGAATAACCAGTACCACCTCATCATCTTTTCTTCGCAGAAAAGCCATTAACTGGTGCCCCTGCTGGTTGGGAAGGATAAAAGTTTCTCCTTCGCTGATGGCTTTTGACCGTTTCCTCAAATGTAATAAGGCCTGGTAAAAACCGTGCAGTTCCAATGGTTCATACCATTCGATCAGATCTTTGTCGAAAAAAGCAAGGCGTTTGCTATTGGGACTTTCCTGGCCGCTATAAATCAATGGCATTCCCTGCCAGGTACTAGTGAATACGGCCCATGCTTTTGCGGTGTTGCCATATTTCTCATACTCTGTTCCGTTCCAGCTATTTTCATCGTGATTGGAGGTAAAGAATAATTTAATGGCACCCTCCGGGTATTGTGTGTAGGCATGCAATACCTGCTGAACATCGTGCAGGCCAGATGCACCTTTGGCAAGTTTTTCTGTTTCGTGCATCCACCACCATGCATAGCTGGCATCGAATGCATCATGATAAGAAACCTGTTCGCATTCTGCCAGCCAGAACAGCGGTGTAATGGCATCGCATTGTTTGCGTGCCTCTATCCAGAAATCCAATGGTACAAGGTGGGCCATATCGCAACGGAACCCATCAATGCCTGTTTCTGTTACCCAGTATTTCATTGCATCAATCAATGCAACACGCATATCGTTGTTTTCAAAATCAAGATCGATCACATCGTGCCAGCCATTTCTTTCTGTAAAATTTCCATCAACATCTCTTACATACCAATCAGGATGTTCTGTGGCCCAGTGATGATCCCAGCCTGTATGATTAGCTACCCAGTCGATGATAATTTTTAATCCTGACTGATGTGCTTTTGTAACCAGATTTTTAAAATCATCCAGCTCGCCAAATTCAGGATTGATGGCGGTATAGCTGCTGCAGGCATAATAACTGCCCAGCGTTCCCTGCCGTGTTTGAATGCTGATGGGTGTAATAGGCATTAGCCAGAGTATCTCTACACCCATATCTTTTAACCGTGGTAAATGCTTGCTGAATGCAGCAAATGTACCTTCTGCAGTGTACTGCCTGATATTAACCTCGTAAATATTAGAGCCCTTGGCCCAGGTGACTACCGAATTTTTTTGCTTCATATTTGTTTTGTCTGCTTACAAAGAAATAGTTTTATGCCCACAAGCAAATGAGCGAGCAACCGAAACTTGAAAGAAAGATAAGTCTTTTACAGGCTACAGCCATCAATATGACCGATATGGTAGGTATCGGTCCGTTTGTTGTTTTAAGTGTTGTAGCAGAGACCATGCAGGGTCCCTGGTTTTTATATGCATGGATAGCAGGCGCTGTTCTATCTTTTATTGATGCCACGATATGGAGCCAGTTGGGTTCCACCTATCCGCTTGCCGGCGGCAGTTATAATTTTTTAAAAGAAGGGTACGGATCCAAATGGGGAAAGCTGATGAGTTTTTTATTCGTTTGGCAAACCATGATTCAGGCCCCGTTGGTTATTGCATCTGCAGCCATTGGTTTTGCACAATACTTCGGATACATTGTTCACCTGAGCGAATGGGAAAGCAAATGCATCAGTGGCAGTCTGGTAATATTAATTGTGGTTTTATTGTATCGAAAAATTGAAGCGATTGGCAAGATCAGTGTTTTGCTTTGGGTTGGTGTGCTCATCACACTGGCATGGATTATTGGCGGCGGGGTTTTTCATGGTCATTTTTTACAACCTATTAAAGACATCAATAATGGCTTAGAGGTTAATCATGCATTTGCTGCGGCGCTGGGTTTTGCCAGTGTAAAAAGCGTATACAGTTACCTGGGATATTACAATGTTTGTCATTTAGGCGGTGAGATCATCAACCCCAAAAAGAATATCCCAAGGAGTATGTTCATTTCTATTGCAGGTATTGCTGTTTTATACCTGTTAATGAATGTGAGTGTGGCTTCTGTTTTGCCGTTGGAGCAGATCCGGCAAAGCAAGTTTGTAGTGAGTGAGTTTGTACAGCATTTATCAGGCTCTGCTTCTGCAACAGTTGCCACTATATTAATTTTATGGGTAGCATTCGCATCTGTATTTTCAGCAACATTGGGGTATAGCCGTATCCCGTATGCAGCAGCAAGTGATGGTGCGTTTTTTAAAATATTTTCGAAGCTGCATCCATCCAAACATTTCCCGCATATCTCACTGCTGTTTTTGGGGGGTATTGCTTTTGTGTTCAGTTTGCTTTTCAAATTAAGGGATGTGATAGATGCTATTCTGGCGATGCGTATTTTAATACAGTTCATCGGGCAGGGTATCGGGTTGATCTGGCTGGTAAAAAGAAAAGGAAAAAAACATTTTGCATGGCGTATGCCACTCTATCCCCTGCCGGTAATATTGGCTATTCTTATCTGGGGTTATATCTTTTTTTCTACGGGTGAGAAGATGATGATGGGCGGATTAACAGTGATCGTTCTTGGCGTGATTGCTTATTTAATCAAAGCGAAGCGCAATAAGGAATGGCCGTTTGAGGGGGGGGTAATTAGAAATTAATACCGTGTTGTGCTATTAAAATTAGCTATTGATACAATCATTTCTGGTTTTACCGGGTTAATTTCATTTTTAAGTAGGGATTGTGTGAAATACACAAAGGCCTTTTGCGATCATTGCGGCCCATTGCGTTCTTTGCGCTACCGCTTTAAACCTTGCATGATCAGCGAGTCGGCTATTATAGGTGACTCTGTTTCAGTGATTTTTGGATTTATAAGTGTTGGAGAAAAAAGCTGTAACGCAAGGAGCGCCAGGAACCGCCGAGTAG
>DAIOVU010000092.1:0-5949 GCA_036758845.1 Sediminibacterium sp.
AATACCCGTTGAACCTGAACAGGGTAATTCCTGCGAAGGGAAGGTGTACATTTTTATCAGTCCCTCTCCATTAGCTATTCCCTGTTCCCATTATTAACTTTTTAAACTAAAAAAAATGAAAAAGTTTTTGGGAACAACGATGTTGGCATTAGTAACCCTAATTGCCTTTGCACAACCCAACAAAAGCCTTGTACAAGGTACCGTTACAGAAAGCAATTCCAAAGCCCCTATTGCCGGGGCAACCATTAGTCTTGGCAACCGTAAAACAGTTACTGACGACTGGGGTAAGTTCAGTTTTGGAAAAATTGACAAGGGCGTTTATGAATTGATCGTAAGCAGTCTCGGGTTTAAAGAGTTTAAGCAAACCCTCAGCGTTAAAGAAGCAGAAACGAAAGTAGCTGTTCAGCTTACTGCCACAGCTCTTTTTCTTCAACCATTGGAAGTGAAAGCGGTTCGGGCATCAGACAGGGCTCCTTTTGCCAAAACCAATATTGCCAAAGAAGAGATTGCCAAAACCAACCTGGGGCAGGATATCCCGTTCATCTTAAATCAAACGCCATCGGTTGTAATAAATTCTGATGCCGGAAATGGCGTGGGATATACAGCCATGCGCATTCGGGGTACCGATGCAACCCGCATTAACGTTACAATGAATGGTATCCCCTATAACGATGCAGAAAGCCTGGGCACTTATTTTGTGGACCTGCCTGATTTTGCTTCATCAGTAAACAGTATCCAGATCCAGCGTGGTGTGGGCACATCATCCAACGGAGCAGGTGCTTTTGGTGCCACCATTAACATGTCTACCAATGAGTACAATGAAAAGGCCTATGGTGAATCGAATAACAGTTTCGGGTCTTTCAATACATGGAAGAACACACTCAAAGCGGGAACAGGCTTACTAAATGGACATTTTACAGTAGATGCAAGGGTTAGCCGCATTAACAGCGATGGCTATATTGACCGTGCAAAGAGTGACCTGAAATCTTATTATTTCAGCACAGCCTATATCAGTAAACAATCTTCTTTGCGGTTAAATATTTTCTCCGGCAAAGAAAAAACTTACCAGGCCTGGTATGGGGTGCCGGAGGATCAATTGTTAACCAACCGTACAATTAATCCTGCTGGAACAGAAAAACCAGGAGCACCATACGATAACCAGACGGATAATTATACGCAAACGCATTACCAGTTATTATTTAATCATTCCTTTAATAACAGGTGGTCGTTTACTACTGCGGCGTTTCTTTCAAGGGGTAAAGGATATTATGAAGAGTACAAGGCCGACCAGACTTTTTCAAACTATGGTTTGCCTGATGTGACTGTTGGAGGTGTTACGGTTACCAATACAGACCTGGTAAGGCAGCGCTGGCTGGATAATTATTTCTACGGACAAATTGCCTCGTTGCAATACAAACACGAGAAAGATGAGCTGACCATTGGTGGCGGATGGAGTAAATATGACGGGAAACATTTTGGAGATATTGTATGGATGAAAACGGGCACCGTTTCAAAAGAATACCGTTACTATGATTATCCGGCAACAAAAACAGATGCCAATTTCTACGCCAAATGGCAGCACCAGTTAAGCGCACATTGGTCAAGTTTTGCAGATCTGCAATACCGCCATGTAAACCATGATATGAAAGGCTTTGAAGGCAACCCGGCCCTTAACGTGAACCGCAGTTTTGATTTTTTCAACCCTAAGGCAGGCATCACTTACAATAATAACGGATGGCAGGCTTTCTTCAGTTATGCACTGGCGCACAAAGAACCCAACAGGGATGATTTTCAGGCCGGCGTAAAAAGTCAGCCAAAACCAGAAACGCTGCACGATATTGAATTGGGTGTTGAGAAAAAGAATGGCAGCTACCATTTTGGTGCTAATATTTACTACATGTATTATTATAATCAATTAGTATTAACCGGACAGATCAATGATGTGGGCTCTTACACAAGAACCAATGTTCCGCACAGTTACCGTTTGGGAATTGAGTTACAAGCCGTGGCTGTAGTTGATAAATGGATCAATGTATCGGGCAACCTGTCGCTCAGCAAAAATAAAATCAGTTCGTATACCGAGTACATTGATAATTATGATACGGGTGATCAGAATGCGGTTGCTCATAAGAATACCGATATCTCTTTCTCTCCTGCTGTTGTTGCAGGTGCCGCTGTTAATCTGTTGCCTGTTCCTAATTTTGAGATCAGTTTACTAAGCAAGTATGTGGGTAAAGAATACATGGATAACAGCCAGGGCGATAACAGGAAGCTCAATGCTTTCTTTGTGCAGGATATCCGCGCCGGCTTAACGTTGAAGAAAATTTTATTTTCTGAGATACATATTATCGGACAGGTAAACAATGTATTCAACAGAAAGTATGAACCCAATGGTTATACCTATAGCTATATTTACAATAATACTTTAAGCACGGGCAATGGTTTTTACCCGATGGCGGGAACAAATTATATGCTGGGAGTAAATCTCAGATTATAATGAATCTCTGATTATGATGATTGAGGTATGATTTTTTGTGGCCGCAGATGCGCAGATTACTTTCTAATCTGTGAATCTGTGGCTATTTTTTTGATTGAGATTGAATTTTGCTCGCAAAGGCGCTAAGGCGCAATAAGAGCGGGTATTTGAAAGCCGCAGATGCGCAGATTTTTTTTGATCTGTGAATCTGCGGCTATTTTTTTGATTGAGATTGACTATTGCTCGCAAAGGCGCTTAGGCGCAATAAGAGCGGGTATTTGAAAGCCGCAGATGCGCAGATTTTTTTTGATCTGTGAATCTGCGGCTATTTTTTTGATTGAGATTGACTATTGCTCGCAAAGGCGCTTAGGCGCAATAAGAGCGGGTATTTGAAAGCCGCAGATGCGCAGATTGCTTTCTAATCTGTGAATCTGCGGCTTAATTTTTTTGCAAAACAGGGTATGTCTGAACTACCGAAAATTCATCATTCAAAATTCCCTGTTCAATATTCGATATTCAACAACCTTGCTTACCGTGCAATCCTTTCCTGCCATGCCAGCATACCACCGGTTACATTGATCACATTTTTGTAGCCGAGTGTTTCCAGTATCAGACAAGCCTGGCCGCTGCGGTTGCCGCTGCGGCAATAAATATAAACGGTTTCATCTTTCAGATCATCGATCTCGCCGGTTTCCATGGTTTGCACCCTGCCCAATGGCAGTAATATTCCGCCGATATTAAATTCGGCATTCTCATGGGGTTCGCGTACGTCTACGAGGTTTAATTTTTCACCTGCGTCAATTTTTGCTTTCAGTTCTTCTACGGTAATGGTTTGCATATATTATTTATGGGGTTCTTAAAAACTAGTTTTTAGGAGCAGTTGGCAAACTGTCTTTTGCCGGAGCTGCGCTGCTGATGTAAACATCCATCACCTGCCCCTGCTTGATTTTATTGGGCACCCGCAATCCGGATGGGCCAATAGAATCGGTTAGCATTTCGGGTGATTGCCTGATGATAAAGGAGGTGGCCGAGTCTTTAATAGCACCTATGGATACAATAGAACCAATGTTTACACTGATGGTAGAAAGATAATTACGGGCTTCGTCTAAGGTCATACCAACCAAATTAGGCACTTCCATTTCTCCTCCACCAACACCACTGCCTAATACAAAACTGATCACAGTTCCTATCGGGATTTTAGTTCCCGGCCTGATGGGTTCTCCGTTCCATAATTGTTCCAGCACAGAATTTCGTGCGATATCCGGTTTATAAGAAACCTCTCCCAGTTTTAAACCCATACTCTGCAGATACATTTCTGCGCTCTTGATGGAGAAGCCGGCCAGGTTAGGCATTTCAACCTGTGGCGGGATAGTACGGTTAATGGTAAGGTAGATGGTGCGACCCGCTTTTACGGTAGCATCCGCTTCGGGTATTTGCCTGATCACAGCCTGTTTGGCAATACTGTCTATATAGATCGAGTCCTGTATAACCACATCAAAGCCTTTATCTTCCAGCAGTTTTTTAGCAGCAGTAAAATTTTGCCCGGTAACCAAAGGAACTTTTTCAGTTTTGCCTGAACCGGTGAGCCATGATAAACAGGCAAAGAAGAGCAGCATCAGGATCACTATTAATCCGATGCCGGCCAGTATGTTTACCCAAAGGGGCTTAGATGTGATGAATTTGAACACTCAGGGGAATTTTGGAATTGGGAAATTGGGAAATTTTGGAATTGTGATTTTTTTGGTAAGATAAGTAATTCCAAAATTCCTCAGTTCCAAAATTCCAAAATTAACTAAACGCCTGTTCTATTACAGCCGAATAAAAATCTTTCAGCGTCCAGCCCATGGCCTTAACCTGCTGGGGTATTACGCTGGCTTCACTTTGTCCGGGCACAGTATTTACTTCCAGCATATAAGGCTGTCCTTTTTCAATATGGTAAATAAAATCTATTCTTACCACGCCACGGCAGTTCAACAATTCATACGCACGCCTGGCGGCAGATTCGAGTTTTTGCTTCATATCTGCATCTACCTCTGCGGGGGTAACTTCTTTGCTTTTGCCCTGGTATTTAGCTTCAAAATCGAAGAACTCATTACCGGTAAATATTTCTGTAATGGGCAGTACTATCGTCTCCCCTTTGTTTTTAAAAACACCAATCGTAAATTCCCTGCCGCTAATGAATTCTTCAACCAAAACCTGGTTGTCTTCTTTAAACGCTTTCTCTAATGCAGGGGCAAGTTCGGCAGCAATGTTCACTTTGCTCATGCCAATACTGCTGCCGCCGTTATTGGGTTTTACAAAAGCGGGCAAGCTGATTTGTTTTAATATTTCCTCCGGACTAACCGGTGTATGTTTAAACAGGTGCATTGATTTGGCCACATTAATTCCGCCAAAAGCCGCCACAGCAACGGTGTATCTTTTATTGAAGGTTAATGCAGAGGTTGCTGCATCGCAACTGGTGTAAGGCAGGTTCAGCATATCAAAATATCCCTGAAGTTTTCCATCTTCGCCGGGAGTGCCGTGAATACAAAGCAGTACAGCATCAAAATTTATTTTCTTGCCATGATCAACTACAGAAAAATCATCCCTGTTTACTTTTGATTTTTCGCCATTAACCGACTCATAAAACCAGCCTTGCGGGTTAATGTCTATACGGTATAGATCATATTTATCCCTGTCAACATTATTCCCTACCGTAACAGCGCTTTTATAACTAATCTGTGCCTCTCCGCTTAATCCGCCCGTAACCAGGGCTATTCTTTTTTTCATGCTTGCGTTTTGTGTAACAAATATAAGAGAGAAAGAGGGAATGAGTGAATGGGCAATGGTGAATTGTGAATGGTGAATTTGCGGGCGGATACCCGATTGTTAGGACAGTAGGGGCAAGAGAGCCATCTTAACCATTCCTCATACCAATCATACAAAAATCCGCGAAACCAGCGCTAAAAAAAAGGTGAAGAAACGGCCTGTCTCTTCACCTCACGTTGACGGGAAATATCACCCGCCGTTACTGGTTGTCGCCTCTTTAAGGGCGACAATTATTAATACTGCGATTAATGATACTAAGCTACTACCTACACTTGTTATTTACAAATTTTTGGTGTTAAAGTTTAGCACATTATCTGTGCATTAGATGTGCATTTTTGCTTTCTTGGCAAGCAGCTCATCAACAGTTTCGCGGTATGCTTCATCAGGCACACAACAGTCAACCGGGCAAACAGCTGCGCACTGTGGTTCTTCGTGAAAACCCTGGCACTCGGTACATTTGTTGGGGGTGATGTAATAGGTGTCTACACTAATTGGCGCAAAACGCTGATCAGTGGTAACTTTTGTACCATCTAACAATGTGAAATCTCCTTTTACGGTAGTTCCATCTGAAATAGACCATTCAACGCCACCTTCATAAATAGCGTTATTTGGACATTCGGGCTCGCAGGCGCCGCAGTTGATACACTCTTCTGTAATTTTGATAG
>DAIOVU010000093.1:0-5855 GCA_036758845.1 Sediminibacterium sp.
TTTTATTGTGTACGACTTTTCCACTTATTCACATCTTTTTCTTACCGAACTATTGATAAGAAGGATAAAGAGAATGAAGACAAACAAAGAATTATAAACAACTTTAAATAACAAATTTCATGAGCAGGAAAAATCAGCATGTAGTGCCTCCAACTCCAATGGGTTAAATCCGCTTGTTTTGCACAATCTTGTATTGGTGTATGATGCGTTGTTTACATCGGTATGGAAAACACTGCACCAGTTTGGAAAGACGGCAGGGATACAATTGAGCATGATTGCTGTGCTGCATACATAGGTGCAGGATATGTCTTTACACCCGCACTTGCATTGCATAGTACCCGGTGGTGGGGTAGATGCAGGAGGCAGATGGAAAAAGAAATTGCGCAGTAATAAGTGCTTGTCCCGGTAAAAGCGTTGGGCAAAGAGTTACGGGCTAATTATGTACAGCAACTCAGGGAAAACGGTATAGCAGACAAGCCACTTATCGAAACTTTGTTTACTAAAGACTGGGTAGTGTATGCCAAACATCCTTTTGGCGGGCCTAAACAGGTGATTGAATATTTAGTCAGCCGCTTTAGCGTCACGACCCATAAAAAACCGCGCTAAGAATAGCGCGGTTGTACAACATGAGAAAAATATATACGGGTCGGGACGCTAAAGCGGCCTGACCCGTATATATTATAATTCTGCGGTCTTTAATTTCTTTGGCAATTTGATATCAGCGTTTTGTGTTTTACCATCTCTCTGATAACTGAGTTTAACACTGTCGCCCGGCTTCAGGTCTCTTAGTTTTGCTTTCAGCTCATCAACAGAGGCGATGGATTTGCCATCTATTTCTGTAATAACATCATTTTTTTGCAGACCTGCTTTTGAGGCCGGTGTTTCATTATCAACATCCAGAATCTTCACACCCTTACCATCTTCCAGGTCCTGAATTCCGAGGCCGAGACGGGGTTTGCGGTTCATATTAAAATCCATTCCGTTGAAGCGTGGCATCTCCGGCATTTCAAAATTAAAATCTTCGTTTTCAAAATTGAATACATGCGCTTCATTTGCATTTTTGCCAAGTGTTGCATTGGTGGTAAACTCTTTACCATCGCGGAGGTAAGTAACGGTTACTTTGTCTTCGGGCTTGTATTTGCCAATGCTTTCGTACAGGTCGTCGCTGCCTTCAATTTTAGCATCACCTATTTTGGTAATGATATCATCTTTCTTAAGTCCTGCTTTTTCAGCAGCGCTTTCTTTTTGAACAGAACTTATTTTGGCTCCTTTATCTGTTTTTTCTGATACTACTCCCAGAAAAGCATGGTTACCACCAAAAGGAAATCCTTCGCCAAACATTTTCATACTGCCATGTGGGGCTATTCTACCCCTGATCTTTGGTCCTAATGGCCCAATGCCTTTTCTGTGGAGTATTTCAATATCATCATCTTTCAGATCCTCCAGTGGTTTTCCGTTAACAGTAATATTATCTCCATCCACCACAATGGTCAGTTTTTCTTTACTGTCGCCTTTTTTGCGGATGGTGATACTTTCCTGTTTGTCTTTAGAAGCTTTTTCTTTCTCTTTTGTTTGCGCCGAAGCGGTAAAACCTGCAACAACCATCAGCAGGGCAAGCGATACAATTTTAGTATTCATAATGGTTAATTTTTAATCTACGAATTTGTTAGTAGATCAAATGTAAATACTTTACCAAATACGAAACTGTTCGGAAATGTTAAAAAAGGTTAATGATTTGAAGGTTTTCGGTGAAGAGTGGAAGTAAGCGGGTGTTTTGGGGGGAGGTTTGCCACAGAATACACAGATTGGCACAGAAAAGTCTGAAACTATCTGTGAAAATCTGTGTATTCTGTGGCAAAAAAAGTTAAAGGAGAGATTTTACTTTTTCAATTACCTGTTGCAGGTTGCTTGCATCCTGCCCACCGGCGGTTGCAAGGGTTTTTTGTCCGCCGCCGCCGCCTTTGATCAATCCTGAAATATGTTCTTTGATGATCTTAGGCGCTTCCAGGTTTTTAGAAACACTTACTGCTTCATCTAATAAAACAGCTACCTGAGCTTTACCATCAATGGCTGCAGCCAGTACTACCACATAATTGGTAAGACTTGTTTTTAATTCGAAACATAATTTTTTCAGACTGTCGGCACTGCTTACTTCCACTACCGATCCAACAAACGAAACACCATTAACGGGCACTGCTTTTTGTACCAGTTCATTTTTAATGATGATGAGTTGTTTTGCCTCAAGGCTCTCTATTCGTTTTTTGAGATCGTTATTCTCGGCAACAAGTGTATCAACCGCTTTGCTGATCTCTTTCGGGTTCTTTAATGTATCACGAATTACACGGATCTGATCAAATTGTTCTGCAATCAATGCTTCTGCGGCCTTACCGCTAACGGCTTCTATACGGCGTACACCGGCGGCTACAGCCGATTCGTGTTTTATCTTAAAGAATCCCAGTTCACCTGTTGAACCTACATGGGTACCGCCACATAATTCGATAGAGTAATTGCGGTCCATGATCACTACACGAACCATATCACCGTATTTCTCTCCAAACAAAGCCATAGCGCCAAGTGCGATGGCATCATCTTTATGCATTTCCCTGATGTGAACCGGAATGTTCTCCCTGATCTTTTCGTTCACGATCGCTTCTATCTGCGCAATTTCTTCTTCAGATACTTTGGCAAAATGAGAGAAGTCGAAACGGAGATGCTCTTCACTTACCAAGCTGCCTTTCTGTGCCACGTGCTTGCCCAATACTTTACGCAGAGCCGCATGCAACAGGTGTGTGGCGCTGTGGTGCACGGCGGTTAACTGGCGCTTAGGCAGATCTACTATGGCAAGAACCGGCGTATGAATATTTGCCGGCAGTGTTTCTGTAAACTGAATAATGAGGTTGTTCTCTTTTTTGGTATCAATAACAGGAATCTGTTCCCCATCAAAATCCAGTATACCTGTATCGCCCACCTGTCCACCGCTTTCGGCATAAAAAGGTGTGGCTTCCAGTACTAATTGGTACGCTTCTTTGCCTTTGGCTTTTACTTTGCGGTATTTAACAACCTTGCTTTTTATTTCGAGCGAATCGTAACCAACAAATTCTGTAATGCCGTGTTCTATCAATACCACCCAGTCTTCTGTATCAACAGTTCCTGCGGCGCGGCTGCGGTTTTTTTGTTGTTGCATTTCGGATTCAAAACCTTTTTCATCAATCGCGAGATTTTTTTCTGCAGCAATTAAACGGGTAAGGTCTATAGGAAAACCAAAAGTATCGAACAACTCAAATGCCGCTTTACCTTCTATTTGATTGCCTGATGTGGCAATGATATCATCGATCCGTTTTAATCCCTTATCGAGGGTTTTTAAAAATGCATCTTCTTCTTCCTTCACCACCTTACTTACAAAATCCAATTGCTTGTTCAGTTCAGGAAATACATTTTCAAATTGCCCGGCTAATATTGGCATCAATTGAAATAATAATGGTTGCTTGTAATTCAGGTAAGTATAATAATAACGCACTGCCCTTCTCAAAATTCTCCTGATCACATAACCCGCGCCGTTATTGGATGGCAATTGTCCATCAGCAATGGTAAAAGCAATAGCGCGGATATGATCTGATAATACACGGAATGCGATGGCTTCCTTACTATCGCTGTAATCATATTTTTTGCCGGTGATCTTTTCTATTGCTGCAATGGTTCCGGTAAATACATCAGTATCGTAATTGCTTTGTTTACCCTGTATCACACGCACCAATCTTTCAAAGCCCATTCCTGTATCTACGTGTTGTGCGGGTAAGGGCTGCAGGCTGCCGTCTTTTAAACGGTTAAACTGCATAAACACATTATTCCATATTTCTATTACCTGCGGGTCGTCATTGTTTACTAATTGTTTGCCGGGTATTTTTTTTCTTTCTTCTTCACTGCGCGAGTCGTAATGAATTTCGGTGCAGGGTCCGCAGGGACCGGTATCACCCATCTCCCAAAAATTATCTTTTTTGTTACCCAATAAGATCCTGTCTTCGGCAATCACTTTTTTCCATTCGGCAAAAGCCTCTTCATCTTTGGGCAGGCCTTCTTTATCATCGCCTTCAAAAATGGTAACGTATAAACGGTCTTTATCTAATTTGTAAACTTCAGTCAATAATTCCCAGCTCCAGGCAATGGCTTCTTTCTTAAAATAATCGCCAAAACTCCAGTTGCCCAGCATTTCAAACATGGTATGGTGGTAGGTATCTACGCCCACCTCTTCCAGGTCGTTGTGTTTACCGCTTACCCGTAAACATTTCTGGGTATCTGCTATCCGGGCACTGGCGGGTTTTTTATTGCCGAGAAAATAGTCTTTAAACTGGTTCATCCCTGCGTTGGTAAAGAGCAGGGTAGGGTCGTTTTTAACCACAATAGGGGCAGACGGAACGATTAAATGCTCTTTGGAAGCAAAAAAATCAAGGAATTGTTTGCGTATCTCGGCACTTGTCATCATTAATCAGAAAATTTTAAACAAAATGTTAGGCTCTTTGAAACTATATTTGACCGCTTTTTAGGGGCACCAAAGGTAAGGAAATGAGGTGTGAGTCGTGAATCGTGAGACGTGAATCGTGAGTTTAGCGATTTTACTGTCCCAGCCGTACTCACGACTCACGATTCACGACTCACGGTTCTCTAAAAGCGCGGTAACTATGAAAAAGGTTAAATACTACTATAACACCCACACGCTGCGCTATGAAAAGCTGGAAACGCCTTTGCGGGTGCGCTTATTGCAGTTGATCGGGTTTATTGCGGCTTCTATTGTTACAGGACTGATCATTTTCGCCATTACTTTCAGGTATATCGACTCACCCAAAGAAAAATTTCTCCGCCAGCAGAATTACGACCTTACCCAGAATTACAGTGTTTTTATGGAAAGGCTGAAGCAATTAGAGTTGAAGATGGATGAGATCGAGAACAGGGATAATACAGTTTACCGGTCTATTTTTGAAGCCCAGCCAATTCCCGACAGCGCCCGTATCAAAGATATTGAGCTGAAGAATGAAGTAAAATTAGTGCAGAGCATGGGTGAATCGGAACTGATAAAAAGTATTGCCGGGCAATTGAATAACCTCTCACTCAGAACGGCCTATCAGGTAAAATCGTTTGATGAGATCAGTGACATGGTTAAGCACAAAGAAAAATTACTGGCAGCCATCCCTTCCATACAGCCGGTGAGTAATAAGAACCTGAACAGGATCGCTTCGGGTTTTGGTTACCGGATTGATCCGGTGTATAAAGACAGAAGGGCGCATATGGGACTGGATTTTACGGCCCCTATGGGAACGCCCATTTATGCCACAGCCGATGGCAGGGTAAGAGATGCGGGATTTAATACAGGTGGGTATGGAAACCGGGTAGTAATCAATCACGGATATGGCTACGAAACCTTATACGGCCATATGGTAAGAATAAAAGCAAGGGTGGGCGAAACCGTAAAAAGAGGTGAAGTGATCGGGTATGTAGGCAACTCGGGTAAGAGTACCGGGCCACACTGCCATTACGAGGTACACCGCAACGGCCTGCCGGTAGACCCTATCTATTATTTCTACAACGATCTTACACCGGCACAGTTTGACCGGATATTGAAACTGGCCGCTGCCAGTAACCAGAGTTTTGATTAACTAACCTCACCACCCGGCCGCACCCCCCGACCCCCTGAAGGGGGAGTTGCGAAAACTAGTAAAAGATATTTTAGGAATAGTAATTTTGAACAGGGTTTGAATTTATAACCGCTTTCTAACTCCCCCTTCAGGGGGTTGGGGGGTAATATCTAATTGTCTCGTCCTGAAAAAAGTTGACTACAAAATGAATTTGTATGCAACAGTTAA
>DAIOVU010000094.1:0-2001 GCA_036758845.1 Sediminibacterium sp.
TAATTAAATTACTTGATTTTTAATTTTGTTTATTGGTCTATAAATCTAACGTGTTGTTCTATTAAAAATATTTGATAGTAGATGGAGCAAAAAATGTTGTGTAGTTGTCTAAGTAAGTGACAAAACCAACTAAAACGCATGTACAACATCAAAATAAATTTCGGTAAATTTTACCGGATATGCAAAGAAATCTTTGAAGATGAGGTTGATAATAAGTGGATCTTACAATTTCATTTTCCTGTATAATGGAAGCTTTGGGGATAGATTATGAGCCCCTTTTGTTCAAATTCCTTCCGGGCTGTATCCAATATTTTACGTTCTGCTTCTGTGAATATAGTCATGGTTTGGAAAACTAAGTTGAATATTTGGAAAAGTTTTGGATACTTTGAATCTATAAATATATTATTCGACTTTCTCCATTTTTATTCTCGATAAAATATGATCGAAAGCTAAGGGGCCTGATCCAATAATGAGAAAAAGTAAGAGAAGGGCTAATACGATGATCGATAGCCAAAGCTCGGAATTTACAACGGGAGATATAATTTTTAAGAAAAAAATGGCTCCAAAGGAGATTGGTAATTCTAACAGAACAGCCAATCTGGTAAAAAATCCTATGAGGATAAGAAAACCACTAAGTAAGTGTATATAGGTTACATAGTATACAATCGGCAATATTATTTGCGGCGATTGACTTAAAATTTTATTTGCAATTACTATATCTCTAAGGTAACCGGAATTATTAATAAAATTAGACCCTCTAACAATAAAAAAGATTCCAAGCAATATTCGAAGTATATCAAGGATTTTAGGATGGTGCAAATCCCCCCAATTTTTGATTTTAGTAATCTCATTCATGACTCTTTTTTATGATACGCTTAAAAAGGGCATTAATAATGTTAAAAGCGTTTATCTTCTGATTTCGTTGGCAATGTCAGGATTTGATTAAACGGTTTGACCATTTGGTCAGGAACAAAATTAAAGATGTTTATTCAAAAAACCAATAAAAAAAATTAACTATGGATTTTTTTTAATTTTCTGCCTCCTATCTGGAAAATCCGGTGATATTGACCACCCTTTTCCGGTGCAAGCTGACCAGTCTTAGTTAACTACTTTCAGTTGCTTAAAAAGGGTTGTTTTCTCTTTTAAAATTAATGATTATTCTTTTTCGTTTTCTTTTCTTTTGCTCAACCTGCGCCTGAGCGATTCTCCTTTTAGTTCTATGCGTTGTGCATTATTAAGGATTCTATCTAAGATAGCATCAGCTACGGTAGTTTCTCCGATTACTTCATACCATTGTTTTATTGGTAGTTGTGAGGTTATTATGGTAGATCGTTTACCATGACGATCTTCGATAATTTCCATCAATGCTGTTCTGCTTGGTTGATCAAAGGGCTGTATCCCAAAGTCGTCCAGGATGAGCAAGTCCTGCTTTTCTATTTTGGCCAGTTCCCGTATTGCAGAACCATCAGCCTTTGCCATTTTCAATTGGGAGAACAGACGGGTTACATTGGCATAAAACACTTTAAAGCCCTGCTGGCATGCCTGATGACCTAGTGCAGAAGCGAGGAAGCTTTTACCTGTACCTGTAGGCCCTGTAATCAGGATGGTTTCATTTTCATTGATATATCCACCGTCTGCCAGTCGGTGGATATGGTTTTTGTCAAGCCCCCTGGTATTATCATAATCCAGTTGCTCAATGGTTGACTTGTAACGGAAGCGGGCATTTTTAGTACTTCGTTCAATAGCGCGGTTGTGTCGTTCATCCCATTCACTATCAACGAGCAGCGCCGTCATCTCATCGACAGTTAGCTGTTCATGTTTGGGTGATTCCAGGCTACTACGGAAGGCACGGTGCATACCGAAGAGTCGCATTTGCCTCATTTTGTCAAGTGTGTCTGTGTTCATTTGTTGTATAGTTAGTGGTTAAAAAATTACTGGTAATAATCATTGCCCCGGATATTGTTATGAACAGGAAGGGACTGTTCTACGGGTTCTTCCTCC
>DAIOVU010000094.1:2011-4256 GCA_036758845.1 Sediminibacterium sp.
GAGATGTATCCTCCAGTTCTTCATCAGTAAGTGTAGCCAGACGTTTTTCGAGTATCTGCACTACAATAGCATAATTGTATACACCATAACTATTGGCCCGGCGGCAAGCCATGATTAGCCGCTGCTGGCCCACTTTACGGGCCAGACTGAGTATACCTGAACATGATTTGTAGGCTTGTTCTGGATGTTGCTTATTCTCAATAACTGACAGGATATAAGCCGCCACCTCTTCATCAATCTGCCTGGCCTGCTCAATAAATTTTTCCGGAGTCCAGTCGCTCAGGTAGCGGTGAGCAGAAGCCAGGTGGTCATCGGTTGTCGTATAATGATACTTACGGAACTGCCGCTGGTGTTGTGCAATACACTCATACTTATAATAGATTTCCAGATGATCACGGGTAAATTGAAGTTTTACTTTCTTGCCTATGTAACGATAGGGAACACTGTAATAATGTTTATCGATACCCAGACACACATGCCCGTTTTTCATTACGGTTACTACCTGTTGCTGTTTGAACTCATAACGGTATACCGGTAACGGCAGCAGGCTTTCTTTCTCTACTTCTTCGAACTGTTGCCGACGACTGTAGTTGCGTCCTTTAAAGGGTGTATTGTTTAATTCCTCTAAGGCAGTCCCTATGGCAGTATTCAGTGATTCAAGCGTAAAATATGTGCTGCCGCTAAGACCCGCATATACCTTGCGGTACACGATCTTAACCATACCCTCTACCAACGATTTATCCTTGGGACGATATGCCCTTGCAGGTAGTATAGCTGTACCATAATGCTCTGCAAAGTCTGCAAAAGTCTCATTGATCGTTGGCTCATACTTGCTGCTGCGTGTCACCGCTGATTTAAGGTTGTCTGGTACAATGGCAGCTGGAACCCCACCAAAGTATTGAAGCGCATTTTCGCAAGCTCCAATGAAGTCCTGTCTACGCTGGGTAGGTACTGCTTCTACATAGGTAAGCTGACTACAACCCAGCACAGCTACAAAAACTTCTACGTATTGCACTTCACCTGTCTGCTGGTCTGTAATACTCAGCTTTTCACCGGCAAAATCAATATACATTTTATCACCTGCCTTATGCTCCAGATGCATAACGGGTCTGGCCCGGCCAATATAGGCTGTAAAGTATCCGTGGAATTGGGTATGCCCATAGCCATTGGGGTACTCCTGTCGGTACTGTCTCCATAGCAAATCTATCGTTACCCCTTTTTGTTTAAAGCGCTTTTCCATACTCGGAAGCAGCTGCAGAAGTTCATCATGTCTTTGGCCCAGATCAGGTGGCTGACTACCCCCAAACATCACTTCCAGATCAGCATCTTCCAGAGAAGTGAGATCCTCAAAAGTTAGTTTTTCCTGTAAAAACTTACGGATGTATCGCTTCACCGTATTACGGGAAGCTCCCGTCTGCTGGCTGATAGAAACTTTACTCTTGCCTTGTGTAAATAGGCGTAAAATCTGTCTTACTTTGGACATGTCGATTGTTTTATTTGCCATCTGAAGCGGGTTTTATACCCAACTATCAGTATTTATGGCCAGTAAAACAACCATTCAAAAGCAGCCCTGAAGGGTGGTCAGTTTACTCCGGAAAGGGGTGGTCAATTTACTCCGGATAGAGGTGGTCAGATTTAACCGGATAGAGGTGGTCAATATGGGCGGATTTTCCATCCTATCAATATGTAATTAGAATTTTGGATCAGAGCCTGCCAGCCTGTTCTTTATTGGACATAAAAGTAATAAAACTTACTGGCATCAAAACATGGAGTGCAACATTTATAACCAAGAATGACAACTGATGTCTATCTGTAAAAAGCATTACCATAAGCTTATTGTATTACCTGATTACGGTACTGGTTTCCTTACCTGGGCTCCAATGGAAAAACAATACTGCCTTTCTAAGACGGGACTAAGTAAGAGGGAAGATGGGATGGGTAACCGGTATTCCGATTTGATTCCATCCGGTATCCTCATTTGAAGAATACCAATTTACCGTTCAAAATGTATAAAATATATTACTGTTTAGTCTCTATTTTTTGAAATATTCATTATGTAAGTGTCGGCTGCATTCAGTATATTGTCATTCCCGGGTTTCATATTATTTGTTAATAGTAAATTAGCCTTTTTTTATAGCTTTATAACCACATGCTAAGGTTTATATTTTTATTTTAGGGGAAAGATAAAAACAACCGTTATTATTTGTTTACAATTTCCTAAAGTTTAAAAATATTTATCTGTTTA
>DAIOVU010000095.1:0-4143 GCA_036758845.1 Sediminibacterium sp.
TCGGCAGATTTATCTACCAGATTGTGATCGTATGATTGTAATTTGATCCTGATTCGTTGAGACATAGTCGAAACCCAATTTTCTGATTGGGGTTGCAAAGGTAAGAGGCTGTAACTGAACAGACAAGTATTTTAAAAGTTTTTTTGGGGATTTCTCAAATAAAAGGCTAAAAATATCCCCAATTCCTCCCTTTTAAACAAATATTGGCGCCATAGTTAGCGTTTCAACTACGCAAATATGCTTACCCAACTGGCTTTAACTGAGCTAAAGCCCTGCACCTTTCTCCAAAATAAAAGGAAATCACTTGAATAATCAGACCTGTTCCGGCGTTAATCACCCGGATGATGAGATAATTGGGGGCATTTAAACAGGGTTAACCTAAATAATACCGCCAATTTGATATTTTTACTTTAAGACTCTACAAATGGCAAAAAAATCTAAGGTATCTACAAAGGAGCAGGCGGTTACAAAGCCAGACCCATCAACAAAAAAGTCCTGGCTATTCAATTTACATAATATTTTGCCGGTGGCTGCCTGCCTGCTCTATTTTGCCGTCCATTTTATCCCTGATTTTGGTGCTTACGACAATATGGGTCCGCAGTGGCTTTATATGGTTGGATTGGATCTTATTGTCATCATTTTTATTCTTGCCCGGAAAGATAATTATCAGATGGCCACAGCAAAAGTGGCAACGAATATTTTTTCCAAATTATTTGTCGCTTTTTTTGTTCTAGCTGGCTTATCCACTTTTATTGCCATCAACCAGGTAGAAAGCTGGGTATGTTATGTAAGATTAATTGCCACTATAGTAGCTTTCTTTAATATCAGCATTTTATTATATAACAGAACTGATCTTTTTAAAATTCTCGCACAGATACTAAGTCTGATATTATTAATAGAATCTGTGCAAACTATAACGCAGTTTTTTAATGGCGCTAATAATACAGACCTGGGAGAATTAATCCTTAGCCTTAAAGGTACTACCGGTAATAAAAATATTTTTGCTGCAAGTACTATTGTTAAAATCCCTTTTGTTATTTATTGTATACATACATTCAGGCTGTGGGGCAAAATTTTAAATATTATCATTCTTATTCTGGGAGCATTAACCATTTTTATAGTTAACGCGCGTGCCTCATACCTAAGTTTAATATTGATTACTCTTTTGTATCTCCTCTATTGCATTTTAAGTTATTTTAAAGAGAAAAAAGCGGAGCAGTTCCTGTATCGTATCAGCTATGTTTTAATACCGATTCTGGCGGCTTTATTTGTTTCCCAGATTATTGTAACCAATGTTAAAAATTTACAGCAGGATAAAGGAACATTTGGAACAGTTGCCGAAAGATTAGGTACAGTTGCTGCATTTAACGCAGAAGATAACCAGGTACGTATCAGGCTTTGGGCCCATGCCATAGATTATACTAAGAAACACCCGATCATGGGTTGTGGTTATGGCAACTGGAAGATTTCCTCTATCCCTTACCAAAAAATTTACACTAACGATCTTATTGTTCCGGTACACTCACATAATGATTACCTGGAGACCTTTGCAGAATTGGGGATTTTGGGCGGGTTATTATATTTCAGTTTGTTTCTCTGCATTTTCATTTTCACTTTAAAAACATATTTCTCAGAAGCTGATGATGAAACAAAACTGATATCGATATTTTCATTTCTGGCGTTTGTGGGATATTCGGTTGACGCGTTTTTTAACTTTCCGGGTGAAAGGCCTATCAATCAACTTTTTTTTGCCTTTATCACTGCACTGAACATGAATGCATTCATGAAAGGCCGTGAGGAAACTGCAACGGAGAAAATAAACATTCAAAAAGCAGGCATTATCAAACCCATGTACGGACTGATCGCTTTGCTTTTATTGTTACCCTCTTTCTATGTAACCTATTTTACCTATAAATCACTGATCATTCAAAGATCCGTATTACAGGATCTGAATAATGAGCCTTTGAAATTAGATTGGAAAGTGATTGTTCCCTCATTCCCTTCTATACCTAACCTATCAGCAACCGGCCAACCTATTGAGTCGATCAAAGGCAGATATCTGTATGAAGTGGGTAAATATGATGATGCTTTGGTTTTATTAAATAAAGGAAGAAAAGATAACCCGGTAATTGGTTACAGCGAATTTCTGAAAGCCGGATTGTATTTCAGGCAGGAAAAATATGACAGCGCAGCACGGAATGCAACAGTTGCTTTTTATACACGCCCAAGGGCAAAAACTTATTATCAGACCTTGATAGCCGTATTGGCAAAACAAAAAGACACTGCCAATATTAAAAAAGCTTTTGAAGAAGCTATCCGTTACCGCAAAGAAAGCTATGTATGGAACCTGTACCTGATGGGTATGCTGAATGCCCAGGGTAAAGGCACACAACATCTGCTAACCCTTACAGACAGCAGTCTCCGTGCATTTCCAAATGACAGTTCCCTGCTTGTGCGGAAATATGAAGTTCTCCGGTTCATGGATGCGTCAACAGTTACCAATAGCAATGTTAAAGTTATCGACTACGCTGCCGCGCAAAAATATTATGCCGCAGGTGTAACTGCTTTTGGAGCAGGTGTAGCAGGGAAAGATGACCTGGGAAAAGCTGCAGGATTATTCCTGAAATCTTCTGCTATCAATCCGGGAGATCATACGGCGCTGGAAAATGCAGCCATCTGTTATTTTAATATGAAGGAGTGGAAGAAATCAATCTTTTATTTCGATAAAGAACTTACCATGAACGTATCCATCAATGGCAAACCTGAATACTTTAAAGGCGTTGCATTGATCAACCTCGGACAAAAAGATGAGGGCTGTGCCATTTTACAGATAGCCAATAAAAAAGGATGGAAAGATGCAGAAGCAATTATAAAGGGCAATTGTAAGTAGTGAGTGGTGAGTAGTGAGTAAATACCGGTAACCAATCAACTCACTCACCACTCACAAAATTCGCGCTGCTATAAAAAAACAAAGCCCCGTTCCAATCAGAACGGGGCTTTATCTTACAACTTATTACTTATAACTTAATACTAATCTTCCACTTTCACTTTACCCTTGCTCTTTGCAACCACTTCTTCAGCGATATTGTTTGGAGCCGGAGCATAATGACTGAACTCCATGGTTGAGGTAGCACGGCCTGAAGACAAAGAACGCAGTTGGGTTACATAACCAAACATTTCGCTCAAAGGAACTTTTGCCTTGATTACCTGCAGGTTGGCACGGCTGTCCATACCTTCCAGCATACCACGGCGTCGGTTCAGGTCACCTGTAACATCTCCCATGTATTGGTCTGGTGTTAATACTTCCACTTTCATGATTGGCTCCAGCAATGTTGGTTTTGCTTTACGGCCAGCTTCACGGAACCCGGATTTGGCACACAGTTCAAAGCTCATCGCATCAGAATCCACATCGTGGTAGCTACCATCATACACACGCACTTTCATGTTGTTAACAGGATAACCAGCCAAAACGCCCGTTGTCATTGATGTTTCAAAACCTTTGATGATGGCGGGAACGAATTCTTTAGGGATTGATCCTCCAAACAGGTCGTTCACAAACTGGAAATGCTTTCCTTCGTTCTCTTTCAGCCATTCTGCATCTGCAGGTCCGATAGAGAACTGGATATCGGCGAACTTACCACGGCCACCCGACTGCTTTTTCAGCACTTCGCGGTGTTCGATAGTATTACCAAATGATTCTTTATACGCAACCTGGGGTGCACCCTGGTTTACTTCTACTTTAAATTCACGACGCATACGGTCGATGATGATTTCAAGGTGCAGTTCTCCCATTCCACGCAGGATGGTCTGACCGGTATCTTCATCTGTATTTACACGCAGGGTAGGATCTTCTTCTACCAGTTTGGCAATGGCCATACCCATTTTATCAACGTCGGCCTGTGTTTTAGGCTCAACGGCTACCGCGATTACAGGCTCAGGGATGAACATGTTTTCGAGTGTAATTGGATAATCTTCATCACAAAGGGTATCTCCTGTTTTGATCTCTTTAAAACCAACCGCAGCAGCGATATCACCAGCTTCGATGAAATCAACCGGGTTCTGTTTATTGGCAAACATTTTCATGATACGGCTGATACGCTCTTTTTTACCACTTCTTACGTTCAATACATAAGAACCGGCATC
>DAIOVU010000096.1:0-3904 GCA_036758845.1 Sediminibacterium sp.
ATCCGCTAATCCGCTAATCCGCTAATCCGCTAATCCGCTAATCCGCTAATCCGCCAATATTTTTATTTCGCTGCGTGAATTACATACTTCTCCTGGAAATAGTCTTCAGGGAAAATTTTATAGATCGGCATCATCTTGGGGCGGAGGCCGCTTTCGAAAATTTCCTGAGCCAGGTCGCCACCTTTGAGGCAGATGAGTCCGTTTGGCAATGGTTTGCTATGATCTTTTTTTATGAGCGGCGCACTCCATTTCCAGAGATCTTTCAGTGGGGCCACTGCGCGCGAAACAGCGTAATCAAATTTCCGATTTTTGATCTCTTCAGCACGTGTATGTTGAATGGTGATATTTTTAATATTGGCGCCTTCGCAAACAGCTTCTACCACTTTTAATTTCTTGGCAATACTATCCACCATATGAAACTTTACTTTCGGAAAAAAGATGGCCAGCGGCACACCCGGAAACCCGCCACCACAACCAATATCAATGATCTGAGTGCCCGGTTCAAAATCTGCAATGGCTGCAATGCTGAGCGCATGCAAAACATGGTGCAGGTAGATCGAATCAATATCTTTTCTTGATATCACGTTGATCTTTGCATTCCATTCTTTGTATAATCCTTCCAGTGCAGCAAATTGGGCTACCTGCTGTTCGGTGAAATCGGCAAAGTATTTCAGTATTAATCCCAGTTTTTGCGGGGTGCTTTCCATATGGCAGGTAAAGTAAAAATATAATAAAAGAACAGCCAGATATCCAGCAACAGGAACCATGGCAACAGGTCGCGCTCGTTTAGCTTCTTCATTGTTTTAAAGAAAATAAATCCCTGCAGCAGCAAACGTACGCCATATACTGCCAACGCTATCCACCAGTTAAAAAAAATGATCGATACAGCGAGTAATGGATAGAGCAGGAAATGCGAAAAGGAATACAATCCCAATAAGAATTTATGTTTCGGTTTATAATACCGGCCTGTTGTGTAATGACGGTATTTCTGTGTCATCCAGTCGCTCCATCTTTTTTTAGGCTCACTCAATGTGTGTGCATCCGGATCAATTACAATAGCTGTATTTTCTGCAGTAGCAACCTGGTTAATAAACAGGTCGTCATCACCACTTGGTATCTGGTTAATTGATGAGAAACCTTTATTGCGTAAGAACACCTCTTTCTTATAGCTCAGGTTCCTGCCCACACCCATATACGGGGTGCCTGCCAGTGCATAAGATAAATATTGAATGGCCGTATGAAAGGTTTCAAAACGGATCAGTTTATTTAAGATACCCGGTCTTTTATGATAAGCGCCATAGCCCAGCACAATCTCCGTATTGTCTTCATACGCATCCTGCATTTTCTGCATCCAGAATTCTGAAGCTGGTGTGCAATCGGCATCGGTTAATAAAACGATCTCGTATTTGGCGCTTTTGATGCCGATGGAAAGCGGGAATTTTTTTCCGCTGATCATCTTCGCTTCCTGCGTAAGCTGTATATGGTTGATGTTTTTGAATGACTTTTTAAACTCATCAATTACATATTTACCTTCATCGGTTGAATTATCGTTTACAATCACTACTTCATGTGTGGTCTTATAATCCTGCACCAGTACGCCGGGTAAATTACGGGCAAGGTTATCGGCCTCATCGCGGGCACAGATCACCACAGAAATAGGGTGTTCATGGCTCACAGATTTTTGTGGCTCTTTATAAAATGCCAGGCGACAAAAGAAATACAGGTAATAAAAAACCTGCACGGCTATCACGGTACAAAAAGCATAAAAAAGAATGCTCCATACAATGGGAGATATCATCATCCGGCAAAAATAGCGTTTTGGGTGATTCGAAAGAATGTTTGTAGTCTGTGGTCTGTAGTCTGTGGTTAACCCAAAAACAACCACAGACCACAAACAACAAACTAATCTACCCCTGCCGGCGGCTATTTGTGACAAGCAATTTGGCGTTCTTATTTGATATACGTATATTTGAAAATAAAGCACGTGTTATGACAACTAAGCTCACGTTGACGGTAGAAAAAGAAATAATTGAAAGAGCGAAATCTTACGCGAGAAACACGGGGAGAAGCTTGTCCGAACTCGTTGAAACTTATCTTGAAGAGATTACTCAGGAGAGTAGTAATGAAAAAATATCGCCTAAGCTTAAAAAAATTGTTGGTGCTGTTAAACTGCCCAAAAACTTTGACGAAGAAAAGGAATTGCGTTCGTATTTAGAACATAAGCACTTATGAAAAAGATATTTGTAGACACCAATATTCTTGTAGATCTTATTGCAGACAGAAGACCTTTCAGTAAGTATGCTATTGAAATTTTCAATAGTGCGGAGCTTAATAAAATCAAACTTTTCACATCCTCACATTCAATTGCAACTACGCATTATTTATTAAAAAAATATCTTGACGAAAAGAATTTGCGTGAAGTTTTATTTAACCTGTTTGACTACTTAACAGTTATTCCTGTAGATGCAGATATTTTAAAAAAAGGGTTGCGCTCCAGGCATAAAGACTTTGAAGATGCTATTCAAATCGTATGTGCCTCATTAGTAGAGAAAATAGATTGTATTGTTACCCGTAATATCAGGGATTTCAGAGATAGTGAAATACCCGTTTTACCCCCAGACGAACTATGCCTGAAATTATAGCTGACTTTTTAGCTAACTACAGACTACAGACCACAGACTACAAACTAATAATTACTTTTGCCCAATGGCAGCATTGGATTTTCAGTTAGAACTAACGGATACAGGCTCAAAAGCAAGGGCGGGAAAGATCACCACCGATCATGGTGAAATACACACGCCTATTTTTATGCCCGTGGGTACCGTAGGCAGTGTAAAAGCTGTTACACAACAGCAGCTCAAATTAGATGTGCAGGCCCAGATCATCCTGGGTAATACCTATCATTTATACCTCAGGCCGGGTACAGAAGTGCTGGAGGCTGCGGGCGGACTGCATAAATTTAACGGATGGGACAGGCCTATATTAACGGATAGTGGCGGCTACCAGGTTTTTTCGCTGGCTGCCAATCGTAAGATCAAAGAAGAAGGGGTGATGTTTCAATCGCATATTGATGGAAGCCGCCACCTGTTTACACCCGAATCGGTGATGGATATACAGCGCAGTATTGGCGCTGATATTATAATGGCTTTTGATGAATGTCCGCCTTACCCGAGCGAATATGTGTATGCCAAAAAAAGCATGGAACTCACGCATCGCTGGCTCGACCGTTGCTTTGCGCGATTAGCTGAAACACCTGATAAATATGGCTACACACAAAATCTTTTCCCAATTGTACAGGGCAGCACTTACAAAGACCTGCGCCAGGCTTCCTGCGAATATGTTGCATCTAAAAATGCCACAGGCAATGCGATTGGCGGGTTGAGTGTGGGAGAGCCGGAAGAGATGATGTATGAGTTTACAGAACTCTGCGCGGATCATCTACCTATACAAAAACCACGTTACTTAATGGGAGTGGGCACACCATGGAATATACTGGAGTGCATCGCACTTGGTATTGATATGTTTGATTGTGTAATGCCCACCCGCAACGGCCGCAACGGTATGTTGTTTACCACACAGGGTGTGATCAACATCAAAAACAAAAAATGGGCAACAGATTTTACGCCCATCGATCCCGGGTTGCCTTGCGAGCCCAGTCAATATTATTCCAAAGCCTATCTCCGTCATCTTTTTGTATCTAATGAGCTGCTGGGTTTACAATTAGCCAGTATTCAAAACCTTTCATTCTATCTCTGGCTGGTAGGAGAAGCGAGGAAGCATATTGTAGCCGGAGACTTTTCGGGTTGGAAGAAAGAGATGGTGGAGGTGGTGAAGCAGAGGTTGTAGGAGATTGGGAAATTGGGAAATTGGGAAATTGGGAAATTGGGAAATTGGGAAATTGGGA
>DAIOVU010000097.1:0-3856 GCA_036758845.1 Sediminibacterium sp.
GGAAATTGGGAAATTGGGAAATTGGGAAATTGGGAAATTGGGAAATTGGGAAATTTCCCTCCCGACGTACCTTGGAGGGAAATTGGAAGAATAGATTGCCAATTGCCCATTCACAATTCACAATTCACCACTCACCACTCACCACTCACCACTCACGTCTCACGCCCTCACGATTTAACTTTCCTCTTTTGCCCTTTCATCCTTCACCCTGTATCTTTGTCGGGATAACCCACCATGAAGAAACTCGACTGGTACATACTGAAGAAATTCCTGACCACCTTTTTCTTCGCCATTTTCCTTTTTGCCATTATTGCGGTGGTGGTGGATGTGAGTGAGAAAACCGATGATTTTGTAAGATCACAGCTTGGTCTGCGAAAAATCATCACCAACTATTATTTTGGATTTATTCCGCATATCATCGCGTTGCTTTTTCCTCTGTTTGTATTCATAGCTGTGATCTTTTTTACCTCCAAAATGGCCAATAAAAGCGAGATCATTGCTATACTGGCCAGCGGTACCAGTTATCCACGATGGTTGCGTCCTTACTGGATAGGAGGTATTATCCTTGCGGTAATGCTCTGGTTTGCCAATCAATACGTAGTGCCACGCGCCAACCAGGTAAGAGGAAATTTTGAGGCCAAATACATTGATGGTAATAACTCCTACAATACGCTGATAGCACCACCCAGCAATATTTATTTACGGGTTGATTCTTTCACGTTTGCCGGTATTTACTCGTACGATACGGCACTAAAAAGAGGCGGACCGATCTTCCTGTATAAAGTGAAAGGCAATGAAGTGATTCAGAACGAGCGGGCTGATGTGATACTGTGGGATACTGCTGTTAAAAAATGGAAACTGGAATCGTTGGTAGACAGGAAGCTGCGCTCGTTAAAAGAAGATGTGGTGATGGACCAGAGCCGGGTAATGAATTTCAATTTTAAGCCTTACGACCTTAGCCGGGATAAATACACCAAAGACAAACTTACCTCGCCCGAACTGGACCGGCATATCAGGCTGGAAGAAATGCGGGGATCTGAAGGTTTGAACGAATTAAAAGTAGAAAGGTACCGACGCGATGCTACCTGTGTAACAGTACTCCTGTTAACGCTTATCGGCGCCATTGTTGCCGGGCGCAAGGTTCGTGGTGGTAGCGGCGTGCATTTGGCCGTAGGATTTGTGGTGGCGGCCATGTTTATTATTACCGATCGGTTCTCAACCATATTTTCAACAAAAGGCAATCTCCCCCCGTTAATTGCGGCCTGGATACCCAACCTGATATTTGTATTTGTGGTGGTATATCTGTATCGCAAAGCGCCCAAATAATTTTATGATTATTTTCTGCAACCTTCGTCCTATTTGTTTTGTTGTGGAGGGCAACTTGTTTTAACTTTATCCCTTAAATAATAAAATTCTATAATAAGCCTAAAAAAGTGCTTATTGGCGAAGAATATCATAAAAAGCCAGTCATGGACATAGTAAAAGAGCGGTTCAAAATAAAAGCAGACGCTTCAAATGCAGAAATCAAGGAACTGTTGAAGGAACACGGGAGCCGCAAGATTGGGGAAGTAACCCTGTCGCAGGTATACCAGGGCATGCGTGGCATTACCGGTTTGGTAACCGAAACAAGTTTGCTGGACGCCCAGGAAGGTATCCGTTTCCGTGGTTATTCAATTCCTGAATTGCAGGAGAAACTCACCAAAGCGCCAAACGGGGGAGAACCTTTACCCGAAGCTTTATTTTACCTGATGCTGATTGGTGAATTGCCAACTGACGAAGAAACAACCCATATCACCAACGTATGGCAGCGCAGGAGCCATGTGCCTAATTATGTATTTGCCACTATTGATGCATTACCTGTTAGTGCACACCCTATGACCATGTTTGTAACTGGCGTAATGGCATTGCAGACAGAAAGTAATTTTTCTAAAGAATACGCCAAAGGGCTCAATAAAAAAGACTACTGGAATTTTATTTACGATGATACGATGGATCTGATTGCGCGCCTGCCGCGTATTGCCGCCTATATCTATCGCAGAAAATACAAGAACAACGAACATATCCAACCCAATGGTTTGTTAGACTGGGCCGGTAACCTGGCGCATATGATGGGCTTTGAAGATGAAAGCTTTAAAGAACTGATGCGTTTATACATGAGCATCCATGCCGATCATGAAGGAGGTAATGTTTCTGCACATACCACGCACCTGGTGGGATCTGCCTTGAGCGATCCTTTCCTGAGCTATGCGGCAGGTATGAATGGTCTGGCAGGACCATTGCATGGATTAGCCAACCAGGAAGTGATCAAGTGGATCTTTGAAATGCAGGAACAATTGGGTACTGATGAACCTACCAAAGAACAGATAGCCGGATACGTTCAAAAAACTCTTACAGAGGGTAAAGTGGTTCCCGGCTATGGTCATGCTGTTTTGCGTAAAACAGACCCGCGTTTTACTGCACAGATGGAGTTTGGTAAAAAACACATGCCCGATGATAAATTAGTAAATACTGTCTGGAAAATTTACGATACGGTTCCGCCAATTCTGCAATCACTTGGTAAAGTAAAAAATCCATGGCCCAATGTAGATGCGCATAGCGGCGCATTGCTGGTTCATTATGGATTGGTGGAATATGAATTTTATACTGTTCTGTTCGCTGTAAGCCGCGCCCTTGGCGTAATGGCAAGCCTTTGCTGGGACAGGGCCCTTGGCTTCCCGCTGGAACGCCCTAAATCTGTTACAACAGAATCGGTTAAGTTATGGTTGCAGGGGAAAGATGAGATTTGGGAATAGGCAATGGGCAATTGTGAATGGGCAATAGTGAATGGTGAATGGTGAATAGGCAATTGCGAATTTTCTATTCACAATTGCCCATTGCCAATTCACAAAAAAGTCCGCAGCGCTATGTGTTTCTGTGGACTTTTTTTATTTTGTCTGAAAATCATCATCATGGCAAAATCAACTGCTGCTGCAAAAACTAAAAAAGCCCCTGCTAAAAAAACAGTAAAGAAAGCAACAAAAGCAGCCAGGCCTGCTCAAAAAGAAAAGACGATCAACATAAAATACGCCGATAAATCGGCCGGGCAACCTGAGTTGGCAGTAATTTTTGAAGCCATCAAAAAAATGGTGCAGCCTTACGAAAAAAAGGGTGCGTTTAAACTGCACGCAGGCACCGGTGGACAGTTTAACATGGTGAGTCATAAACCTGTTGAAATAGCGGGTAGAAAAAGAGAGGAGCTTTGGTTTGTATCTGCGCTTGTTCAGAAAGGCTATGTGGGGTTTTATTTTATGCCCATTTATGACAATCCGTCTATGGGGATATTATTGAGTCCTGAATTAATGAAATGCCTCAAAGGCAAAGCCTGCTTCCATATTAAAAAGAATGATCCTGTTATTATGAAGGAGATTGAGAAAGCCATTAAAATAGGATATGAGGCGTATAAGAAGAACGGGTGGGTGTAAGGGTTATTCGTTTTTCTAAGTTACAAAATCGCGCCTTCTCGCCCGCTAAGCTTAGGCGAGCGGGTGTGCCTTTGTGTGCAAATTTTCACGCCAAGGCGCAAAGGCGCGGTTTGAAAGAGGAATAGCTGATTTCTGAACACTGAACTAAAATTTTGCAATAAGCTCATCACCCTATACATTTGCAATCCGCCAATGGGGGGTAGCTCAGTTGGATAGCGCATCCCGACAGTGGCGGGAAGATTGTTAGGTTCGATATTGTTTTTTTTGAAATAATGGGGGTTAGCTCAGTTGGCTAGAGCGTCCCGCTGTTAAGCGGGAAGGTCGTTAGGTTCGATATTGTTTTTTTTTGAAATAATGGGGGTTAGCTCAGTTGGCTAGAGCGTCCCGCTGTTAAG
>DAIOVU010000098.1:0-3639 GCA_036758845.1 Sediminibacterium sp.
CTGTGGTCTGTGGTCTGTGGTCTGTGGTCTGTGGTCTGTGGTCTGTGTAATGATGAATTAGTGAAGATACTCACTACTCACCATTCACCACTCACTCCTGCAAATGCCGTATTTTTGTCCCAATGCAATACACGTTAAAGAAATCTCTTGGTCAGCATTTTCTGAAAGATGAGAAGGTCTGTAAAAAGATTGTTGACTCCCTTAAAGAAGATGCTTTTGAACGATTGGTAGAGGTGGGGCCGGGTGGGGGAGCCTTAACAAAATACCTGCTGGCGCTGCCTGGTATTGATTTCAGAGCAGTGGAACTGGATGATGAAAAAGTAGTTTATCTCGAAGCAACATACCCCGCCATTAAAGGAAAGGTCATTCACCAAAGTATATTGGATATTGATGCACCGTTTAGCGATCATTTTACGGTAGTTGGTAATTTCCCATATAATATTTCATCGCAGATCTTATTCAAAGTGCTGGAATGGAAAACGCAGGTGCCGGTGATGATAGGGATGTTTCAGAAAGAAGTGGCACAACGCATTGTATCGCAACCGGGCAGTAAAGTGTATGGGATATTGAGTGTGCTGGTACAGGCATTTTATGAAGTGGAATATTTGTTTGATGTGCCACCTGAAAGTTTTAATCCGCCACCCAAAGTAATGAGTGGTGTGATCAGGTTGAGAAGAAAGGCCAATCCTGTACCTGTTAAAAGTGAGCGAGATTTGTTTGTATTAGTAAAAGCTGCGTTTAACCAGCGCCGTAAAATGTTGCGTAATGCTGTAAAAGGACAGTTTGAGGAAACCGTATTGCAGGATGAAATTTTTAATAAAAGAGCAGAACAGTTAAGCATAGAACAATTTGCCGCCCTTACTTTCAGGATGCGGTAAAATCTGTGCCATCTCTGGCAAAAGAACAAAAAGTGAAACGCAAAGTAATCATCACCGCCAAAGTACACGAATACCTTTTGCAAACATTGGAAGCAAGAGGATATGAAGTGATCTATCGTTCAACTATCACCAATGACGAGCTGACTGAAATAATCGGTGAGGCAACAGGACTGTTTGTAACTACCCGACGCATCGATAAAAACATGATTGATAAAGCCACCCAACTTAAATGGATTGGCCGCCTGGGAAGCGGGATGGAATTAATTGATGTGGCTTATGCCGAAACCAAAGGTATCCGCTGCGTAAGCAGTCCGGAAGGCAACAGCAATGCAGTAGCCGAACATGCATTGGGTATGTTACTGGGCCTGATGAACCGCATCAACAGCAGTAACCGGGAAATCAAAGAAGGCAAATGGCTGCGCGATGCCAACCGTGCAGATGAATTAACGGGCAAAACGGTTGGCATTATCGGCTACGGTAATACCGGCAGTGCGTTTGCCAAAGTACTTTCTTCATTTGATGTAACAGTGCTGGCCAATGATATTTACAAGGCAGGGTTTGCCAAAGGATATATCCGCGAAGCAGGTATAGATCAGATAGCCCGCTATGCCGATGTGATTAGTTTGCATTTGCCGCTTACTGAGCTTACCCGTAACCTGGCAAATGATATGTTTTTCAATAGTCTCGAAAAACAGCCCTATTTTATTAATACCTGCCGCGGAAAAGTAACCGACACGAAGGCATTGATCAGGGCCCTGAAAACCGGTAAAATAAGGGCCGCAGCATTAGATGTGTTGGAAAATGAGAAGTTGGAAACCTACACCCACGAAGAAAAAGCCGAGCTGGATTGGTTGCTGGCCCAGCCCAATGTGATCATTACCCCGCATATTGCCGGGTACAGCCATGAGGCTTTTTACCGAATGGCAAGGGTTTTACTGGAAAAATTGGCTATTTGATGGGCGAAATTTAGATTCATTCCTTACTTTTGATGTCCTGCAACGCTGCAATCAAATGTGGCGTTGTATTTTTTTTGACCATTTTAAACAGCCCGATCATGAGTGATGCTAATATGTACGTAACAAAAGAGACGTTTGAGAAGATGCGCGCAGAGCTTCATCGGATGAAAACAATAGACCGTCCGGCCTCATCAAGAGCCATTGCAGAAGCACGTGAAAAAGGCGACCTGAAAGAGAATGCCGAATATGATGCCGCTAAAGAAGCCCAGGGAATGCTCGAAGCCAGGATCAAACAACTGGAAGGGGTAATTGCCAACGCCAAAATTGTAGACACCAGTTCTATTGATACCAGTAAGGTTACCATACTTACCAAAGTAACCATTACCAATATGGCCACTAAAAAAACAGTGACCTATCAGATTGTAGGCGAAAAAGAAGCCGACCTGAAATTAGGAAAGATCTCTGCCGGATCTCCCATTGGTAAAGGATTGATGGGTAAAGCAAGAGGCGAAGTTGCAGAAATACAGGCACCTAATGGAGTGATGAAGTTCAGGGTGGAGGAGATTACGGTGTAGGAAATTTTGGAATTTTGGAATTGGGAAATTGGAAAATTGATTTTGGCGCCAACTTTAGGTTGGCGCTTTCTTTTTGCGGTTCCCCAAAAATTTCCCAATTTCCCAATTCCAAAATTTCCCAATCCTTATGACAATCTTCTCAAAAATCATCGCCGGCCAGATCCCTTCTTACAAAATTGCGGAGAACGAAAAATTCTTTGCTTTCCTGGATATTTTTCCGATGGTGAAGGGGCATGTATTGGTTGTGCCCAAAACAGAAGTAGATCATCTCTTTGATTTATCCGATGATTATCTGGGTGAGCTATTGTGCTTTGCCAAACCCATCGCCAAAGCAATTGAAAGATCCTTCCCCTGTAACCGTTGCGGCATAACTGTAATAGGCCTCGAAGTGCCACATGCACATGTTCACCTCATACCCATTAACAGTGCCGATGACCTGAATTTTAACCGCCCAAAGTTGAAATTATCTGTTGAGGAATTTATAGAGGTGCAGGAGAAAATAGTTGCTTCGATTTAAAAAAGTCTGGAGTGTGGAGTTAGGAGTCTGGAGTACTAAAATAACTCCAAACCCCAAACTCCAGACTACCTCTTCACTCTCCCCGGGTTCTTTGCAATAAAATCATCCCATCCCTTCAAACCCTTTACCGGCATGCCTATTACAGAGGAGGTTTGGTAATGATGGCAGAGTGCTACAGCAAGGGCATCGGTAGCATCAAAATATTGTGGTTTCTCTTCAATGTTTAATGTTCGCTGAAGCATTTTCCATACCTGGTCTTTATCGGCATTACCATTGCCGGTGGTAGATTGCTTTACTTTTTTAGGCGAGTATTCTGTTACCGGTATTTTAGCCTGCATGGCTGCTGCAATGGCTACTCCCTGCGCCCTTCCAAGTTTGAGCATGCTCTGTATATTCTTTCCAAAAAAAGGGGCTTCAATGGCAAAAGTAGATGGCTGGTATAGTTTGATGAGTTCACACACTTTGGTATGGATCATTTCTAATCTTGCATAAATATCTTTCTCTTTTGTAAGCTTCAGTACATCCATTAACAATACCTGCGGCTGACCATTCTGTACACGCAACAAAGCATACCCCATTAATTGGGTGCCCGGGTCGATGCCTAAAATGATGGATGGTTTTTTCATTGTTTGGTGAAAATACGGGGTTTGGGGGAATAGTCTGTGGTCTGTGGTCTGTGGTCTGTGGTCTGTGGTCTGTGGTCTGTGGTCTGT
>DAIOVU010000099.1:0-3550 GCA_036758845.1 Sediminibacterium sp.
CCCTGATGTTCTGCATGCTCACGGGTTGTCCGCCACCTGAATTATTGGTTACCGTTATAATACAGAGGGGAATATTGGCGGCCCCTTTTTCTGCAATAAAATTTTTCAATGCATCAATATCCATATTGCCCTTGAATGGTGCGGGTATGGAAGGGTGCTTTCCTGCTTCGCAAACAAGATCAATTCCTTCTGCACCCGAATATTCTATATTGGCACGGGTGGTATCGAAGAGTGTGTTGCTTACAAAATATTTTCCTTTACCACCCAATATGCTGAACAGGATTTTTTCGGCAGCTCTACCCTGGTGTGTGGGTATCACTAAGGGCATACCGGTGATGCGTTGAATGGTTGCTTCAAAATGAAAAAAACTGGTACTGCCCGCATACGATTCGTCGCCCTGCATCATACCCGCCCATTGGTTACTGCTCATGGCGCTGGTGCCGCTGTCTGTAAGCAGGTCTATTAATACTTCGTTGGCATGTATCAGGAAGGGATTGTAAAAAGCTTTTTCTAAAATTTCAACTCTTTCTTCTTTGGTATTGAAATAAATGGGTTCAACCGATTTTATCTTAAATGGTTCAATGATTGTTTTCATATGTCTGTTTTAAAGTTTATTGCTGCCGGTAAAATCCGGACAGATTACGGAAGCAGCTATCAATAATCATCGCGTATGTGATAATTATTATAGCCAGTATGCACAAGATTGCTTTGCGAATGTGCCTGAGAATAAAATAAGGGAAATGCAATACCCGGTTAGAAGAGAAAAATCAGGAAGGGCGGCTGATGATATTTTTCCAGAGTTGCATAGAGCAAAGTTCAGTCTTTTTTTGATAGTACAATCATTTTATTGCCACAGAAGACACAGATTTTCACAGATGGTTTTCTGTGTTATTCTGTGGCACTAAAATCCTGTGGCAACGGCGGGAAAATGCGCACAAAGGCGCTAAGGCGCAATCAATTATTCCCGGATGTATTACACATCCTCCTCATTAAACGATAACAGCAGGCTTGAAATATTGGAATGCACCTTACGGCAGGTAACACCGGCTTTTTCAAGCATCAGCCTGGAAGCTTTGGTTCCATCGGTACCGGCATATTTATCAGACAGGTAAATAACTTCTGTAATGCCGGATTGTATAATAGCCTTGGTGCATTCGTTGCAGGGGAATAGGGCAGTGTAGATCTTACAGCCGTGGAGATCCATTCCGATATTATTTAAGATAGCATTCAGCTCGGCATGGCATACATACGGGTATTTTGTTTGCAGAAAATCTCCCTGCTTGGCCCAGGGAAATTCATCGTCACTGCAACCTATCGGAAGTCCATTATAACCTGCCCCAACAATTTTGTTTTTATCATTTACAATGCAGGCGCCCACCTGTGTGTTGGGGTCTTTACTGCGGCGGGCAGATAGCAGGGCCACGCCCATAAAATATTCATCCCACGAAATATAGTCTTGTCGCTTAGTCAAGATCGGCAGCTTTATAATGAAGTAATGGTCACGAATTTATAACATTTCCTGTCAGCCAGTATGCCAGCTGACAGAGGTTTTCATTTTACGCGTCAAATGGTAACACATGTAATTACCCTGCTGAAGTGTTTAACCAAAGCAGATTTATAAATTGTGATTGCGTAATTCCTGCACAGCATAGTTGGCTGCTCTTGCCGTAAGGGCCATATATAAAACAGACGGGCTTTGATTGCCGGTACTTGTCATGCAGGCGCCATCGGTTACAAATACATTTTTACAGTGATGCAATTGGTTCCATTCGTTAAGCATGGAGGTGTTGGGATCTTTGCCCATACGGCAGCCACCCATTTCATGTATGTCTAAACCGGGTGGTTGGTGATTATCGTTTGACACGATATCGTACACACCCGCTTTTGTAAACATAGCTGTTGTTTGTTCAATAAAATCTTTCACCATCTTATCATCGTTCTCATCATATTCTACAGACACCACTAATTGTGGAATACCAAAAGGATCTTTTTTATCCTTACTTAGCCGCACATGATTCTTTTCTTTCGGAATGGTTTCGCCCTGCATATAGGCATATACATGCCAGCCGCCGGGTTCCTGCATGGCTTCTTTAAATGCAGCGCCAATGGTGTGTTGCGTAGATGCTTTATCAAATTTTTCGCGGTAGGCGCCGGCAAAACTGGTATAGCCACCAACAAAATCAGTATCCTTTTTATCCAGGTTGCGGTAATTGGCAATGATGGCTTCGGTTGGATTCCGGCCAAAAAAATATTTATCTGTAAAGCCGTCTATCTTCCCATTCACATAAGAGCGGTAATTGTGGTGGCAGATGTATTTTCCCAATACACCTGAATCATTCCCTAATCCATTGGGGAATCTTTTTGATGTTGAGTTTAATAAGATCAGATTGGTGTTTAGGGCGGAGGCGTTTACAAAAATGATCTTTGCAAAATATTCTGTTGCTTTAAGTGTATGTGCATCTATTACACGAACGCCGGTAGCTTTTTGTTTTGTTTCGTCGTAAATGATGGAATGCACCACTGCATCGGTTTGAATAGTGAGGTTACCGGTTTTTGCCGCCCATGGTATGGTTGAAGAAACAGAACTGAAATACCCGCCAAAAGGGCAACCACGCATGCACAGGTTTCTGGCCTGGCATTTGGCCCGCCCCTGTTCTATGTGTACCGGTTGAGGGTCAGTAATGTGTGCCCAGCGTGCATGCACAAGATGTCTTCCAAACTCTTTGTGCAGTACTTCTTTTAAGTGTGTCTCCACACAATTAAGATCAAAGGGCGGCAGAAAATGTCCATCCGGCATTGAGGCAATGCCATCTTTATTACCACATACACCAATAAATTTTTCTACGTGCGTGTACCAGTCGGCCACATCTTTATACCTGATGGGCCAGTCAAACCCGTATCCAAATCTCTCCGGACCGGTAAATTCATAATCACTCCAGCGCTGGCAGGCCCTTCCCCAAATGATGGATTTCCCGCCCAACTGGTAACCGCGTATCCAGTCGAATGGCTTTTCCTGCACATAAGGCTGAATAGCATCTTCAATAAAAAAATGCGCATTGTCTTCTCCAAAACCTGCAGATCGTGTAATGAGCGGGTTCTTTTTTCTGAAATCATTTGTTATCTCACCGCGATGTGGTAATTCCCATGGCGCTTTGGTGGCGGTGTGGTAGTCTTTGATGTGTTCTACTTTTCTGCCCCGTTCTATCAACAATGTTTTTAATCCTTTCTCACACAGTTCCTTTGCGGCCCATCCACCACTGATTCCCGAGCCTATCACAATCGCATCATATTCATGTTTGGTATCGGGCATACAATCGTTTTGTTGATTACGGCATGCTGTGTAACACGCTTATGCTAATGTATAAAGAAAAGCGTTGCCAACTAACCCACTGGAGCAGGAGGGGTGACACAGATTTCGGGGGGCGGCTCGAAAAGGCGCAAGAGCGCGGTTAGACAAAAACAAACAGCCCTGAAAAATTCCGGGGCTGTTTGTTTTATTGTCTCGTCCTGAAAAAAGTTGACTACAAAATGAATTTGTATGCAACAGTTA
>DAIOVU010000100.1:0-3392 GCA_036758845.1 Sediminibacterium sp.
CTAGAATCACGCGCCCGCCAAACTGTTTGTGTATGTTCTTTATTTCGATCATGCTACTGCAAGATAACTTTCTTTTGGCCCGGAAGAGAAACTAAGGGTGAGCGGTTTATAAAACAACTACCTGGTTGCGTAGCAGGTCCTCAAACACATCCCTTTTGCCAATCAGGTGGGCTTGCCCCTTAATTACCAAAACCTGTGCCGGTTTATAGCGCGAGTTGTAATTACTGCCCATTTCAAAGCCATAAGCGCCGGCATTGTAAAATAATAGCAGGTCGCCCTCTCTTATTTCGGTTAGCTCCCTGTCCCAGGCAAACGTATCTGTTTCGCAGATATTACCTGTTACGGTATAATGGTGTTTGGCGCCATTGGGATTGCTGATATTTTCGATACGGTGATAGGCCTCGTAGAACATGGGCCTGATCAGGTGATTGAACCCGCTGTTCACCCCCGCAAAAGTAGTAGCGCCGCTTTGTTTTAATACGTTTACCTGTGTAATAAAATAACCGCATTCGCTTACCAGGAATTTACCCGGCTCAAACCATGCCTGAAAATTACGGTTGTAGGTTTCTTTTAGTTTGTTGATCACTTCGCTTACTTTCTGCCCCAGCAGCGGCACATCAGTTCCGGCTTCATTTTCTTTGTAGGGAACTTTAAATCCACCGCCCAGATCGAGGAACTGCAGTTCGGGAAAATGTAGAACGAGGTCAAAGAAAATATCTGCCACTTTCATAAACACTGAAACATCTTTGATCTCGCTGCCGGTGTGTATGTGTAAGCCAACAATATGCAGGGAATGTTTTTCTGCCAGTAACAGGATCTTGTCTATTTGTTCGATGGGGATGCCGAATTTACTTTTCTCATGCCCGGTAGAAATTTTCAGGTTACCGCCGGCCATAATATTTGGGCGGAGGCGGATACCAACTGGATAGGAGTGTCCGTATTTTTTTCCGAACTTTTCCAGGTTCGACAGGCTGTCAATATTCACGTTTACCCCCAGGGCAACCGCTTCTTCTATTTCGCTGAAAGCGATGCCATTACTGGTGTACAGGATATTTTTTTTATCAAAACCCGCATAAATGGCAAGGTGTACTTCGTTAATAGAACTGCAATCAATATTGCAACCCAGTGAACGGATATGTTTGAGGATATTGATATTGGTGAGCGCCTTACAAGCATAAAAAAACCGGGTGTTGTTTGTATCAAATGCCTGTTGCAGTTTTTGATACTGTTCTGTTATTTTTTCGGCATGATACACATACACAGGTGTACCATACTCATTGGCAATGTTGATCAATTGTTCTTTGGGGATGGTTGCTGACATATTGCGAAGATAGGAGGGGATTGGGATTGGGAAATTTTGGAATTGGGAAATTGGGAAATTGCAATTTCAAAATTTCCCTCCCGGCTTAGCCGGGACCAAAATGCCGTTATTCAGGAGCTTGCTCTGGGTTGCTTTCTTCATCGCTTCCTTTCTCTTCTTCTTTGATGATCAGCTCTCCGTCTTCGTTAACGGTAACTTCTGATACATCTTCGGTCAGCATTTCGTCAATTGCTTCTATTTCGAGGGCTTCTGCTACGGGCTGGTCGGTAAAATCTTCAGGGTTAACAATGGTGCCTTCCACAATCTGATCGGCCAGTACTTCCCTGATCTTTGGCAGATCGGCAGGTGAGTTGATGCCAAAATAATCCATGAAGTTTTTGGAAGTGGCGTATACCAGGGGTTTGCCCGGCATATTCTCGTTACGTCCGCTGATGAGTACCAGTTCTTTCTCCAGTAATTTCTGGATGCTGTAATCACTGTTCACTCCGCGGATAGCCTCTATCTCACCTTTGGTGATGGGCTGTTTATATGCAATGATGGCAAGGGTTTCGAGCGCCGCGTTGGAGAGGCGTTTCAGAAATTTATCGCCATTCAGTTGTGCAATGGTTGGGTGATAGAGGGGCTTGGTTAAAAATTGCCAGCCGCCACCGCTTTGTTTTACTTCAAAAGGATAAAATTCAGAATCATATTTCTCACGGATGCCTTCCAGCGCACTCTCTACCTGGTCCAGCATGATCCTTTCTTCCAGGAAGCCGAAAGTGTTGTTGATCAACTCAACAATGTCCAGTGAACTTAACGGTTTCTCGCTTGCAAAAATGAGAACCTCTATGTGTGGTATGATCTGGCTGATTTCCATGGTTAAAAACAGAATTTGAAAATATGCTAATTTGAAAATTTGAAAATGGGAAACAATGATAAGTAAAATGTACCGGCAATCGATTACATTTTCAAATTAGCATATTTTCAAATTTTCAAATTGATTTATCCCTGCAATGCCGCTGCACCACTCACGATCTCGGTTAATTCGGTAGTAATGGCAGCCTGTCTTGCACGGTTGTAACTGATCTTCAGGGATTTCAATAATTCGTTGGCGTTTTCGCTGGCTTTGTCCATCGCTGTCATTCTTGCGCCGTGTTCGCTGGCATTCGCGTCTAATACCGCTTTATATAATTGCGTATTCAGGATCTTCGGCATCAGTTCTGCGATCAGTTCTTCTTTGGCCGGTTCAAAAATAAAATCAGATTTTTTGCCACCCGCTTTTTGGGCCACTTTAGGAATAGGCAGGAACTGTTCTGCAGCAAAACGCTGGGTAGCAGCGTTTTTAAATTCGCTGTAAATAATTTCAACTGCATCAAATTCTTTATTCTCAAAAGCTTTCATAGCAGCCTGTGCAGCGGTCTGCACGTTTTCAAATGCCAGGTTATGAAACAGATCTCTAAAGCTGGCATCGGTAGTGTAACCGGCTTTGCTCAGACTTTCAAATCCTTTCTTACCAATATTCCAGATAGTCACTTTCCCTTTTTTTAACTGCTCAGGATACTTTTCTGCAGCAGTGCTTTTGGCTAATTTAACAATATTGGCATTATAACCACCACATAATCCCCTGTCGCTGGTAATTACTATCAATAATACATTCTCAACTGCTCTTTCTTCGGCCAGTTTCAGGTTGGTGCCACTTTCAATATTGCTTACAATATTACTCAGCATTTCCTGCAATTTCTGGGCATATGGCCTCATTTGGGTGATGGCATCCTGTGCACGGCGTAATTTTGCCGCACTCACCATTTTCATCGCTTTGGTGATCTGCTGGGTGCTCTGTACACTCTTGATCCTGTTACGTACCTCTTTTAACTGTCCTGCCATTTTTTTAAAATTTCAAGTTTTATGATACTTGTTTTTGGTCTTTGGTCTTTAGTCTTTGGTCTTTGGTCTTTGGTGCATTGGCGTATTGGCTGTTCATTGACAATTCACCATTCACAATTGCCCACTCACTGACTTTAGTCTTTGGCCCTTGCTCCTTGCTCCTTGCTCCTTGCTCCTTGCTCCTTGCTCCTTGCTCCTTGCTCCTTGC